>QZIJ01000003.1 GCA_003598975.1 Anaerolineaceae bacterium | reverse complement strand
GGCTCCTTGTCTGTGGCGACTTCGACACTCACCATCTTACAAGAAGCCCGTCTTTCTTTCAATTCACTTCCATACCCACCGCTTGTGTTACAGAGTCTGTCAAATTTGGAAGTTGTGTTTTATTATAGATTGTGCTAAAGTTTTTTATCCCAACATGAAAGGAGGTGAAAACGATGAACATCCGACTGACCGAAAAGGGTCAAGGCTTGGTGGAGTACGCGCTCATTCTTGTTCTGGTCGCTATTGTTGTCATTGCTGTGCTCATGCTACTCGGCCCGATCATCGGCAATATTTTCAGCACGCTCAACGATAGTTTGTCCTCCTTTTAGTACGAATTAGCACGAAAGGGCTGTCTAAAAGGGGGTAGACAGCCCTTATCTTAAAAGGGGAAAAGTTGATTGGATGGGGACGAGAAACCTGGGTTCTGCTGTAAAATCAGCCTTATGAATCATCCCCTCTTCGATTCCGCAGGACAAACCTACCAGCAAACCCGCATCGCTCAATGGGACAAGGTGGCGCGCATGCGCGACGCGTGGCGCGGCTGGGGCGGCTCGTATCACAAACGCCTCAAGGAAGTCTATCGCTTCCTCGTCAGCCCAGGACAAAGCGTCCTTGAAATTGGAAGCGGATTCGGCGAACTGCTCGCCTCCGTTGAACCCGCACGCGGCCTCGGCGTGGACTTTTCCTCCGAGATGGTCAACCGCGCCTCAGCGCGCCATCCCAACCTTGAATTCGTCCACGCCGACGCGCACGACCTGTCGTTCGTCCACGAGACGTTCGACGTTATCATCCTTTCCGACTTCGTCAACGACGCCTGGGACGTGCAACGCGCCCTCGAGCAGATCCGTCCGCTATGCACGCCGCAGACGCGCGTCATCATCAACGTGTACAGCAACCTTTGGCAGACCATCCTCACCCTCGCACAACGCGTCCGACTCGCCGCGCCGATGCTCGATCAGAACTGGCTTACCACCGACGACTTGCGCGGCATGTTAAACCTGGCGGGATTCGAGACCATCCGCGACTGGCGCGAGATCCTCTTCCCGCTTCCCATCCCGCTGTTGGCGGCTTTCTGCAACCGCTTCCTCGTCCGCCTGCCGGTCTTCCGCGATCTCGCCCTGGCGAACTTCATCATCGCGCGCCCGCAACCCGTCCCCGTGGAAGAACCGAGCGTGTCAGTCGTCATCGCGGCGCGTAATGAGGCGGGAAACATCAACGCCATCTTCGAGCGGACTCCCAAAATGGGACGCGCTACCGAGTTGATCTTCGTTGAGGGACATTCCAAGGATGACACCTACGCGGCCATCGAACGCGAGATCGCTTCGCATCCTTCGACGTCAAGCCGCGTTCTTCGTCAATCGGGCATCGGCAAAGCGGACGCGATCCGCGCGGGCTTCGACGCGGCCTCTGGCGACATCCTGATGATCCTCGACGCCGACCTCACCGTCCCGCCCGAAGATTTGCCGCGTTTCTACGAGGCCCTGCGTTCGGGACGCGGCGAATTCATCAACGGCGTGCGGCTGGTCTACCCGATGGAAAAACAGGCCATGCGCGGGTTGAACTTCCTCGGCAACAAATTCTTCAGTTGGGCGTTCACCTCCCTGCTCGGACAGCCCATCAAAGATACGTTGTGCGGCACGAAAGTGTTATGGAAAAAAGACTACGAGCGCATCGCCGCCAACCGCGCCTACTTCGGCGATTTCGACCCCTTCGGTGACTTTGACCTGATCTTCGGCGCGGCAAAACTGAATCTCAAGATCGTTGACCTCCCCATCCGCTACCGCGAGCGAACGTATGGCACAACCAACATCTCACGCTGGAAACACGGCATGTTGCTGATGCGCATGGTCTGGTACGCGGCGCGGCGGATTAAGTTTGTGTAGTAACAGAACCCAGGTTTCTCCGAGAAACCTGGGTTCTGCAATGTGTTACACGAAGGGTTTGATACATGGAGCGGGATGACATCCCGCTGGTGAGTTGGCGGATTGCCAATCCGCCCCACATCACCTTACTCACACCCTCGAATATCCACCAGACGCACCCATGAGGGACGCAAGGTATCACTGCGGATGCCATCGGCTTGGACGACGAGTTTGACGCAGGAGTCTTCGAGGGCGGATTGCACTTCGGGGGAGAAACTTTCCCAATTGATCAGGCTGTAATAGAAATAATCGTAGCCTGCGGCGCGCAGGTCGCGGAGGAAGGGATTCTGCGCGAGCGCAATCCATGATTGCTTGGGCACGTACCACGTCTCGTTCGAGTCGGTGAAGCGGCCGAAGATGGTCACCGCGCGGGCGGGGAGAGTGTCGAAGACTAGCGCATCGGGTTCGAGCTTGTCCCAATACTCGTTGTAGATTTGGATGTCCATCGGTTGCATCGCCAGCGGTAGAACAGGTTTTTGCGCGGCGGTCATTTCGATGCCGAAGAGAATCAGTCCACCGAAGATGGTGACGAAGCCGAGCAAGAGAAGGGTCTGCTTCACGCGAACGGAGCGTGACTTTGCCCATGTCCACAAGAGAGGGACGGCGAATAACGTCAGCGGGGTGAGCAGGTCGCCAAAGAGACGCGATGTGGCTGTCACGCCTGCGGAGCCTTCGTATTGCAAAAAGAGCGAGGCAATGCCCATTACGCCGCCGAAGACGAGGGCCGCGTCCCACCAGCGATGGGCTTTGAGCATCTTCCATCCCCAGACCGCAACGATGGGAAGCGCGAGCAGGATGGGTCCGATCTCGAAGAGGGCAACGACGAGCTGACGCGGATTCGTCAGATCGAGGAGACCGAGGTGACCAGAGATGACCGTCGGACGCGGGTTGAGGGAAAAGCCGACAGTGAAGTAAGAGGCCTGGGAGACCGCACCCGCGCGAGGTCCGAGAAGGCCGCGGACGATCTCGGTCAGGACTCCGCCTTGGAAGGCCGCGAAAAATCCCGAGGCCGCGCCCAGTCCGATCCAGGGAAGGAAGTCCCGCGGAATTTTGATGGAGCGAGTCCGAATCCAATGGAAGAGGAGCGCGAGCCCGAGGCCGAAGAACGCGGCGAGGTAGGCGTGTTCGCTGAGGTTGGCGAGCGCGGCGAGGAGGACGACCATGACGAGGCCGCCGCGCCAATCGCGGACGAAACGATAGACGATGAGAATCAGGACGGTGAGCGCGGAGACCATCATGCCCGAGCCGCCGTGCGAGAGGATGAGCGGGGGCGTGATGCCGTTGACGAACGCGAACGGGAAGGGCAGGGGCGCGCCGCCGTTGATGGCCCAAGGGAGGAGGAGGCCGCGCGCGAGGTCGGGGACGGATTGAGCGGCGGAACCGAGCAGGGTGATGCTTTGCGAGAGGGACGCGACCCAAGTGATGGGGAGGAGCAGCAAGAGCCAGCGAGCGCCGCCCGCAAAGGCCGCGAAGAGCGCGCCCGCGTACGCGGCGAGGCGGGAGCGCGTCATGCGCCCGACCCAGAGGTAGGTGAGCAGGAGAGTCGGCGCAAAGAAGAAGCCGCGGGTAAGGTCGAGCGCGTTCCACGGGACGATGCCGCTGAGTAGGGTGACTTGCGCGGCGAAGAGTAGCATGAGGTAGTGATACCCGAAGCGGACGTTGGGGTCGAGGGCGAAGGTCGGCGGGATGTCGCCGCGCGCCATGAGCGAGATGGTGGGCAGGTTTTGGTAATCTTCAAAGAGCAGCAGGCCACGGCCGATGGCGGTGAAGAGGTAGGTGAGGAAGAGAAGCGCGAGGATTTGTCCCCAGGATGTGGGAATCAGTTGGCGAAGTTTATCGAAATTGAGTGGCCAGGAGAAAATTAATCCCAGCGCGAGGGTGAGTAGCGCTCCAGTCCAAAACGCGGCGGGCGCGGGGAGGAAGAATCCAAAGAGGTTGGCGAACCAGACTTGCGTCACCGCGCCGAGAGTCAGGCCGACACCGAAGGTGAGGCGCCGCGGAAGATGGAAGGCCGCGGAGGCGAGGAGCAGGCCGCCGAGTGTCCAGGTGAGTAGCCAGAGGATGAAGAGGAGTTTTTCGAGCATGGCGGTTTGATTTTACCTGATTAGGCCGAAGGCCTTTGTATATCAGCCCCGACGTTTACGTCGGGGTGGGGCCGAGGCTTGGATGACGCGTGTCGGGCGGGATTCGTTTCCAGGCGCGCGGGCTGCGCCTTGAAGGGGCGCGTGTCTGGATGGTTGTCCTGTTTCAACGCGCGTTCGCGACACTGGCGATCCGAACGGGGATGAATCCCCGTTCTCACATACTCACATACGAAGTCCTTCGGACTCCATTCGCGCTGATGAGGGATATAATCGCCTTGCAATTTAAAAGAAGAGACTCTCCATCGCGTCACAATTCCATCGGGAGGCTTTCATGAAAACATTTTTCCAGAAGTTGGTCTCCGCTATTCCGCTTCGACCAAATATTGCAGCGATTTTTGCTCTCATTCTTGGTACGCTGGGATTATTTCTTCCATGGGTTTATCTCTATATTGCTTTAAAAGATTCTTCGGGTGTTACATCCCATATCGTCATACCAAGAACGCACTTCTTTGGAGTAATCGACACATGGACTTGTCTGCCGATAAAAAACCTTATTTCATTGCCTCCAATTTGGCTTACCGAAGCTGACAGCATTTGGAACGGGATGTTTCGAATGTTGCCAATGTTCATAGGGCATTATTATTTCTTGAAGTTTGAATCAAAAAAATCTTCGAACGCAGAATTCGCATTATGGGCATTGTTCTTGTTTGGATTTATTGGCCTTTCAGTTTGGCTTGCACCTGAACCAATAATTTGCGGTGATGATTGGCAGTTGACAATATACAACTACTCCATTTCTTGGTTTCCAGTTTTTGTAACTTTTATCAGCATCTTGCTTGGAGTATATGCTTATCAAAAAGGCAAAATCGAGAAGATCGAAAATCTAACATACTAAAATCATGTGCGACGGTCACTGGCAAAGTGGCCATCTCCTTTTCAAGGGGCAATTCGGTATAATCCCCCCCATGAAACTTGCCGCTCTCGTTCCCATGCGCCATCACAGCCAGCGCGTGCCTGGCAAAAATTACCGTCCGTTGGCGGGCAAGCCGCTTTTTCACCACATCCTCGAGACCCTGCTCGCCGTCCCTGAGATCGAGACGGTGATGGTGGACACCGACTCCGAGCCTGTGATGGACGGCGTGCGCTGCTTCTTCCCGACCGTGAAGTTGGTCCCCCGCCCCGAGCATCTCCGCGCCGACGACGTCCCGATGAATGACATCCTGCTCCACGACACGGCGCAGGTGCAAGCGGACTTCTACCTGCAAACGCATAGCACGAACCCGCTGCTCAAACCTGAAACCGTCTCCCGCGCCATCCAAACTTTTTTTACAGATTTCCCCAAATACGATTCGCTCTTCTCGGTGACGCGCCTCCAAACCCGCCTCTATGACAAGGACGGCCGCGCCATCAACCACAATCCGCTCGAACTGATCCAGACGCAAGACCTGCCTCCCGTCTACGAGGAGAATTCCTGCCTGTACCTGTTCACGCGCGAGAACCTCGTCCGCAAGCACCACCGCATCGGAGACAAGCCGCTGATGTTCGAGATTCCCGCTGAAGAAGCCTGGGATATTGACGAGGAACTCGATTTCGCCATCTGCGATTTTCTGGCGGCACGGAAATGAAGCGCTTTCTTCCGTATCTCCTCCTACTCATCGCCTCCGCGCTGACGTATCTCCCCTTCATCGGACGCTTCACCTACGCCAACGATGATTGGTACTTGATGTACGGCGCGCACGTCCAGGGCGCGGACTACTTTGCCCTCGCCTACGAACGCGACCGTCCCATGCGGGCCTATGTGTTGGGTCCCGCCTATGAGTTGTTCGGCGACGACCCGCTTCCGTATCACGTCAGCGCGTATGTGTTCCGCTTCCTCAGCGCGGTTAGTTTGTTGTGGCTGTTGAATCAGGTGTGGCCCGTTCGCCCTTCGACTGCGGGTCTCAACGCTTCGCGTCTCAACCCTCCGCTCAGGACAGCGAATCTCCTCACCACCCTCCTCTTCCTCATTTATCCTGGCTTCCTCTCCCAACCCAACCCCATTGACTACCAATCGCAGATCGTCAGTCTCTTCGCGGCGATGACCTCCCTCGCCCTCACCGTCGCCGCGCTGAAAACGCCAAAACTCGCGCTCAAAGGCACTTATCTTATCCTATCCTTCTTCCTCGCGTGGATCTATCTCGGCCTGATCGAATATTATCTCGGCCTCGAAGTTCTCCGCCTGCTTGTCATCTTCATTGTTGTTCGCCGTGATACCAATTCCACATTACGTTTTACGCATTACGTTTCTCGCACTATCATCTCCTCCATCCCCTTTATCCTCGGCCCCCTCACCTTCCTCATCTGGCGGCTCTTCTTCTTCACCAGCGAGCGCAACGCCACGGACGTGGGACTCCAATTCGGCGCGCTGTTTTCGTCCCCGCTGCAAACGGGATTTTGGTGGCTGGCGCGATTTGTTCAAGACACAATCAACGTGATCTTCCTCGCCTGGGGCGTGCCGCTGTATCATCTGGCGTTCAACCTGCGTCTCTCCGAAACGTGGATCGGCTTCGCGCTGGCCTTCGCGGTTGCCGCGGGTGTGGTCATCGCACTGAGCGGAGGCTGGAGACGCGAAGCGTCGGAAGCTGCAGTCGAAGCGCATGATGATTGGCGCGCCGAAATGTTCTGGGTCGGACTCGTCAGCGCGGCCGCGGGACTGATCCCCGTCATCCTCGTCAACCGTCACGTGGAATTTTTCTCGCTGTCGCGCTACACGCTGGCAAGCGCGGCGGGCGCGGCGATGGCGGTGGTGGCGACGCTCGGTTACCTTTCGTCGGCGCGTCTGCGCTGGGGATTGGTCGGCCTGCTCACGGGACTCGCCGTTCTCACGCATTATGCCAACGCGGTCAACATTGCTAAAGAAGCGGACGCGGTTAAAAATTTCTGGTGGCAGGTTTCGTGGCGCGTCCCGCAGATGAAGGACGGGACGACGCTCGCCGCGCAATTCCCTGCCTCGATTCAAGAAGATTATTTCCTGTGGGGCGCGGCCAATTTGATCTATCATCCCGAACCACAGACCGCGCAACCCATCGAGGCGCCCATCGGCGCGGTGTTGCTGACTCCCGAAAACCTGACGCGCATCCTGACAGGCAGAGGCGTGGACGAACCCGACCGCCGCAACACACACGTTGTCATGGACTATGGCAATATGCTCATTATTGCTCAGGCGGATGTCGGCAGTTGCGTTCGCGTTTTGGACGGTTCCCAGCCCGAACTGTCCGTGAGCGACGATCCGCGTATCATGCTGGTCGCGGCGGAATCGAAGATTGGGAACGTGGTCACAGAGGGGCAGTCGCCCGTTCCGCTCGTGGCCGCCTTCGGTCCCGAACCCGAACACGGCTGGTGCTGGTACTATCAGCAGGCATCCCTGGCACGTCAGATGGAAGATTGGGAACGCGTCGCCACGTTGGGTGATGAGGCGCTACGACTCGGCTTTTATCCCGCGGACAGCGTGGAGTGGATGCCGTTCATGCAAGCCTACGCGGTTCTCGAACGCGAAAAAGATTTGAAGAAGCTCTCGTCCATCCTCCGCGCAGACGCGTTTCTGGGAAACCAGGCCTGCGCGATTTTGACAAATATGGCGGAAGCGGGAATGTTGACGCCTGAAATGGAATCATCTGCGCTGGAATGGTATTGCAAGTAGGGATAAAACTGCGTGCGCGCCTTCCACAGCAGAGTGTTGTAAAATCGTGCTCATGTCTTCCGCCAAACAGCCTCAACTCAATCTGTCTGCACTTATCATTGCGACCATCCTCAACGCGTTTTTCTATGCCTTGATGGAGTGGATATTCTTCGTTACCAAGCCGTCCGCGCTTTCCCTTCTCAGCCTGTTCGAGAAAGTACGCATTCTTTTCGTCACAGGTGGGACGATTGCACTGGCGGCATTGATCGTTCTTTTCTCGCTTCTCGTGCCATCCCTGTTCACCAGAGATACGGCCCAGCGGCGACTCGCCTATCTCGCTTGCCTTGTGCCCGCCTTCATCGCCTCTGTAAACGCCCTCATTCTTTTCGACAACTTCACCTACACGGTTTTTAAGTTTGGCATTGCCACAGCCACTGGTAATTGGCGAATACCATACTTGGTCGGCTTCCTGCTCTTCCTGGCTTGGATGACGTACAGGATTCATGTTCGCGGCTTCAAGCGAAGGAGGCCCGCTTCTGTCCCGACGTTTGGCCTGCTCGCCGTTTCGATCATCGCCATCCTGACTGTAACGCTTCCCACCAGCCAAAAGATCTCCACGTATGGCGAAAGCGCAACGACTACACAAAAATATCCCAACATCATCATCATCGGTGGTGACGGACTCAGCGCGGCCTACCTTTCCGTGTATGGATACACCAAAGAGACCACCCCCTTCCTCGAGAAATTGGCATCCGAGTCGCTGATTGCGGAAAACGCGTTTGTCAATTCCTCAAGCACCACTGGCTCCACCACAGCCATGCTCACGGGGAAATATCCCATGGATGTGCAGGTCTTCCGCTATCCCGATACTCTCACGGGCGATGACTCGTTCGAGCACCTGCCAGCCATTCTCAAAGCCCACGGATACCAGACGGTCGAGATCGGCGTCCACGAGTATGTTGACGCGGGGAAGCAAAACCTGCTGGACGGTTTCGATATCGTCAATAGCCGTTCCCCGGACCAACCTGCGGCCAATGTGATCCAAAAAATGCTGGGCAATTCACCTTCCACTCAATTTGTCATCACCGTGTTGGATCGTGCCGAAGAACGCCTGCTCCACATATTCTTTATCCGCGATATGCATAACGCGATCAAGGAAGTCGATGATCCCACTGCGCGCATGACTGACGAACAGCGCGTCCAGCAGATCGAGGACTTGCTTGATCAGGCCAACCACCCGCTCTTCATCTTTGCCCATTTCATGGACACACACGGACCGCATTTCTCATCCAGTCGTCACGTGTTTTCCACAAGCGAAACGGACGAAGAGTGGGACAGAGAACGATACCAGGATGCCATCCTCAGTTTTGACGGAAGCGTGGAACGCGTCTACCAGCACCTCGAAGAGACAGGCCAACTTGAGAACACCATCCTGGTGGTGTATACCGATCATGGTTTTATGTACGCGGTTAACAAACGCATCCCCATCATCATCCGTTTTCCTGAGCAAGCCCATGCGGGGTCGCGTACTAACAACTTGCAGGTGATTGACGTGCCAGTCACTCTGCTGGATTATCTCGGCCTCGAAAAACCCGCCTGGATGAGCGGATCGACCTTCCTTGATTCCGAAGTGTCCCCAACACGCGAGATCATCAGCATCATTGCGGGTTCCCCGAAGAAGATCAAACCGCCATTTTTTCAAATAAAATCCGTGGTGTTCATCATCTGCCAAAAATACTACGAACTGAATGTGCAGGAAAACAAATTCACTGTCAACAATTTGATCGGCCATACCGCACCCTGCGAACCACAAATTCTGCCGCCGCAGGAGGAGATCCGCGCCGAAATCTTGGCATATCTCGAAAAAAACGGATATGATGTCAGTTCCTTGCGCTGAGCACAAACATCAATAAACCAGGTCCTTGCCAGAAACCTAGTTTATCACCTGGAGAAACCATGCCCACCGTTTTGATGACCGCCCCCTACATGATCCCATTTTTGGATCGTTTCAAATCCGCCTTCGATAAATATGGGATTGACCTGATCGTTCCCGATGTGCAGGAGCGCATGGAGGAAGCCGACCTGCTGAAGTACGCCGGTCAATTCGACGGCGCGATCTGTGGCGATGACCGTTACACTGCGCGCGTGCTCGAAGCCTGCGCGCCGCGGCTGAAAGTCATCTCGAAGTGGGGGACGGGTATCGACTCGATTGACAGCGCGGCCGCGTCCCGCCTGAACGTTCGGGTGGGTCGCACGCCGAACGCGTTTACCACCCCCGTCGCGGACACCGTCCTCGGCTACATGCTGGCCTTCGTCCGCCGCGGCCCGTGGATGGACGCGGCCATGAAGCGCGGCGAATGGGAAAAAATTCCAGGCAAGACTCTCAGCGAGTGTACCCTCGGCGTGATCGGCGTTGGCAACATTGGCAAGGCAGTCACTCGTCGCGCCAAAGCCTTCGGCATGAAAGTTCTGGGAACAGACATCATCGAAATTGACCATGTCTTCATCACTGAATCTGGAATCGAGATGACCACTCTCGACTCTCTACTCTCTGCATCTGACTTCATCTCCCTCAACTGCGATTTGAATCCCACCAGCCATCACCTTGTCAACGCAAAGACGCTCGCCAAGATGAAGCCCTCTGCTGTCGTCATCAACACCGCCCGCGGCCCCATCGTGGACGAATCCGCACTGGTCGCCGCGCTCCAATCAGGTCAGATCGGTGGCGCCGCGCTGGATGTGTTCGAGTTCGAGCCTCTGCCGCACGACAGTCCGCTCCTCAAAATGGACAACGTCATGCTCGCCCCGCACAACGCCAACTCCAGTCCCGCCGCATGGGAGCGGGTGCATTGGAATACGATACGGAATTTGCTGGAGGGGTTGGGATTTGTGGAAAATGGATTGAGCGACAAGTAAAACGCAATGCGTAAAACGTAAATTGCCCTTACGTTTTACGTTTTCGTTATATCACGGAGAGAATTATGACTCAACCAAAAACCATCCTCATCACAGGCGTCGCAGGCGGGATCGGCCGCGCGACCACGACTCTCTTTACCGAAAAAGGCTGGCGCGTCATCGGCGTGGACCGTAATCCCTTCGGCGAAGGTTTCCCTGCCAACGGCCTCTTCATCCAATCCGACATCTCCCACGCGGACGAGATCGCCGCCATCTTCGCGAAGGCGCGCGGATTCACCGACTCGCTCGACGCGCTGGTCAACAACGCCGCCATGCAGATCGCCAAGCCGCTCGTCGAAACCACCGTCGAAGAATGGGACGCGGTCATGGCCGCCAATTTGCGCTCGGTGTTCCTCGGCGTTAAACTGGCGCACCCGTTGCTGAAGGCGGGCGAGGGTGGGGCGATCGTCAACGTCTCCTCTGTCCATGCCATTCAGACCTCCGCTAACATCGCCGCCTACGCCGCATCCAAGGGCGGCATGCTCGCCCTGACGCGTGCCATGGCCATCGAATTCGCCGTGGACAATATCCGCGTCAACGCCATCCTCCCTGGCGCGGTGGACACTCCCATGCTCCGCGCGGGCCTCGGCCGCGGCCACGTCGGTCACGGCGACATGCAGGAGCGGCTCGACAACCTGGCGCGCAAAACCGTCAGCGGGAAGGTCGGTCGCCCCGAAGAGATCGCCCACGCCATTTACTTCCTCGCGGACAATGAGCAATCCTCCTTCATGACAGGTCAGGCACTGGTGGTGGATGGAGGCGCGACGGCGAGGTTGAGTACGGAGTGATAACAGAGAGTTACTCCGTTCTTGTATCGTAATTATGGAGACGAATTAATGAAAAAAGAATTCCGATTAAAGCTAAAGAAGATAAGCCACGAGAAAACTTCTATCGTTGTCAATGTTTTAATTTTGTGTTTGGTAATTATCTTGGGCGTTTTTGGGTTACTTCAAGACGAGTTGCGAACTTTTCAGTTATTTTGTTTACTGCCTTACATAATCTTATACGAAGTTTATTCAATAGCAGAGAGTCTTTTTCGTGTTAATTATGAAAAACTTCTGTTGTCACCCACAGGCATAGAATATCATGCTTTCTCTTACATGGTTTACTCTGAATGGGGTGATTTGAATCGTATTGGAAACGATCCTTCTTATCTTCGTAGAAAGACGGAGTGTATTGTTACCAAGTCAAATAACGTTAAGAATAGAATTCCTTTCAGGTGGTTGTTTAGAATGGAGAGGACAAATTGCATTCCGGTTTCTTTGTTTTTTGAAAATTGGCGCGACTCCGAACTTGGACAACAGATCAAACAATATGCCCCTCATCTTTTTTAATAACCAATTACCATTTACCAATTACTCCCATCTTTCCTCTCCTCCCCATGAAACAAACCCTCACCACCCTCCTCCCCGCCTCCCTCCTCCAAACCGTCAAAAACACCTACGACGGGATTCGCCGCCTGCCGCAACTCCCGTCCGCGTATTTGCATCCGTGGCGGCGCGAGAGCATTCTTCGGCTTGCCGCGCTCAAGGACAAGCACAAAGGCCAGCGCGCCTTCATCATCGGCAACGGACCGTCACTCAAGCAGACTGACCTCACCAAGCTCAAAAACGAATTCACCTTCGGGATGAACCGCATCTACCTGATGTTCCCCGAACTCGGCTTCACCACCTCCTGCCTCGTCTCCATCAACGACCTCGTCATCGAACAGTGCGCGGAGGAAATGGCGGCGCTCGACCTCCCCAAATTCCTCGCCTGGCGCTCACATGTCCACTTTAAGAACCTGCCGCCAACCACCAACCACCAACTACCAACATTCCTTTACACCACCTACACGGGCCCTCGCTTTACCCGCGACGTTCGCGGCCGCGTCTGGGAAGGCGCCACCGTCACCAACGTCGCCCTCCAACTCGCCTTCCACATGGGCTTCGAGCAGGTTATTCTCGTCGGCGTGGATCACAACTTCGCCAGCAAAGGCGACGCCAACAAGACCGTCGTCTCTGACGGCGACGATCCCAACCACTTCTCCGCGGCCTACTTCGGCAAAGGCTTCCGCTGGCAACTCCCCGACCTCGACACCTCCGAGATCGGCTACCGCTTCGCCCGCCAAGCCTACGAATCCGCAGGCCGCGAAGTCCTCGACGCCACCGTCGGCGGCAAACTCACTATCTTCCCCAAAGTGGACTACAATTCCCTCTTCTAGCCTCATTACGTTTTACGTTTTTCGCTTTGGATTTCCTGCTCGACTCGCATTTCCTAACTCCTAACCCCTATCTCCTAACTCGCCTCTTCTCCCTCCATGCCCTTGCTTCCTCCCCGACCCCTCGCCGTCCGCGCCGCCTTGATCCTCCTCCTCGCCCTCGGCGGACTCCTCCGACTCCTTGACCTGACGGACCCTCCGCTCGACTTCCAACCTTCGCGCCAACTCCGAAACTCTCTCGTTGCCCGCGACATCTACTTCCGCCTCCTCCCCGACACGGACGCGAAGACTCTCGCCCTCACCGAATCCTTCCGCCGCTCGGTGGGACAGTACGAGCCGCCCATCATCGAATCGCTCGTCGCGGTCACCTATCGCTTCACTGGCGGAGAGAACTACGCCGCCCCGCGTCTCTGGGGGACTCTCTTCTGGCTCCTTGCGGGACTTGCCCTCTATGATCTCATCCGCCGCGCCACCTCGGAGTGGTCTGCCCTCGCCGCGTTGACGTTCTACCTCGTCCTGCCGTTCTCCGTTCAAGCCAGCCGCTCCTTCCAACCCGACCCGCTGATGACCTCCGCTTTCGTCATCGGCATTTATTTTCTCTATCGCTGGTCAGAATCCACAATTCACGATTCCCAATCTGCCAATTCCCGATTCCCGATTTCCTGGCGCTTCGCCCTCCTCGCGGGGATTTTCCTCGGCTTCGCCGCCCTCGTCAAAATCGTTATCGCATTCTTTGTCGGTGTGGCGGCAATTGCGCTGGTATTATTCACCCTCCGAAAAGATTTTTGGAAATCGACACAGGTCTGGGCAATGGCCGCGCTGATGGTTCTCCCTGCGCTGATATTTTACGTTTTCCTCAACTCGAACCGCTCCACCGAATACTTTTTCAGCTGGTCGGTGGCGCTCTTCAAACTCATCACCAGCATTCACTTCTACGCGGACTGGCTGGGGTTCATCGGCAGTCTCTTCGGGCTGACGGTCATCTTCGCGAGCGTTGCGGGCGTGTTCCTCGCGCCGCCGCGCCTGCGCTGGCTGCTCATCGGCTTGTGGATCGGTTACGAGGCCTACGGGCTGACGCTCCCGTTCCAGATGTACACACACAGTTACTACCATATTCAACTCATCCCCATCCTTGCGCTGGGACTCGCGTCCGTGTTGAATCCGATCCTCGAGGCCGCGTCCGCTCAAAGTCTCGCGCGACGCGCCGCTTTCATCGCAGTAATTCTCGCGTTAGTCGGATACCAGTCATGGGTGGCGCGGTCCGTTTTGGTCTCCGAAGATTTTCGTCACGAACCCGCGTTTTGGGAGTCCGTTGGTCAATCCATCCCCGCCGACGCGGACACGATCGGGCTGACGCAGGATTACGGCTATCGGCTGATGCTGTGGGGCTGGCGCAAGGTGACGCTGTGGCCGCTCAGCACCGACCTGGCCGCGACGCGCAATTCCGAGCGTGACCTCGCCGCGCGATTCGACGAGTTGACTGTGGGCAAGGAATATTTTTTGGTGACGGCCTTCAACCAACTCGACAAACAACCCGACCTAAAAAAGATTCTCGACGGTTATCCCATCGCGGCAGAGGGGAACGGGTTTATGCTGTATGATTTACACCCATAATCTGTAGGGGCGGGATCTCCCCGCCCTGGGCGACGGAACGTCGCCCCTACGATTTGATATGACCCGCGTTTCCATCATCACTCCGTCTTTCAACCAGGCATCCTATTTGGAACAGACCATCCAATCTGTCCTAAATCAGGATCACGCGGACATCGAGTACCTCGTCATTGACGGCGGCTCGACCGATGGCTCTGCCGACATCATTAAAAAGTACGCCTCGCGTTTGGCGTATTGGGTCAGCGAAAAAGACTCGGGACAGGCCGAGGCCATTAATAAAGGCATGGCGCGCGCCAAAGGTGAAATCGTCGCCTGGCTCAACTCGGACGATTATTATTTACCTGGTGCGGTCAGAGCGGCGGTGAAGGTTTTCAACGAGAATCCCGAAATCATCCTCGTCTACGCGGACATGCTTGCCGTGGACGAACACGGTCAGACCTTCAACACCCTCCGTTATCGCCAACTCACGCTCGAAGATTTGCTCTCCTTCCAGATCATCGGACAACCTACCGTCTTCATGCGCCGATTTGCCTTCGAAAAAGCGGGCGGACTCGACCTCTCCTACCATTTCCTGCTCGATCACCATCTCTGGCTTCGTATAGCCTGTCTGGGGAAGATTCTCCACGTTCCGCAGACGTGGGCCGCGGCGCGTTATCATGCCGAAGCAAAAAATCGCGCCAAAGCCAGCGAGTTTGGCCGCGAAGCCTTCCGCATTTTGGAATTTGTAGAGCGAGATAATTATCTCGCTCCTGCCCTTGCAAGAATCAAACGCCGCGCCACCGCCTCCGCCCACCGCGTGGACGCGCGTTACCTCCTCGACGGTGGTCAGTCTGCCGCCAGTCTCGCGGCATGGACGCGGGCGCTGTTCATCCACCCGCCCACCGCCCTTGCTCGTCTCAACCTGCTTGGCTCCGCGTTGCTGAATTTGGCAGGATTGAAAAAAATGCGCGAGGGTATTCTCAGTCAACGAAAATCTCGATACGGCAGATAGCGCAGTATCACTACTGGGAGAAAGAATTATGCAAGCAAAATTTGGATACGCATTACGCATGATTGTTAAATTGGTCATCATTATTTTATTGCTTGGGTTGGGTGTCAATTATGGGCTTCTAACGCCTAAAGGTAACAATGGTCTAGAATTTTCGGGAATATTTGGAGATTCATCAGACTTAATCGTTGTAATAACCTTGTCCCTTTATGTAGGGTATCGTTTGATCTTAAATACCTTGAATATAGTAAAGAGGTTTAACGTTTACAACAACAACAATTTGAACACAGTCTCTTTATCTCAAAAGAAGCTACCGCGATTTTCATTTGTGCGATTAGCTCTCATTGAGTCTATGTTTGCATTGATAACCGTTGCCCCCATTATCATAGGAATCTATTGGTCAAAAGCAAATTTTTTAGTTACTGATTTGCCCTTCCTGATTTCGCGAATTTTTTCTCAACTTTGTATTGTTGCAAGTTGTGGGGTAATCTATATGGAATTAACTTATCCGCAATAGGCAGGAACGGAATGGGGGGCAAAACTAAGTTAAAATAGGCGGGCTATTCAAATGGACAATTCTCGCTCCCTCTTTGGCCGATTTCACACGCTGATCCTCATCGTCATCTTCGTCGCGGCCATCGGCATTCGTCTCTACGATCTTACCGACCTGCCGCTGGACTTCCATCCCACACGTCAACTCTTCTCAGCGCTCAAAGCGCGCGGCATGTACTACGAGACGCTTCCCAACGCGCCCGCGGAGCAACGCGAGTTCGCCATCCAGCAGGGAAAACTGCGCGCCACAATCGAACCCGAAATCATCGAGCGTCTCACCGTCTTCACGTGGAAATTCACAGGCGAACAACTTTGGGTGGCGCGAATTTATTCCAGCCTTTTCTGGCTGATCGGTGGGATTTTTATCTATCTCCTCGCCCGCGACATCTTCTCGAGAGACGCCGCACTTTTCACAATCGCCTTCTACCTCCTCCTGCACTACGCCGTCATCGCCAGCCGCTCCTTCCAACCCGACCCGTTGATGGTCGCGCTCATCCTCGGTTTCTGGTGGGCAGTCAATCGCTGGGCGAAAAATATTGGAATGGAACACAATTCAGAATTAACCGCGAAGCACGCAAAGAACGCGAAGAAAGAATTAAATCTTGGCGACCTTCGCGGTTCAAATTGGTTTTTGGTGATTCTTGCGAGTCTCCTCGGCGGCGTTGCCATCTTCGTCAAACTCAACGCGGCTTTCTTCGTCATCGGCGGTGCGCTGGGCGCGATGCTCGGACGCGCTTCTCTACGCGACCTCCTCCGCAACAAGCAAGTGTGGACGATGGCCGCGCTCGGCATCCTTCCTGGACTCGGCTGGGTGGTCTACGGACTCTCACGCGGCTTCCTCGGTCAGCAATTCGGCGGACGCTTCATGCCCGAACTTTTCCTTTTGCCCAACTTTTATCTCGGCTGGGCAGGGATGCTCGACAACGTTCTCGGTCTCTTCACCTTCGCGCTTGCGCTCCTCGGCCTCCTCCTCGTAGACTCTAAACCCACGCGCTCGTTCCTGCTCGGACTGTGGGGCGCCTACCTCGCCTTTGCAATTTTCTTCGACTACCACATTTCGACTCACGATTACTACAGCCTACCGCTCATCCCCATCGCCGCGCTGACGTTGACTCCGCTCGCGGACGCGATCCTCGTCCGCATGACGGAGGCCGCTGAACGGTCACGCGTGACGCGAGTCCTCGCCGCCTCCATCCTGACCTTCTGCCTGCTCGCCGCGCTCTGGACCTCCCGCGTCGCCTTGAAGTCCGCGGACTATCGTCCCCAGGCCGCGTTCTGGAATCAAATCGGTGAGACGGTGCGCGGCCACCGCGTCGTCGCGCTGACACAGGACTACGGCCTGCCGCTGGCTTACTGGGGTTGGACAGGCGCGGCCAACTGGCCCGATTCGTCCGACATCGAGTATCATGCTCTGCGCGGCGGCGGACAAACCTTCGAAAAATATTTCGACCGCCTCACCAAAAACAAAGATATTTTCCTCGTCACCGACCTCGCCGACCTCAAACGCCAGCCCGACTTGCAAACGCGGCTTTCTGAATTCGCAATTTTTGCGGAGGGTGATGGCTACATCATCTACGATCTTCAAACTTCTCGTTAACCCTCTCGCCTCGCGCCATACCCATTTCGTTTTACGCTTTATGTTTTACGGAATCTCCTTTGAAACTCTTCTCCCTCCTCACCAAACTCTTCGCCCTCACATCCGCCGCAGCGCTTTCCATCTACGCGTATATCGCCGCGTTCATCCGTCCCATCGGCGATGACTACTGCATTTCGGCGCGCCTGATCGGCTACGATCCGCTGACGGCCAGCCTTATCAAGTATTGGTACACGTCGAATCGATTCTCTAACGAAATAGCGGCGTGGTTCACCGACCTGTTTGGCCCGCGCGGCGTCGCCATACTCGCGGTGGGGTCTCTCCTGCTTTGGCTCGCGGGGTTGACGTGGTTGCTGTACGAATCGGCGCGTCTCTTCAAAATCCGCTGGGATCTTTGGACGGGCATCCTGCTAGCCGAAATCGTCGCGCTGGTTTCTTATTACACCGCGCCCAACCTGTTTCAGTCCGTGCAATGGCGGCCTGGGCTGATGACGTATTTCCTGCCGCTCGTCATCTACTCCTTCCTCTTCGCGGGGATTTTTCGAAGAGCGCGAATCTCCGTAAACCGTCCTTCGACTACGGATCTCGACGGAACGTCTCGACCCTCCGCTCTGGACTACGGGTTATTGGCAACCATCACCACCCTCTTCTTCGGCGCGTTCTTCGCGGGCGGACTCTCCGAGACTGCGGGCGCGTTGCACATTTCCATTCTTGGCCTGGCGCTGGTTGTCAATTTTCTCTGGAACAAAACTCCCACTCGCCGCGCCGCGCTCGTACTCATCACTGCCACGCTCGTGGGCGCACTACTCGCGATGATCGGCATGTTCATCACGCCTGCCAACGCCATCCGACTCGATGGCACAGCCACGCCGTCCATGCTGGATGTAATCCTGCGCTCCTTCACCTATGCGGTGCAATTCCTCACCGAAGCCGCGCGCCTGCTCAAAATTCCACTTGGCTTCACGTTTGCTTCGGGCGCGGCGCTCGCCTATCTTTATTCCAAATCGAACGATTTCTCCCTGTCTCGCCGCGCCTGGCTGGGATTCATTTTGATTCCGATTCTGACCTACCTGTTGATCGTCGCCGCGTTTGCCCCCAGCGCGTACGGACAATCCTTTCCCGTGGACCGCGTCCGCTTCCCCGCGCATGTCCTCCTCGCCGCGTCCCTCCTGACGTTGGGCGGGTTGCTCGGACTATTGGCTGCGCGTACCCCCCTCCCGCGCTGGACGGCGACTCTTGTTCCCCTCGCGTTGTTCGTTCTCGCGCTCTACCCGCTGTGGACGATTCGCAACAATTACAAGTTGATTCCCGAATACCAGTCCCGCGCCGCCCAGTGGGACGCGCGCGACGCGTCCATTCGCGAACTGGCCGCCTCTGGCGAGGAGAACATCGTCACCTGGAAACTGCCAGGCATCGCCAACGTCAATGACCTCGGCCCGCGCCCAGGTCATTGGATCAACTATTGCGCGGCCATCGTCTACGGCGTGGACACCATCTCCGCGTCGCAGGAAAGTCCGTAATTCTTTGGTACACGGATTACACGGACAAGAGAGATTTGCACAGATTTTTTTAAAAGAAATCCGTGAGCATCCGTCAAATCCGTGAAATCTGTGTACAGATTTTTCATGACCAATCAACCACTCCTCGTCACAGGCGCGCATCGCACAGGTACCACCTGGGTCGGCAAAATGCTGGCCGCGGGCGGATTCGCCTACGTTAGCGAGCCGCTCAATGTGTCCCATCGGCCTGGGGTGATGGCCGCGCCTGTCCGCCAGTGGTATCAGTACATCACGCGCGAGAATGAAGAGAATTATCTCCCCGCCTTTCAAAAGACTCTCGCGCTTCGGTATGGATTGTCGGCGGAACTCAAATCGCTTCGCTCGCGTCGCGACATCCTCCGCATGGGACGCGACCTGAGCATCTTCCTGCGTGGACGCGTGGCGCGTCAACCTGCTTTGCTCAAAGACCCGTTCGCGGTTTTCTCGCTTCCGTGGTTCGCCGAGCGACTCAACTGCCGCGTCATTGTCACCATCCGTCACCCCGCGGGGTTTGCGAGCAGTCTCAAAAAACTCAACTGGCCATTCGACTTCAAAGACTTGCTTGATCAGCCCCTGCTGATGCGCGACCATCTCGAACCTTTCCGCGCGGACATGGAGCGGATCCCGCACGATGACATCATCGGCCAGTCCGCGCTTCTCTGGCGGATGGTCTACCGCGTCGTTCACGCGGATAAGACGCGCGTTCCGTCCATGTTCATCGTCCGCCACGAGGACCTTTCGCTCAATCCCGTCGCGGGATTCGCGCAGGCGTATGCGTCGCTTGGAATGGCATACACCGCCAAAGTCCAGGAGACGATCCGCAACTCGTCGAGTAGTGAAAATCCCGTCGAGTTGTCGAGTCGCAAAACGCATTCCGTCAAACTGGACAGCCGCGCCAATCTCGAAAATTGGAAGAAGCGACTCGCACCCGATGAAATTGCGCGCGTCCGCGATTTAACCGAAGACGTGGCGAGCCTTTTTTACGCCGACGTGAAATGGGACTGATGAAACCTGTTGCCCTGCCCACTGTTTCGATTGTGACGCCATCGTTCAATCAGGCGCGATTCTTGGAAGCGACGATTCAATCCGTGCTTTCGCAGGATTATCCGCGCATCGAATACCTCATCGTGGACGGCGGCTCGACCGACGGCTCGGTGGACGTGATCAAAAAATACGCCGACCGACTCGCCTGGTGGGTCAGCGAAAAAGATCGCGGCCAGACGGATGCCATCAACAAGGGATTCGCACGTGCAACGGGAAAGGTTTTGGCATGGCTGAATTCTGACGACACCTACGAGCCGCGCGCCGTTGGACAGGCCGTGAAATATTTGATCGAGCACTCCGAAGTGGGGATGGTCTACGCCGACTGCAATTACATCAATGAAGAGGGACGCGTGATCGGCAAATTCCCCGCCGCGCAGACCGACCTGACGCGACTGCGCCGCGGCTACGTCCACATCCCGCAACAGACCATGTTCTTCCGCGCCGATTTGTGGAAACAGATTGGCCCGCTCGACCCGTCATTTTATTTCGCGATGGACTACGATCTTTGGACGCGCATTGCTTCGCGCTCCGAATTGAAATATCTCGCGGGGCAGACGTGGGCGAACTTCCGTATCCACACTTCGGGCAAGACCATCGCCGCCGATGACCGTTGCTGGCCTGAGATGCTCCGCGTCCATTATCGCGATGGTGGCCCATTCTTCTCTCCGATCGTCGCGAAATACTACATTCGCAAACTGATTGCGCCGTTGTGGAGTTGGAGATTTAGGAAGCGACTCGGCGTGAAGTAAACCGCCGTCCTGAGCGGAACGAAGTGAAGTCGAAGGATGGGTAACCAAAGCAACAATTGTTTCCTGAGGATTTGCCCTTCGACTTCGGGAAGAACACCCTCCGCTCAGGGCAGTGCGTTCACTGTTGAGTCGCTTATAATTACGCAACACGCAGTCGGACTTCGTAACTACCAAACTATCAAACTATGTCCTCCATCTTTCCTCTTTCATCTTTCATCTTTCGTCCTCCATCCCTCGATGACCTCATCCGCCTCCTCCGCGCATGGCGTTTCTGGCTCCTTGCCGCCTTGCTCGGCGGACTTGTCAGCGCGGCGATCTATTTCGTTGCGCCGCCGCTGTATCGGGCGCGCGCCGTTGTCAACGTGGACTTTAACCTCGAGCAGGCCTGGCCGCAGGAAACCGACCGCCAGCAGTTCTACTATCTCGAACGCGAGACGCGCAAACTGGAGGAGATCGCCTGGTCGGACGCGGTCTTGCAAAAGGTCGCGGATGCGGATGGCAAAGTGACCGTCCGCGAACTGCGCGAGGGGAAGTTGCAACTCAGTCAACCCGCCGAGGCAGGCTGGCATTTCTACGCGGACGATGCCAACGCACAACGCGCCGAGTCTCTCGTCTCCACGTGGGCGCAATCGTTTGTGGACGCGGCACAGGCCAACGTCAACTCGCAAAGCGGACTGAACTCCTTCATCCGAATCGAAGTCACCCAAGCCGCGGACCTGCCCAGACAGAGAAGCGCGCCGCTCAGCGCGTACCTGCTCGCCGGGACAGTCGCCGCGTGGTTCCTCGGCGCGTTCGCTGTTTTGTTTTTCCGAAAGCAGTAAGGCGGATTGGCAATCCGCCCCACAACCATGAAAAACTCCGTGTTCTCCGTGAACTCTATGGTGAAAATTCTTTGGGGCGTGGCGCTGGTGTCGCTGCCTGTCACCAGTTTTCGCTGGTTCCCGTTTCTCGGCGAGACTACCTACGTTCGTCCGCTGGCGCTCTATCCGCTGGCGTTGCTCATTCCTCTTTTGCTGATTCAAGCTATTCGCCGCGAACGTCCCTTCCCGTGGACGGGGAGTGTGATTCTCCTCACGGCGTTCGCGGCCGCCGTCTTCGCGGCGACCAGCCTCGGAGTCCTGATTGACCCGATCCCCCTGCGCGGGCAGGAATTTTTTGGACGCGCCGTCCGCGCCCTGGTCACCCTCGTCATCGGGCTGGGGTTCTTCGTCTCCGCCAGTTGGATGAACCGCGATGAAGCCGAAGTCAAATTCACATTGCGCTGGATGCTCGCGGGCCTCGGCCTCGACCTGGTATGGTGCGGCCTGCAAGCCATCACGTTTTACACGCCCCTGCTCGAAAAAGAAATGGTCACTCATTGGCAGTTGGCCTTCTCGATGCGCGAACTCGTCCGCACGAATCGAATCTCAGGGATGGCTTACGAACCCTCGTGGCTCGCGGGCCAGATCGTGACGATGTACCTGCCGATTCTCTTCGCCGCGCTGCTGACGAACATCCGCCTCACGCGCATGAAATGGCTGGAACCTGTTTTACTGGCCTTGTCCACGCTGACGCTCCTCGCCACCTACTCGCGCGGCGGATTGCTCATTGGCGTCGGTGTCGCGGGGCTGGTTTTCCTCCTCGTCGGACGCGGCCACCTGCGCGCGGCGTGGACGTGGTTCTTTGGCGGGTTCCGCCGCGGCTGGTTATTGCGCCTCGTGATGATCGCGGCCGCCATCGGCGTTCTGTCGGGCGCGGTATTCTTCCTCGGTCAGAAAAATTATTTCCGCCGCCTGTGGGACACCTCCGCAGACAGCCTGAGCGAATACCTGACCGACATCAACGCGGGCGGACGGAGCGCCTACGCCACAGGCGCGCTGGCCGCCTTCGAGGAACATCCCCTCATGGGTGTAGGACTCGGCGCCAGCGGCTTCTGGATTTACGATAACCTACCCGACTGGACTCTCACCACCGTCCCAGAGATCGCGAAACAGTTGAACCCGCAAAGCAGGCTCTTTCCCAATCCGAAGAATCTATACATCCGCCTGCTGGCCGAAACGGGGCTGGTCGGTTTCGTTTTGTTTTTTGTGTTTTTGTTTTCCACACTAGCCGCCGCACTCGATCTCCTGCGACGCGAGGGCTTTTTACGATTTCTCGGCGTCGCCGCGCTTTTTGCGTGGCTTGCGATTGCCCTGTATAATGTGACCCAGGACTCGCTTGCCACGCCAAATATCTGGATCATCCCTGGAATCGTGGCGGGATTTGCATCACCATCCTCACCCCTTGCCCCTCTCCCAGTGGGAGAGGGGAACGTCAAGGAGAATTCATGATTGTTTTGTCTGTCGGGATGCCGCGCGCGGGATCGGGATGGCATTACAACGTTATCCATGACCTGATGGCGACCACGGGCTGCGCCGACGCACGTGCCATTCGCGAGAAATATCGCCTGCAAAAAATATTGACTGAGGTGAACTGCAACATCGGCGTGCTTTCCGCGCGCCGACTGGCGATGGTGACCGCCCCCGCGCTGATGGGCAACACCTTCGTCATCAAGGCTCACGCGGGACCCTCGGCCTGGTCGCGGCTTCTCGAGCGAGTCGGCCTGCTGCGCGTCACCTACATCTACCGCGACCCACGCGACGCCATGCTCTCCGCCTTCGATTTCGGCCAGCGCGCCATTTCGAAGGGGCGTCCCAATGCCTTTTCGCATCTGACCGATTTCCAGCAGACGCTCGACTTCATGACCGAGTATGTCCACATCTGGGAGAAGTGGATGCAGGAAAAGACTCCCCTCATCGCCCGCTACGAAGACCTGCTGATGAATTACGATGGCGAGATAACCCGTCTGCTTGGATTCCTCAAATTGGACGGGACCCACTCCGAGGTCCAGAAAGTGATCGAGCAGTATCGTCCCGGCGCGAATGACAGTCAGCAGGGTCTGCATTTCTACAAGGGCAAGATCGGGCGCTTCCGCCAATCCTATGACGCGGAGCAACAGAAAGTCATGACCGAACGGTTTGGTTCTGCTTTGAAGAGAATGGGATACGAAATTCAGGCCGAGAGGCCCAAACCGTAATCCACCTGTAACGTCCGCCCAAATCCTGCCCGCATTTTTTCGGGTATCATACAAAAGATGCGCACGTTCGATTCTCCCTACATCGCCGATTGGTTTGTCATCTCCCTGCGTTGGATTACGCAGGCGGGACTGCTCGTCTCGCTTGGACTGGGCGGCGAGTTGACGCTGGCAACGGCCTGGCCGTTGATCGCGCTCCTGCTCTGGAACGTGGCCATGACCTTCTTCGCGGCCACGAACGCGCGCATGACCTGGCACCGTCAGATCGGCCTGGGTGTGGATGTTGTCTTCACTGCCATCTTTTTCTTTTTGCAGGGTGGCCTGGCAGGCCCCGCGTCCTGGTCTCCCATCCTGCCCATCCTGACCGCCTCTGTGTATTTCGAGTTGAAAGGAACCCTGATCATCGCGGTCCTTTTTGCCGCCATCCAATATGGGAGCGCCTGGCTGGAGACGCGCGCATTCACCGTGAACCTGCCCGTGCTCCTTTCGATGGCGGCCACGCTGATTCTGGGTGCGTTGTTTGGTTTTCTTGGAAATAAACTGGCCGTGTATTTGCACCTGGCGCGCGAGAAACGCCTGCGCGAGCAGGAACGCACATGGCACATCGAAAGCGAACGCATGCGCGCCATTTACGAATTGACATCCACGCTGACGGCCACACTCAGTTACAAGCGCGTGCTCGACTCCGCTCTTGACATGGGTCACACCGCCCTCAACGCCGACCCCGAGGCGGGCGATGACGGGAAACTCGTCAGCGCGGTGCTGCTTTTCAAGGGAGACAAACTCCGCATTGGCTCGGCGCGACGCTTCACCAATGCCGACCAAAAGGTGAGCCTACTCGGCGCGGAAGGCCTGCTGAAAAGAGTGGTGGACGAGGGCGAAGCGGTCCTTTCCAACGATATTGGCTACGACCCGGAACTCAGCCGCATTATCGCCCTGCGCGCCTGTACTTCCGTCTACTGCTTCCCCCTGCGCAGCGGCTTCAACGTGTACGGCGCCATGCTGTTCGCGCATCCCGACCCGCAATACTTCACGCCAGACCGTGTCAGCATGTTGGAGATCATCGGCCGGCAATCGGTGATTGCCATCCAGAACGCGCGTCTCTACCAGGACCTGGTCGAGGAGAAAAACCGCATGGTGGAGGTTCACGAGGAGGCGCGCAAGAAACTGGCGCGTGACCTGCACGACGGTCCGACCCAATCCGTCGCGGCGATGGCGATGCGAATCAATCTGGCGCGTCGCATGCTGGACCGTAATCCTGCCATGGCATCCGATGAGTTGGTCAAACTCGAAGACCTGGCCCATCGCACCACAAAAGAAATCCGCCACATGCTGTTTACACTGAGGCCGCTCATCCTCGAGTCGCAGGGACTGGCCGCCGCATTACAGGCCATGGCCGAGAAAATGCGCGAAACCTTCAGCCAGAACGTAATTGTCAATGTCGACTCGAAATTGACCAACCAACTGGAGATGGGAAAACAAGGCGTCATTTTTTACATCATCGAGGAAGCGGTCAATAATGCTCGCAAACATGCCAATGCACTCACTATCACCGTCCGTCTTGGCCAATTGGAACAAGGCATCGCCCTGCTTGATATCGTGGATGATGGCATCGGCTTCGATGTGAAAGCCGTGGATAAAGCCTACGACAAACGCGGCAGTCTGGGGATGGTCAACCTGCGCGAACGCACGGAACTGGTGAACGGCCTGCTCAACATCGACTCCGCCCCGGGCAAGGGGACGCGCGTCCAGGTCTATATCCCGTTGACGGAAGAAGCCGCGGATCGTCTGCATCACAAGAAGTAGAGCGACATAAGTCGCGGTACTAATAAATTCTCCCATGCCAACCCTCAATCACATCTTTTACTTTTCCCACGGGGCGGAAAATGTCTCGCGGCCGCCGCTGGTTTTTATCCACGGCGCGGGCGGGACTCATTTACACTGGCCGCCGCAAGTGCGGCGCATCATTGGTCAGCGCATCTTTGCCCTCGACTTGCCCGGTCACGGAAAATCGGGTGGCATCGGAAGCCAGTCCATTGCGGATTATGTCAGCATCGTTGTGGAGTTCCTGGACGCGGCGCGCCTGAACGCGGCCGTCCTCATTGGTCACTCGATGGGAAGCGCCATCGCCCTCACGCTTGCGCTGGACTTTCCGAAACGCGTCCTCGGCCTCGGTCTGGTGGGAAGCGGCGCGCGTCTGCGCGTGGCTTCCCAGATTTTGGAAGGCACATCCAGCGAAGCCACCTTCCCGACGGCGGTCAACTTGGTCAATGAGGCCGCGTTCAGCCCCTCGGTCAACCCGCGGATGAAGGAACTGGCCGCCCAACGGATGGCGGAGATTCGTCCCTCTGTCCTGCATGGCGACTTTCTCGCCTGCAACGAATTTGACGTGATGGCGCGTCTCGGCGAAATTTCCATGCCGACTCTCATCCTCTGCGGCACAGACGACATCCTGACCCCCGTGAAATATTCCGAATTCCTACGCGACCGCATCACTGGCGCGCGTCTTGTCACCTTCCCCGGCGCGGGACACATGGTGATGCTCGAACAGCCCACAGAGGTGGCAAACGCGCTGGCCGAGTTTGCCGATTCCATCCCGTATCGGCCGGGGCAATAATCCCATTAAAAAGGGGTTGAACAAAAAACTATCCGAAAACTGCGGAGTGCCCCGGGCGGACTGGAAGCCCGCAATCCGACCTCAGGTATAATTCCATCATGCTTTCCCTCGTCCCGCTCGAACCCGTGGACTACCTCGTAATCGGCCATATCGCCCGCGATTTGACTCCCTCGGGCGCGCGTCTTGGTGGAACGGTTGCCTTCTCCGCGTTGACTGCCCGCGCCCTCGGATTGCGCGTCGGCATCGTGACCAGCGCGGGCGCGGACGTCCCTCTCGCCGCGTTGGACGGCATCCCGACGATTATGATCCCCTCTGAACACAGTACAACCTTTGAAAACACTTATTCTGCCGAGGGCAGGAAGCAAATTTTGCATCATCGCGCCACGCCGATTGACTTTGTCCATGTTCCCGAAATTTGGCGACGCGCGGGTACTATTCATATCGGCCCGATTGCGAATGAAGTCAGCCCCATCCTCCCGAAAGGATTCTCTCCAGACCTGCTCGGTTTGACCGCGCAAGGTTGGATGCGCGCTTGGGACGAAACGGGCCGCGTCCATCCCGTTCAATGGGAAGACTCATTCGCGCTCGAAGCCGCGGGCGCGGTCGTCATCAGCCTCGAAGATGTGGGCGGTGACATGGAGCAGGTGGAACGCATCGCACAGCACACACGCATTCTAGCCGTCACCGAGGGCGCGGCGGGATGCGTGCTCCACTGGCACGGCGACCGACGCCGCATCAACGCGCCGAAATTTTCCGAAGCCGACGCCACAGGCGCGGGCGACATCTTTGCCACCGCGTTCTTCATCCGCCTCTACACCACCCGCGACCCCTGGGAAGCCGCCCGCTTCGCCACCCTGATCGCATCCCACTCTGTGACTCGCGTGGGACTGGACGGAATCCCTACCGAGCAGGAAATCCAATCTTGTTTGGTTGAAGTGCTTCAGTGATTATTGGCGAAAGGGAATGTGGATGTAGTTTGGCATTGTCGCAGAACCTTGGCTTCTAAAATCATTCTTATGAAAAAGTTCTTATTTTTTTTAGGTGTAGGAATACTCGGCGGACTGATAGTTGCTCATATATATGTGCAAGGTTTCTTTATTTCGTGGAAAAGAATTGTTGATAGTCCTGAAAAACCCCAATCAATTGTTGCGATTAATGAAGGAGTATGGATAAAGACAACAGCAGGAAGCGTGTATCATTACCCATCGAACACTACAACCCCTTTTACCCCAATGGAATGTGACAAGGATTGCTGGCAAAAGCACGAAGATGCTCCAGATAATGATGATAACATTTTCAATTCAATCGGTTGTGGTAGGCGTGTCCCATCCACAAACTGGCTGGTGCAATCTGTTTCTGTTTGTCAAAGTTTCGGTCCTCAATCTGTTGCTCTTATTTATGGTTTTGATAAGAATGGCGATATCTATTATTGGGCACATCCAATTGGAGACATGGACGCGTTTTCTTATGTCGCCTTCCCAATCCAGGGCATTATTTATGTTATCTTAGCTTCAATTGTATATTTATTTGTCGATGATGCGTACAAGAAAATAAAAGAATGGAAAACGCCACAAAATTTCGAAGATTACGCCGACAATTAAGATTAAAATATTTTTTCCTTTATCACCATGCATCAATAACCAATCTCCAATCATAAATCATCAATCGGAAATCAAAAATTGAAATGACTCGCATCTACACCTTTGTCAACCAAAAAGGCGGTGTGGGCAAAACCACCACTGCCATCAACCTCGGCGCGTACATGGCGCAACTCGGCCAGCGCGTCCTCATCGTGGACCTCGACCCGCAGGCCAACGCCACCTCCTCCCTCGGCGTGGACAAAACCACCGTCGCGGGCGGCACCTACGAAGTCCTGCTCGATCTCCTTCCGTCCGATTCGCTTCCGCTTCACAACGAACGGCTCAAGATGTCCGTCCTGCCGTCATCACCGGCGCTGGCGGGCGCGGAAGTGGAACTGGTCAACGAGTTGGCGCGCGAGATGCGCCTCAAACTCGCGCTCGAAAAATTGGACGGCCGCTACGATTACATCCTGATCGACTGTCCGCCCTCGCTCGGACTCCTGACCGTGAACGGACTCGTTGCAGCGCGCGACGGGGTGGTGATTCCCGTCCAATGCGAGTACCTGGCCCTCGAGGGACTCGGCCAACTCACGCAGACGATCCACCGCGTCCGCACGGCTCTTTATCCTGACCTGAAAGTGCGCGGCGTGGTGCTGACGATGTTCGATCCCCGCGCCAACCTCTCCGCAGACGTGGTGAACGAAGTCAATAAGCATTTTCCCAAACAGGCTTTTCATGCTGTCATCCCGCGCAGTATCCGTCTTGCGGAAGCGCCCTCGTATGGATTGCCCATCTCGGCCTACGCGCCCTCGTCCACGGGCGCGAAGGCGTACGAAGCCCTTGCCCGCGAAGTGTTGAAGGGTGATGGAGTCAAGATTTAATATGTGGTGCGGACTGGTAGTCCGCACAGACTAAGCGGGATGCCATCCCACTTCACGATATTAAGGAGCATTACATGCCTCAACGAACTGGACTCGGTAAAGGACTCGACGCCCTCATCCCCGGCGGCGATTCGGATTCTCGGCCTGTCGCGGGAGGCGTCCAGCAAGCCTCAGTGGAGTCTATCGCGCGGAACCCGCGCCAGCCGCGGGTCCAGTTTGACGCGGGGGAACTCGAGGAGTTGGCCGCGTCCATTCGCGAGCATGGAATCATCCAGCCGTTGATCGTCTCGCCGGCGCGCGGCGGGAATTTCACCCTGATCGCGGGGGAACGTCGTTTACAGGCCGCGAAACTCGCGGGATTGAAGACCGTCCCCGTCATCGTGCGGCAGGCCAGTGACCGTCAATTGCTGGAACTTGCGCTGATCGAAAACGTCCAGCGCGCGGATTTGAATCCGCTCGAGGAGGCTGAGGCGTATCATCATCTCGTGCAGGATTTTGGGCTTTCGCAGGAACAGGTGGCCGCGCGCGTAGGCAAGAGCCGCGTGACGGTGACCAACACCCTGCGCCTGCTGGGACTCTCCGCGAAGGTGAAGCAGGTTCTTGTAGACGGGCAGATCACCGAAGGCCATGCGCGCGCCCTGCTGGGACTCACCTCTGCCAAGGCACAGGAAGCCGCGTTGCAGACCGTGTTGAAACTGTATCTCTCTGTGCGGCAGACCGAGGGACTCGTCCGCAAGTTGGGAGGCGAGAAACCAAAGACCAAGGCCAAGTCGCGCGCCTCCGCAGATGTGCTGGACATCGAACGAAAACTGCGCGCCAGCCTCGGCACGAAGGTCGCGCTCAAGCACGGCAAGAAGGGCGGCGCGGTGACGATCTATTATTACTCGGATGAAGAATTGGATACGCTGTTGGAGAGATTGTTGTGAGTTGAAGGTTGAAGATTCAATTTCTGCGACCGGTAATTTTCAACTTTCAATCTTAAACATGAAACTTATCTGTAACGCCCGCATTCGCACCCTCAACCCCGCGCAAGAGACAGCCTCCGCGCTGTTGATTGACCGCGGCGAGATCGTCGCGGTTGGCGGCGATGAACTGCTCGACTCCCGCGCCGAGAAATTTGACCTCGGCGGGCGCGTCGTCTTGCCTGGTCTCACCGACGCGCACATTCACCTGCAGTATTACGCCCTGGGCCTGCAAAAAATTGACTGCGAAACGTCCACGCTGGAGGAATGTCTGCGCCGCGTGGCGGAGCGCGTGAAGACCGTGGGAAATGATGCATGGATTATGGGTCATGGTTGGAATCAAAACCAGTGGGGAGAATTAACCGCCAAGACCGCAAAGAATTTCAATGGCGATCTTAGCGGTAAATCTCTTTGGCCTTCTGCAAGTGACCTCGACTCCATCGCTCCCAACCACCCCGTTTATCTCACCGCGAAGTCCCTCCACGCCGCGTGGGTGAACACTGCCGCCTTGAAATTGGCAGGCATCACGTCAGCCACGCCGAATCCTGAAAATGGCGAAATCCAACGCGACGAGCACGGACAGCCGACGGGTATCCTGCTCGAAACCGCGATGGATTTGGTCAGCGCGAAGATTCCGCAACCGAGCGTGGACGCGGTCGTCGAGTCCATCCGTGCCGCGCAGACGATTCTATGGAAGATGGGACTGACGGGCGTCCACGATTTCGACCGCCGCATTTGCTTCATGGCTCTCCAGCAATTGCATCAGCGCGGTGAACTCAAATTGCGCGTCGTCAAAAACATCCCCGTGGACGATCTCGACCACGCGCACGAACTCGGTTTGCGCAGTGGCTTCGGCGATCATCGTCTGCGTATCGGCAACGTGAAAGCCTTCGTGGATGGCGCGCTCGGTCCGCGCACGGCGGCCATGTTCCAGCCGTACCTGGGCGAGCCAGAAAACCGCGGCATCCTCAACATGGACGGCGAGCATCTCTTCGAGATCGCCCGCCGCGCCGCCGATGTGGGACTGGCGATGACCGTCCACGCGATCGGCGACAGGGCGAATCACGAAGTGCTGGACGCGTACGAGCAGTTGCGCGGCTACGAACGCGCACACGGCCTCGCACATCATCGTCACCGCATCGAACATGTGCAGGTGTTACATCCCGACGATGCGGCGCGTCTCGCGCAATTGGACGTGATCGCCTCGATGCAGCCCATCCACGCCACCTCGGATATGCACATGGCGGATCGCTACTGGGGCGAACGCGTCCGACTCGCGTATGCCTGGCGGACTCAACTCGCGCACGGCGCGCGTCTCGCCTTCGGGTCGGATGCGCCCGTAGAATCGCCGAACCCGTTCCTCGGTCTGTATGCCGCGGTCACGCGTCGACGCGCGGACGAGTCGGCGGAGTCTGCGGGGTGGGTCCCCGAGGAAAAATTGAGCGCGCGCGAGGCTGTCGAAGCGTATACAATAGGAGCGGCGTACGCGGCGGGCACCGAATCCCGTCTGGGCCGATTGGCCCCGGGCTGTCTCGCCGATCTCATCGTTCTGGAAAAAGACCCGTTCACTTGTCCCGCAGAGGAATTGCTTGCGATGCAGTCATCTGCCACGATGGTGGGAGGGGAATGGGTTTGGAGGTCCGCATGACTACACAGCCACTTCATCTCAGCCCTGAAATGCTTGTAACGCGCCTGGGCGATTCGCTCGTGCAGAAGGGCTTCATCCGTGAGCAGGATCTTCAGGCCGCGCTGGCCTATCAGCAGGATCAGATCGCGCAGGGCAAGGCCTGTCTGTTGGGACAGGCGCTGATCGAATTGGGCCTGCTCAAGCAATCCTCGTTGGATCAGGTGGTGACCGAGCAGATCATCCAGTTGCGGAACGCGTTACAGGCGGCGAATCGCAGTCTGGAACAGCGTGTGCAACAGCGCACGGCGGAATTACAGAGCGCGCTGGAGCGGCTCTCCGAACTCAGCCAGATGAAGGCAAATTTCGTCTCGAATATTTCGCACGAGTTAAGAACGCCGCTGACTCATGTGAAGGGGTACATCGAATTGATGGTGAGCGAATCTTTGGGACCGATCACGCCCGAACAAAAACACGCCATGCAGGTCAGCCAGCAATCCACGGTGCGGTTGGAAGGTTTGATTGACGACTTGATCATGTTCTCACTGGCCTCACGCGGTGAATTAAGCCTGAAACTGGAAGCCGTGGACATTGCGCGGCTGGCGAACATCAGCGTTAAATCTGTCGAACAGAAAGCCAGGGACCGCGGCGTCACCGTCCATGCCGTGTTGGACAAGAATCTACCGCTGGTCCAGGCCGATTCGCAAAAGATCGCCTGGGCGTTGAGTCAACTGCTGGATAACGCGGTCAAGTTCACCTCCTCGGGCGGACGCGTGGTCTTGAACGTGCAACGCGAGACGGCCAATCTGGTCATCGTTTCCGTCACTGATACGGGCATCGGCATCCCGCCCCAGCGCGTCGAGGAGATCTTCGAGCCGTTCCACCAGCTGGACAGTTCCTCCACCCGCAAATACGGCGGGACGGGCATCGGCCTTTCCCTCGTCCGCCAGATCGTGGAGGCGCATGGTTCGATGCTCGAAGTCCAATCCATGGATGGGAAAGGCTCCACGTTCAAATTCCCTCTGCTGACCATTGCCGAGGAAGGTAGGGAGAACGAATGAACGCCGAGGCGCTCAATTCCCTGTTCACACTCTTCCAAAAGGCCGCCGTTCAGGCAGATTGGAAATCCGCGCTCGAAGCGCTGACCATGGAATTGCGTCCCTTCATTGTGTTCGATAACCTGGCCGTTTATCTGACCGATCCAAAAACCAATGCCCTCGAAGTTGTCTACGCCCGCGCACTTGGACGCGGCAAGAACGCGGAAGCCGACGCGGCCTGGGGAGATCGCATCGCGGCGGAAGTCCTCACGCACGGGCACATTGTCCTCCAGACTCCGCCGCACAAATATAAACCACACACCGACCGCCTCGACCTTTCCCACCTGCTGGGCATGCCATTGTACGAAGGCGCGCAGTTGAGTGGCGCGGCGGTCTTTGTCCGCTTTGGCGGTCCCGAATTTTCCGATGAACACCTCCAGGTGGCCGCACTGGCCTCCACGTGGATGTCCTGCCTGTTCGAACGCCGCGCCTGGCAGGATACCTACCACCAGTTGGACGAAGTCCAGCGCCGCATCCGCCTGCAGGATGACTTCCTCGCCACCATCTCGCACGAACTTCGCACGCCGCTCGGCTTCATCAAAGGCTATTCCACCACTCTGCTTCGTCAGGATACCAGTTGGGACGTCAACACCCAGCGCGAATTCCTCACCATCATCGAGGAGGAAGCTGACCGCCTGACGCAACTGATCGAAGACCTGCTCGAATCTGCCCGCCTGCAAAGCAATACCCTGCAATTTAAATTCCAGCCCATGCGGATGGACGCCCTCATCCGCGACGCGGTCCTGCGTATCAAACAACGCCACCCCGGCCTCTCGGTCACGCTGGACTTCGGGCCGGTCCCGCCCATCCCCGGCGATAACATCCACCTGACGCGCGTCTTCGAGAACCTGTTCAGCAACGCCATCAAATACGCGCCCGGCTCCCCCCTCGAAATTAGTCTAAGGCAGGATAGAGACACACTGCACGTCCACTTTGCAGACCATGGTCCCGGTATTCCCCCTGAACACCAGGCCATGATCTTTGAACGCTTCTACCGCGTGCCCGGCGAACACATTGTCAGCACTGGCACTGGATTGGGACTTTATATTTGTCACCAGATCATCATGGCGCATCATGGTAAGATTTGGGTGGAATCCGCTCTCGAGCGGGGAACCACCTTCCACATCCAACTACCGCTCGAAGCGGTCGCGCCTTCTGAAACGTGAACCAAAAAGGAGAACACCATGGCAAAACGAGTTCTGATTGTAGATGACGAACCGCGATACCTGCGACTCTTGGAAGCAAACCTTCGCACCGAAGGCTACGAAGTGGTCACCGCACAGGATGGTCAGCAGGCCGTGGATGTTTTTTCCTCCCAGCCCATTGACCTGATCCTGCTCGACATCATGATGCCCCGTCTCGACGGGTTTGGCGCCACCCAGCGTATCCGCGAATTTTCCAGCGTTCCCATTATCATCCTCACCGCCAAGGGTGAAGAACAGGACCGCGTGCGCGGTCTTGACCTCGGCGCCGACGACTACCTCGTCAAACCCTTCTCCGCCACCGAACTGCTGGCGCGCGTCCGCGCAGTCCTCCGCCGCGCCCAACTCCCCTCCGAAAGCGGACAGGCGCGCTTCTTCACCCACGACAACCTGCGCATCGACTTTGCGCGCGCCGAAGTCTGGCGCGGCGAGCAGGATGTCTCCCTTTCCGCCACCGAATACCGCCTGCTATTGCAATTTGCACACAACCTCGGAAAAATTCTTACATCCGAAGAACTGCTCACCAGCGTTTGGGGGCCTGAATACAAAGCCGACAAGGAAATTCTATGGGTGAGCATTGCCCGCCTGCGCCAAAAACTGGAGGATGACCCTCACAACCCGCGTCATATCGTCACGCGCTCGGGTTTGGGTTACCTGATGCCGCCACTCGAAAATTAAAGGTAGGAGGCCGCCATGGCCGAAAAGACCGCTCTAATCGTGGATGGGGATGGCGCCAGCCGAAATTTCCTTGCGCGTTTATTGGAACAGAAGGACTGCCGCGTGCTCGAGACCTCGCTTGGTAGGGAAGGCCTGATCTTTGCCTGGCGCGACCACCCGGACCTGATCCTGGTTGATCCCAAACTGTCCGACCTGCCGGGCGAGGAACTTATCCACAAACTCCGTGCCGACGCGCGTAGCGCCTCCATCCCTGCCATCGCCCTCAGCAGTGATCCCAACCCGGCGCGCGAGGCCGCCTGCCGCGAAGCAGGCTTCAACGAATACTTTTACAAATCCGCAAATGACATCCCTGCCTTGATGGATGCCATCGAACTGTGGCTTGCCTCCCGGCCAGACGAAACTCCATCCACACTTGAGCAGACTGCTCCTTTGACAGCGAAACAAAAAGGCGGATTGCTGATTATTTTCATCAGCGCCAAAGGGGGGACAGGCGCCTCATCCCTGTGCGCCAACCTGGCGATGAACATTTTTCTGCACCAACCCAGGGCGCGCGTGGTCGTACTCGACAGCGTCCTGCCCATCGGCTCCATCGCATCCATCGTCGGCTATGACGGTGGAATGAACCTGGTCACCCTCGCGGCCATGCCGCCCGCAAAAACAGACGAAGCCTTCTTCCGCGAAAACCTGCCCAAACTGCCCGCCTGGAAATTCCACCTTGTGGCGGGTTCGCCCGATCCCGAAAGCGCGGCCAGCCTGCGGGCCGACCGCATCGGACAGATCGTTCAATCTCTGCAGGCCGCCTTTGATTTCGTCTTCATTGATGTTGGACGCGCTCTTTCCCAGATCATCCTGCCCATCATCCAGCAGGCCGACCTGATCGCCATGCCCGTCAGTCCAGACATGGGCACCGTCCGCTTGAGCCGCGTCGTCTGGCAATACCTGCAATCCAAGGGGTTGTCGAAGGATCACATTTTTACCATCCTTAATCGTGCGGTGGGCTTCGAGAGCATTTCCAAAGCGGAAGTGGAAGGTACACTTGGCCTGACAGTTCAATCGGCATTGCCCCACCTGGTTGGAAACCTCCTCATGGCGAACAGCCAGAATGTGCCTTTTGCCTCCAAATTCCCCAACGACACCGCGTCCATGATACTCAAAGAGGTCGCCCTGCAAATGATTACCCATGCAGGCCGCGTGCGCGCCGAATCACAGCAAGGAGGTTCCTATGAGTTTTGAATTTGAAGATGAAAAGGGAAAAGTGTTTACTGAGGTGGTTACCAAAGTCCCCGTTCAGGTTATCCTGCAAACTGTCACGCACCAACTGATTGGCAGGATTCACATTCGTCCCGACCAGCGTTTGAAAACTGAACTGGACCTTGATGAACCCTTTCTCGCGATGACGGATGTCAGCATTCTCGATGCGGATGGAAAGACCGTTCGCCGCGCGGACTTTTTGGCGGTTCGCCGCGACCGGATTGTCTGGGTGATGCCCGAGGAGAGAGACAAATGACCACGCTCAAGAATCAGCCGCCCCCCAGTCTGACCGCCGCGGATATGGTCAAATTCAAAAATTACCTCATTGAAAACCTGTCCCGCGCGCTCGAAGGGCAGGAGATTCCCCCCGGCAAACAGACAGAGTATGTGACCCAGGGCGTCGCCGAAGTCTACGAACGCTCGCAGTTGAAACTGCCCGATGCGGTTCGTCAGCAATTGACCCAGGATGTTTTGAACGAGGTGCTGGGCTATGGTCCCATCCAGCCGTTGCTCAACGACCCCGAAGTCAGCGAAGTGATGGTCAACAGCGCGAAGAGCGTCTATGTGGAAAAAAAGGGAAAGTTGACTAAAACCCCGATCGTTTTCGAGAACGACCAGCATGTTTTGCGCGTGATTGACAAGATCATCCTGCCGCTTGGCCGCCGCGTGGATGCCGACAATCCCGCGGTGGACGCGCGACTGCCGGACGGCTCGCGCGTCAACGCCATCATCCCTCCTGTGGCGATGGACGGCCCTTCCATCACCATTCGAAAATTCCCGAAGGATAGGCTCGGCATTCTGCAACTGATCGAATATGGATCGTTGACCGAAAATATGGCGACTTTCCTGCGCGCCTGCGTGCTGGCGCGGCTCAACCTCATCATTTCGGGTGGGACGGGTTCGGGCAAGACCACCCTGCTGAACGCCCTTTCCAGTTATATTCCCGAAAATGAGCGCATTGTCACTATTGAGGATTCCGCCGAACTGCAACTCCAGCAGGATCACGTATTGCGGCTGGAGACCAAGCTTGCCGGAACCGATGGTCACGGTGCGATGACCGTTCGCGACCTGGTGCGGAATTCTCTGCGGATGCGTCCCGACCGTATTGTGGTGGGCGAGTGCCGCGGTGGCGAAGCGCTGGATATGTTGCAGGCCATGAACACCGGCCACGACGGCTCGCTCACCACTGTCCACGCCAACTCGCCGCGCGACGCGCTCGCGCGCCTGGAGACGTTGGTCATGATGGCCGGCATGGACCTGCCCCTCAAGGTTGTCCGCCAGCAAATCGCCTCGGCAGTGGACCTCATTGTTCAACAGTCGCGCCTGAAGGATGGCACACGCAAAGTGACGGCCATCACCGAGGTGGCCGGCATGGAAGGCGATACGGTGGTGCTGACGGATGTGTTCAAGTTCGATCAGACTGGGGTGGCTGAAGGCGGAAAAATCCTCGGGGAACTCAAACCGACTGGCATCCGCCCGATCTTCTCCCCGCGCCTCGAGGCTGCTGGTTTGAAACTCGGGCCCGAAGTCTTTGGCGCCAACCTCTCCGAGATGCTGGGCAATCGCCCGCGCCGCCGCGAGTGAATCTAAAGATTAAACCAAGAGGCAGTATAATCCGAACACTAACCTGCAATTCAAGGAATCGTCATGGACACTCGTTCCCAGATCACCATCCGCACCAAGAAACTAGGCGTCCTCATTCGGGATGCACGCCTGGCCTCGCGTAAGACTTTACAGGAGTGCGCCGAAGCCGTTGGCGTGACGAAGGGCATCTTCAAATCCTATGAAGAGGGTCGCCGTTCACCCTCGTTGCCTGAACTGGAAGTGCTGGTTTATTTTCTGAAACTACCCATCAATCACTTCTGGGGCAACGAAGCCATCTCGGACGATCAACCTTCCACCGCGCCGCTCGACCTGCCGCGGCTACTCCTCGTCCGTCAGAGGATGATTGGCGCGTTACTGCGTCAGACGCGCGAGAAGGTCAACAAATCGGTGCGCGAACTTTCGCAGGAAACGGGCATTACCTCCAGCCGATTGAAAGCCTTCGAACTGGGCGAGCGTCCCATCCCGGTGCCCGACCTCGAGATCCTGCTTGGCGCGCTCGACAGTCGCGTGGACGAACTCTTCGACCAGAGCGGCCCCGTCGGCCAGTGGATGAGCGACCAGAAAGCCATCCACGACTTCCTCAAACTTCCATCCGACTTGCGCGCCTTCGCCAGCCAGCCCGTCAACATCCCCTACCTCGAACTGGCGCGCAAACTCAGCAGCATGTCCACCGACCGACTGCGCTCGGTGGCCGAGGGCCTGCTCGACATCACCTTCTAATTCCCCCCTCTCCTGAAAGGAGAGGACCGGGGTAAGGTCTCTCATCATGGAAAAAGAACCACATCAACTAGCCGAAGAGGGGAAGCGCGCCTTCGCCGCCGCGCGTTACGCCGAGGCCGCGCATCTCTTTGAAGAGGCATCGCGTGGATACACCCTCGGCCGCGACCGTCTGCACGCCGCGGAGATGGACAACAACCACAGTGTGGCCCTGCTGAAGAACAACCAGCCGCAACAAGCCCTGGACGCCGCGGCGGGCACCGACCAAATCTTCGAATCGCACGCGGACGTGACAAAGCAGGCCATGGCGTTTGGCAACCAGGCCGCCGCATTGGACGCGCTCAAACGTTACGATGAAGCCCTGATGCTTTACGAGCGCGCCGCCGAATTGTTCGATAAGATGGGGGAAAAAGATATGCGCGCCCTGGTGTTAAAATCCGCCGCCGCCATTCGCCTGAAGCAGGGGAAACTCAGCGAAGCGGGAATGGAGATGCTCGGTTCGCTTGGTGCGGTGGAAAAACCCAGTCTCTGGCAACGCTTCCTGAAATTCCTCCTTCGCTTCAAACCATGATCGGACTCGATCTCCAGGTTCGACCTGCGGGAGTGCAGGATCGTCAGGCCATCTCCAATCTGATCTTTTTTCAGAACCATGCCCATCGTCATCTCGACTGGCATCCGCCGCTCGATTGGCTGGGTTCGCCATATTTCTGGCTGATCGAGGAGAACGGACGCGCCCTGGCCGTACTGGCCTGCCCGCCCGACCCGCCCGGTGTTGCCTGGGTGCGCCTCTTTGCCTACGGGGGAACGGTCTCTGCAATGGATGCCTGGTCCGCGCTGTGGGGTTTGGCGCGCGTGGAGATTCAGCGGTTGGGCGGCGCGCAGGTGGGTGTGATCGCCCTGCATGGCTGGATGCGTGAATTAATGCATCACACCGACTTCGATTGGATTCAAAACATCGTCATGCTCGAATGGCGCGGACGCCCCGCGTTGCCGCCCTCCCTGCCAGAGGGACTTCTCCTGCGCCCCATGAAAGAATCTGACCTGCCTGCGGTGGGACAAGTTGATACCGACGCCTTCGACCCGCTCTGGCGTATCTCCCTCGATAGCCTGCGCCGCGCCTTCTCCCAATCCATTTCCGCCGCCGTGATCGAATCTTCGGGAGGCCTGCTCGGCTACCAACTGTCCACGGGGAAGCCGGATGGGTGCCACCTCGCCCGCCTCGCGGTCCGAAAAGAGGCGCAGGGATTCGGCCTGGGCGCGGCGCTTGTCGGTGACCTCATCCGTCAAATGCGGCGGCGCGGCGCGGGTCTGATCACTGTCAACACCCAAAATGATAATCGCTCGTCGATGGCGCTCTATCAAAAAATGGGGTTTGCCCGCACGGGCGAGGAATATTCCGTGTTTCGTTACCAGGTGAATCAAGGAGGCTGACATGCCAAGGAAAGATGCGGTCATTGTCAACGCGCTGGTGCGGCAGGCGCTGATTGCCGCGCAGGAAGTGATGGGTGAGAATGGCCTGAACGCCGTATTGCGTACCAGCGGACTGGAACGCTTCATCGGAAACTTCCCGCCCGACGATATGAACCCATCCATTCAGGCCTCGCAATACGCGCGCCTGAACGCGGCCATCGAGGAATTTTACGGACGCGGCGGGCCAGGAATCTTAAAACGCGTTGGCAAGGCCTCCTTCGAATATGCCGTGCGCGAACAAGCCGCCCTGCTCGGCATCGCGGGCGCGGCGCTCAAACTCCTGCCAGAACGACAGCGCATCAAGTTCATTCTCAACAGCATGGTGGGGGCGCTCAAGAAAAGCAACGCACAAGTGGAAGCCTGGGTGGACGACAGCGGCGAGCGCGTGGCCTTCATTGAATCCACCTGCGCCATCTGCCACAGCCGCACCAGCGACAAACCCATCTGTCACCTTTACATCGGCTCCATTGGCGAGGCCGTGCGCTGGGCTACAGGACGCGAGCATGTCATCACTGAAACACATTGCCTTGCCAAGAGCGATCCCTACTGCCGCTTCGAAGTGGGAGAGGCGAAGGATGCCTGATTTTTCTCCGCGCCTCCTGCGCGCCTTCGTGCAGACTGTCTCCACGGAACTGGGCGCGGATAACCTGTCTATCGTACTGGACAAAGCGGGACTCTCGCTTCTTCTCGCGGACCCCGCGGCGGTCGCGCGCTTGGACGCCTCCGCGGCCGCCGAGGCCTACGCGGGACTCCAGCAAGCCCTGCGCGTCTACTACGGACGCGGCGCGCGCGGCATCCTCCTGCGCGTGGGCGCGCAATTCTGGAAACGCCTGCTCGACGAAGCCTCGTTAACGCTCAAGCCGAAAATCCCGCTGGCGCGCACACTGGCCACGGCCGCGCGTCCCAAGCCTGCATTAGATCTGCTGGTGCGCCTGCTCTCGTTCAAGGCGGGCGACATCACCGTCCACACGCTCGATCTCGACCTGCTTCTCGTGGATCACGTCTCGCCCACGACGCACGAACAACACGATGATGAACCCATCTGTTGGGTGACCATGGGGTTAATACGCGAGTCCCTCTTCTGGGCCGCGGGCCGCGAATACGACATGACAGAAACTTCCTGCCGCGCCAATGGCGCGGGACAGTGCGAGTTCAAGGTAATTACCTCATGAGGAAACCAGAAACCTGGTTTCTGCCAGAAAACGGGTTTCTCCAGTTGCCGCAAAAAACAAGGAGAATAAAATGAAAACGTTTGAGTGGGAGTGGACATCCTTCGACGGGTTGAATGTGTACTCGAAAGGCTGGGCGCCTGAAAAAGAGCCGAAAGGTGTGGTGTGCCTCCTCCACGGGTTGGGCGAGCACATCGGACGCTACGAACACGTCGGCGCGGCGTTCGCGGAAGCGGGGTACGCCATGCTGGGATTCGACCTGCGCGGCCATGGAAAATCAGGCGGCCTGCGCGGACATGCTCCCTCCGCCGAGGCCTTCTTCAAGGACATCGAAGCCTTCGTGACAGACGCGGCCAAACGATATCCGTCTGCGCCGCGCTTCTTGTACGGTCACAGTTTGGGTGGCCTGCTCACCCTCTCCTACGCGGTGACGCACAAAGTGGATGTGAAAGGACTCATCGTCTCCTCGCCCGGCCTGCGGACGGCCATTCACGAGCAAAAAGCCAAATTGATGTTGGCAAAGGTGCTCGGCTCTCTTGCACCGACAGTCACCCTGGCGAGCGATTTGGATACCGCCGCCCTCAGCCGCGACCCGCAGGTGGTGAACGATTATGTCAACGACCCGTTGGTACATAACAAGATCACCACAGGGTTTGGCAAGGCGGGTCTCGTCATCACGGACCTGGTCTTCCAGAATACATCCAAACTCGCCGTCCCGTTGCTGCTGGCCTATTGCAGCGGCGACACCATTGCCTTCCCGCGTGGAAGCGAGGAATTCGCCCGTCTCGCGCCGCAAGGACTGGTCACGCTGAAGCGCTTCGATGGTCTCTACCACGAGCCGCACAACGAGCCAGAGAAGGCGGATGTGCTGGCGACATACATCCAGTGGCTGGACGCGCAGGTTAAGAACTGATCTGCGTGAGTGCGCCGTATCTTGTCCGAAAGAAAATCTGATCGGCCTGGTGCGGCGCACTTCTGTTTTCTATCGATGCAGGTTAAGACTGCCTGAGTTTTTCTCTGGACAAATCAATTTTTACGTGGCAAAATTCCGCCACTTAATCGAGAAGGAGAAGGAATATCAACATGCCTAACGAACAGGGAAAGAGCAAACGCCAGCAATTACGCGAGAAACGTCAGCGTGAACAGCAACGCACGCGCATCTTCAGCATCGGCGCTGTGATCGTCGGTGCGTTGCTCCTGGCGTTTTTATTCATCTACCCCAACATCAAGCCGGTCGGTGATGTGGTCTCCATCGCGCCGGGCGCGTATCCCCAGAATAAAATGAATGCGATGGGCGATCCAGACGCCCCGGTGAAACTGGAAACGTGGGAAGACTTTCAATGCCCTGCCTGCAAGAACTTCAGCGAGGATGTGGAATCCCTGCTGATCCAGAATTACATTGCCACGGGCAAGGTCTACTACATGTTCCATCACTATCCCTTCATTGACGATTACTCCGCCTCCAGCGAATCGGACCAGGCGGCCAACGCCAGCATGTGCGCTGGTGAACAGGGACGCTTCTGGGACTACAAGTCCATCCTCTTTGCCAACTGGAACGGCGAGAACATTGGCGCATTTTCCGACCGCCGCCTGCTCGCGTTCGGCGAGTCCCTGGGCCTGGAGATGAAGGACTTCGAGGCCTGCTTCAACGCCAACACTTACAAAGCACAAATTGACCAGGACTTCGCGGACGGCATCAGTTTGGGAGTCAACAGCACCCCCTCCGTTTTCGTGAACGGTATCCTGGTGGTGAACCCCAATGGGGCCAACCTCGTTCCGAGCTATGACGATGTCGTCGCCGCAATCGAGGCCGCCCTCGCCACGGCCGAGTAACATTGACAGGAAACGAAACGGCGCTTCCAAGTGGAGCGCCGTTTTTTGTTGCCTGCCCGTTACGGTATCAGGCTGAGAATCCAAACAATCAGCGGGGCAATGAACAGCGCAGGCAGGAAATTGCCGACGCGGATCTTCTTGATTTCCAACAGACTGCTGACCGCCAGTCCCATTAACAACACACCGCCAGTGGCGGTCATCTCAAGGACGCGCGGATCATTGCGGATCGCCTCCTGCGCGGCCTCGTTCAGCCCGGACCCGAAAACGGCCGCGCCAAATTGGGCCGCCAGCATGCTGATGCCTCCCTGAATGACCAGCACCGTCAGTGCGGAAAAGAGCACCCCCATTCCCAGCGTGGACGCGAGCGCCAGCGCCGCGAACCCATCCAGCACCGATTTGACCGCCAGCAGTTCGAAGTTCCCGGTCAATCCATCCTGGATGGAGCCGAGGACGGTCATCGGGCCCACGCAGAAGAGCAGGGAGGCGGTGAGAAAGCCGCGGATGAATCTGGCCGAGCCTTCGGCTGAGTCATCGCGGCCGAAGCGTTTTTCGAGGAACGCACCGAGGTCGTGGAGTCCGTCTTCGATGCGCCACCACTCGCCAAACAACGCGCCGAGGATGAGCGCGCCCAGCACGATGAGGGGATTTTCGGTGCCGAGGAACATCTGCACGCCCATCGCGAACGTGAACAGTCCCATGCCCGCAATGATGGTGGACTTGAACCGTTCGGGGATGCGCGCCCCGAACAGCAGGCCGATAATCCCGCCGATGAGGACGCTGGCGATGTTGAGGATGGTTCCATTCATGGTGAAATCCTTTTTTTAAATACAAAGACACGAAGTAAACGAAGATTTCTCCTTTGTGGACTTCGTGCCCTTTGTGGTTAGGAATCTTTTGCCAAAGTGGTGTCTTTTCCCGCCGCGGCGTTCTCGACCAATTCCAAAATGAAGCACAGCGAGGACAGGCGATTGAGGTAACGCACCAGTTCGGGGTTCGAGATTTCCTTTGCATCGAGCAACTCCACCACGCGGCGTTCGGCGCGGCGGATGACCGCCCGCGCCATCGAAAGAGCCGCGCCCGCCAGACTGTCGCCAGGCAGGATGAATTCGCGCGGCATTGTCATCGTGGCGGATAGATTCTCGATTTGAGATTCAATCCAGTTCACGCGCGCCGCGTCGATGAAGTGGAATTGTTCGGCGGTCTCCGCGGTGGCGGCCACCTCGGCCATCAACTTATACAAATCACGTTGGGCTTCGAGCAGGATTCCGCTTGAGCGTGGATCACGCGCCTGGGCACGCGCCAGCCCCAACGTCGCGGTGGATTCGTCGAGCGCGCCGAGCGCCTCGATGCGCGGGTGAGTCTTGGGGACGCGTCCCTCACCCAGCAGGCCGGTCGTCCCATCGTCGCCAGTTCGAGTGTAAAAATCCATGGGGCAATTATACTCTGGCGTATAATCAAGACATGGATTCTAAAACGCGCTCTGCATGGTTGCGCCATCTCGTGCCGCTGGCCGCCGCGCCGGGCGAGAGTCTGCTCCAGGAGACGACCTGCGATTTCGTTGCTGATAAAGTCAACGCCGAACCGCTCGAATCCATCGGCGTACGCGGCCGCGAACAGCCCGTGCAAGTCTATCGCTTCGCGGGGTTGAAGTAGCGATGCTCATCCCTCACCACATCGAAATCACCCGTCGGGCTATCGCTACGGAAGTCAGTTCGCGCGCCCTTGAAAAAATCATCCGCGCCAACATCGCGCAGGACGGCTTGCGTTATCAACTTGGCCACGATCACTTTCACTTCGATAACGACCAGTTTCAAGAATCCTACGCGTATATCGAAGAACAACGCGCCCATATCGGCCCCGCGCTCGAACGCGGCGACGCGCCCTCCGCATGGCAGGCCTTCGGGCGGATGATTCATCCCGCGCAGGATTTCTACGCCCATACCGACTACATCCCCCGCTGGCTTTCCCGCTTCGAGGCAGGGACGCCTCCCGCGCCCGAGGAAGTGGACCCTGTTTCCTCCGAGATTCTCAGCCACCCCGACCTGCACTCTGGTAAACTTTATTATCCTTTGGAAGTGCTGGCGTTCGTCCCGTTCCTGCGGAAGTTCATCCTGCCCCATCTGCCTACGGATTCGCACGCGCACATGAACCACGACGGACATGAAACCAGCGCTCACTTCGATTACGTCTTCCATGCCGCGGTGAAGCGGACGAGGATTGAGTTCGATAAGACGGTTAACTCGCTATCGTCAGAACTGCGCGGGCGTTTTGTAGACAGGTAAACAGGTACAAGTACACACGTACACAGGTAAATTACGCACCACGCAATACGAGCCTCACTGGTCACTGAAAACTGATAACTGGTCTTCCCCATGTCTCCTCGCAAACCAACCAAAACCTCCTCCTTCGGCTCGCCCGGACGCGTCGGACACGATGCGTCAGCGTTCTACTCCGCGCGTCTCTACGCGGACCAGCCCAAAGGTCAGGAGGAGGCGTATGTGGAGAATCCCGTCGCCGCGGAGCGGCTGGATTTCATCGTCCACGCATCATCCGAGTCAATGAAAGACCTGCCCGACGCGAGCGTGCATCTCATGGTCACCTCGCCGCCGTACAACGTGGGCAAGGATTACGACGAAGACCTCTCGCTCGAGGAATTTTTAGGCTTTCTCAAACGCGTCTGGGCGGAGACGTACCGCGTGCTCGTCCCCGGCGGACGCGCCTGCATCAACGTGGCGAATCTCGGACGCAAGCCGTACATCCCTCTCCACGCCATGCTGATCGCGGATATGCTCGACCTGGGCTTTCTGATGCGCGGCGAGATCATCTGGGATAAGGGCGCCTCGGCCAGCAGTTCTACCGCGTGGGGCTCGTGGCAATCGGCCACCAATCCCACTTTGCGCGATACGCACGAATACATCCTCATTTTCTCGAAGGGAAGTTTCCGCCGCGAAAAAGTGGACGGGCGCGAGAGCACCATCTCGAAAGATGAGTTTCTGGAATTCACCAAATCGGTGTGGACCTTTGGCGCGGAATCTGCGCGCAAGATCGGCCACCCCGCGCCGTATCCCGTGGAACTGCCATATCGCCTCATCCAACTTTACACCTTCAGCGGAGAAGTCATCCTCGATCCATTTATGGGGAGCGGACAAACCGCGCTCGCCGCGTTAAAAGCAGGACGTCATTTTGTGGGGTATGAAGTCAATGAAGAGTATCTAAAACTTGCGGAGAAACGGATTGGCAGTGCCTGAAATTCACTCCGAAATGAGCGCGGACGATGTCATCTCGTTCGCGCGACTTCTCGACCAGCATCACATCCAAGTCATCCTTGACGGCGGCTGGGGCGTGGACGCGTTGCTCGGCCACCAAACGCGTCCCCACGCGGACCTCGACATCGCGCTCCTGCACAAGGACGTGCCGCAAGTCCGCGCGTTGCTCGAAGCGCGCGGCTACAAAGACGTGGCGCGCGACGACTCGTGGGAATGCAACTTCGTCCTCGGCGATGACGCGGGACACGAGATTGACCTCCACTCTTGCACCTTCGACGAGGCGGGAAATCATATCTTCGGCGTGAAATATCCCCTCGATTCCTGGAACGGGATGGGATCGATCAACGGATTCCCTGTCAAGTGCATCGCGCCCGAGTGGCTGGTCAAATTCCACACGGGATACAAGTTGGACGAGAACGATTATCGCGACGTGAAGGCGCTTTGCGAACGGTTCGGAATTGAAATGCCTGGGGAGTATGAGGGGTTTGTGAAGGCGGATTAAAGAAACTCTCAGATATAATGCCGAAGAGTTAATTGTTTAGGCGCCTTATTATTTTGTAAACCGACAAATGGATATTCGACATGGCAAACAATTCCATAATCTACCACTATACGACAATCTCAGGCATCATTGGCATTATCACCCATCGCGAATTGTGGGCATCCGACTGTCAATTCTTAAATGATGGGGCTGAGCTTTCGTACGCAAAAGATATATACTTTGCTGAGATACAAAAACTCAACTTGCCGCCACTTGAGGATGGAGGGTATCGCATTGCGGGACACTCATTACTGTACTTCCGTATGTTCGTCGCGTGTTTTTGTGAGGATGGTGACCTACTCAGTCAATGGCGAGGATACGGTGCTGATCAAGGGTATGCTCTTGGTTTTGACATAGAGAAGCTAAGATCTCTGAATATTGGTGAAGTTGTGCCTGTGCAATACGGAATCGCAAATCCAGCGGAATTTTTTTCTAAGGAAATTAGAGATGCTGCACAGCCTACTGCTCACCCGGGAGTTGTCGAATGGCATACTTCCGAATGGTTATTGCCACGTTTGGCACGTGTGAAGCATCCAAGCTTTTCTGAGGAACGTGAGTGGCGTATCTTGAAACAAGAAACACTGTTTGATTTGTCGGCACAGAACCCTCCGACACAATTCCGTTCGTCTTCAATGGGCCCAATTCCATACCTTGTCATAACCTTTCCGCCAGAGTGCCTTCGCGAGATTATCATTGGACCGGGAAATCATACTGGAATCCGTTTGAATGCGGTTCAAAGCCTACTCCAATATAATGGTTTCTCTGAAGTCAATATTCGTCTTTCAGAAATTCCATTTCGAAGATAATTTCAGTAATTACAATTCTCGGTTACAGATTTGTCCCGCCCTCGCGGCGGGACTTTTTTTCTCCCCTCCCACCTCTGCTATAATGTTTCCCATGGACATCAAAACTCAACTTAACGAATCCCTTAAAACCGCCATGAAATCGGGTGACATGACGCGCAAAGATACCCTCCGCATGGCACTGGCCGCCATCAAACAGGTGGAAGTGGACAAGCGCATCGTGCTCGACGACGCAGCGGTCATGGCACTCATCCAGAAGGAGATCAAGAATCGCCGCGAAGCGCTGGATGAAGCGAAGAAAGCCAATCGTCCCGACCTCGCTTCAGCCAACGAAGCCGAGATCGCCATCCTCGAAACCTTCCTGCCCGCGGCCATGCCCGCCGAGGAACTGCGCGAACTCGTCCAGGCTGCGATTGCCGAGGCGGGCGCGGCCTCCATCAGTGACATGGGCAAGGTGATGAAGACGGTCATGCCCAAGGTGGCGGGACGCGCTCCAAACGACGCCATCAGCGCGATAGTTAAGGAACTGCTTCAATAGCCGTGATTGATCTCAATGCGCCTCGTTCGAGTGCGCGCCTCAACACCTTTCGCATCATCCTGCTCGTGGTCGTGGCCGCGGCTTCCTTCAGCGCGCTCGCCCTCCTGCCCGATGCCCTGCGCCCCGACGCCTCTCCACTCCACGCGGGGGACATCTCGCCACGCGATTACGTCGCCCCCAGTGACGCCTCCTTCGAAAGTGCCGTTCTCACCGAACGAAAGCGGCAGGCCGCCTACGATTCCGTCCCGCCCGTTTTCACGCCTCCCGACCCGTCCATCTCCCGTCAGCAGATGGGAAAACTGCGCGACACGCTGGACTCGATCACGTTGACGCGCGCGGACGTAAACACCACCACCGACCAAAAGCGCGCCCGTCTCGCCTCCCTGCCCGACATCGAACTGTCCGCGGAGACGATCGAAGTGATCCTCGCCCTCAGCGACGACCGCTGGGCGGCGTTGCGCGGAGAATCGCTCAATGTGCTCGAACGCGTCCTGCGCGGCGTCATCCGCGATTCGGATGTGGAAACCGTGCGGCGCAGTGTGCCGTCCCTCGTCAGTTTTTCGCTCAGCGAGTCGCAGGCCGCGCTCGTCAGTGAGCTGGTAAGGCCCTTCGTGACCGCGAACAGCCTCCACAGTCCCGAACTGACCGAGTCCGCGCGTGTGGCCGCGCGCGACGCCGTCGAACCGGTCATGGCATCCTACAAAGCAGGCGAGACCATCGTCCGCGCGGGTGGGCGTCTCACCGAGGAACAGGTGGAGGCCCTGCAGGAATTGGGGTTGATCCGCTCCACGTCGCAACCACTCGACCTGCTTGGCAAGGGCGCGTTGACTCTCATGCTGGTTGCATTCACCACACTGTATTTTTATCGTCGCAAACGATTGGGATTTTTATACGAGCCGCGCAGTCTGTTTGTGATCGCGGTCCTTTTCCTTGTCTTTTTGGCGGGCGCGCGGCTGGCCATTCCCGATAATGTCCTGCTTCCATATCTCTATCCGCTTCCCGCGGTGGGCATGTTGCTTGCCGCGTTGTACGGTGTGGAGGTGGGGATCGTCGTCTCCATCGTGACGAGCATCCTCGCCGCGTACGGATTCAACAGCGATCTTTTGCCTTATTATCTTTTCACTTCGCTAAGCGGTGTGCTCGCGCTTGGTCCCGCGCGCCGCTTCTGGTATTACATTTGGGCGGGTGCGGCTGTGACGGGTGCGGGCATCCTCGTGCTGATGGCCTTCCGTATATCTGTTGGCGATCTCGACTGGCTGGGCATCGCACAACTTTTTCTGGCTGCAACAGGCAACGGATTCTTGTCCGCGGCCTTCGCGCTCCTCGGTCAGTATTTCCTGGCGCAATCGCTTGGCCTTGCCACCGCCTTGCACCTGCTCGAGATTTCGCGTCCTGACCATCCTCTTCTGCAATTCTTCCTCCGCAACGCGCCTGGCACGTATCAGCACAGTTTGCAGGTCGCGAACCTTGCCGAGCAGGCCGCCGAAGCCATCGGCGCGGACCAGTTGCTGGCGCGTGTTGGCGCGTTGTTTCACGATGTGGGCAAGGCGAAGAACGCGGCCTTTTTCATCGAGAACCAGGCGCCGGGTCACATGGACACACATCAGGATATGGACCCCGAGGAGGTGGCATCCACCATCATCCGCCACGTCACCGACGGTGTCGCGCTAGCGCGCAAGCATCGCCTGCCGCGCCGCATGGCGGATTTCATGCTCGAACATCATGGCACCATGCTAACGCGTTATCAATACAACCAGGCGCTGGAAAACGCCAACGGCGATGCCGAGCAAATTGACATCGAAAAATTCCGCTACCCGGGTCCGCGTCCGCGCTCGCGCGAGACGGCCATCCTGATGCTCGCGGATGGCGCCGAAGCGCGCGCCCGCGCCAAAAGTCCACAGACCGACGACGAAATGCGCGTTCTCGTGCGTGGCGTGATCGAACAAGTTCAGAAAGAAGGGCAACTCGATCACACCATGCTCACCCTGCGCGATCTCAATGCAATCGTCGAATCATTTGTTGCCACTTTGCGCGGCACGTATCATCCGCGCATTCAATATCCCGCGGCTGAGCCGCCGCCCGCCGCATCGCCGATCACGACAATCCCGCGAAAGTAACGCGAAATTGCACCGCGAAGCACACCAAGACCGCGAAGACGAGCATTAAATCTTTACGTTCTTAGCAGACCAAAATGATCTTCCTCGAAACCTCCCTCGACCTGCCCTTTTCAACTGATCTGCTCGAACAGGCCGCCCTCGCCGCATTGACTCACCAATCTGCCGAAGGCGACCTGACTATCGTCCTCACCGATGATGAACAGATTCACCGCCTCAATCGGGACTTTTTGGGAATCGACGCGCCCACCGACGTGCTCTCCTTCCCCGCCTCCGAAACGGACCCTGAAACGGGCGCGCGTTACCTCGGCGACATTCTGCTCTCGGTCCAGCGCGCCGAAGCGCAGGCCCAGGCCGCAGGCCACTCCCTCGCGGATGAGACGCGGCTCCTCGTCGTCCATGGCGTTCTGCATCTGCTCGGACACGATCACGCCGAAGAGGAGGAGAAGGCGAAGATGTGGATGGCGCAGGGGGAGATATTAGAGGGGTTAGGTTTGGGGCATGTAAAAATCAATGAAAAATAAAACGTGAAACGTAAAACGTAATGAACGTGGCTTTTACGTTTTACGTTTATTTTCTCTTCTTCCTCCCATGACAAACTTCCTCCTCTCCCGCCTTCGATCCATCCGACACGCGTTGCGCGGCTGGTGGTACGTGATGCAGACCCAGCGCAACGCGTGGATTCACGGAGTCGTGGCCACGCTTGTTCTCATCGTCGGTCTCTGGTTAGGACTGCCTACGCGCGATTGGGCTGTCCTCATTCTCACCATCGCGATGGTCTTCGCGGCGGAGTTCATCAACACATCTATCGAGGCCGTGGTGGACTTGGCGACGCAGGAGCATCATCCGCTGGCAAAGGCGGGCAAGGACGTGGGGGCGGCGGCCGTGCTCATTGCCGCGCTGGCCGCGGTGCTGGTGGGGCTGCTGATCTTGGGTCCGCCGTTGTGGGAAAAAATTATTTCGTGGTGAGCGCGAATGCGTCGCACCCTACCCGCAGGACAAATCCCATCTGTCAGGTGCGACGCATCCTCTCAAGGAGATTCAAATGACTTTATCGTTTAAATTTGGCACAGTCGGTTCGCCGATGGGGACGCCCAAGAAGCCGGGCGGAAGCGTGGGTGCGATTGAGTTTTCCAAATCCATCGGGTTGGACGCGCTGGAGTTGGGCTGGGTGCAGGCGGTGCGCGTCAGCGAGGAGACCTGCGCGGCGATCAAGAAAACAGCCGGCGAGCAGGGTGTCGCGCTCAGCGTCCACGCGCCGTACTTTATCAATTTGAACGCGGACAAGGACGAGTGGCCGAAGTCGAGGAAACGCCTGATGGACGCGGCTCACTACGGTCATCTGGCGGGGGCGACGGATATTGTTTTCCACCCGGGGTCCTATTTTGGCCGCGACCCGCGCGAGGTCATGAAAGTGGCGTTGCCCCGTTTGGAGAAGTGCGTCGTCGAGTTGCGCAAGGCGGGGAACCCGGTCACGCTTCGTCCCGAAACGATGGGCAAGTCGGCCATGCTGGGGTCCTTGGATGATACCCTGGAGATGTCGCGGCAGATCGCGGGAGTGCAACCCTGCTTGGATTTCGCACACCTGCACGCGCGTCCCGGCGATGGGACAGTGAACACGTACGATGAGTGGTCTCACCTGCTGGAGGCCTATGCTGAGGCGCTCGGCGCGCAGGCGTTGACGGGTTTACACATCCACCTTTCGGGAATCGAGTACGGGCCGAAGGGCGAGAAGAATCACCTGCCGTTGGCCGAGGCGGATTTGGATTTGAAGGCGCTGTTCAAGGCATTGAAGAAGTTCGGTTGCGGCGGGCGGATTTTGTGCGAAAGCCCCGTGATGGAGGAGGACGCGCTGAAGATGAAGAAGGCGTGGGGGAAGTAGTTGGGTGGTTGGACGGTTACGTGGTTACGTAGTTGGGTAGTGAAAGCCCCTGATGTCGGGAGACGGTCAGGGGTTTTGTTTTTTGGAACAAAGGCATTACCTTACTCGTCTTGGGATGAAACAACAACAAAAGGATACCTCGATGAAAATATTCCAGCCTTTGTTTGCGTGTCTTTTTCTTTTGAGCCTGTTGACCGCTTGTGGTTCCGCGGTGACTACCGAGCCTCCCGTGTTGACGCCGCCGGCCATCAGCATGGACATTACAGGCGATCTTTGTCCATCCGTTGAGGTTAAAGCGGGGACGCAGATCGCGTGGACGAACCGCGATAACGAGGATCGCATCCTTTGGATCGAGCGTAAGGATGAAAGCGGCAACATCATGGATACAGGCGGGACGGATCTCCTGCAACCAGAGGTCACCTTCACCATCACGCTGACCGACCCTGGTGTGTACACGTATTATTGTTCAAAGGATCGTCAAGCCTTTGGCACGATCACTGTAACGCCCTGATGTGATGAACAAAGCCCCTGAGGGATGCGAGTCTGTTCAGGGGCTTTGGTAATTTAGTATAGGAGATTATTTCTTTCCTGAATTAAAGTGCACAAGCTTATCCCAATCGATCTTTCCATCCACGCAGAAATCATTCATGAACTCTTGTGTAAACAGGTTTAGGATTCTAGAGTATTCTACAAGGAATTGCTCGTTCCGTTCCTTTGCTCGATAACCCAACGGCTCAATAATTTCCACAAATAGGTGGTTGTCACCAGAAATGAATTCCCAAAATTCTTGACCGCAGAGTTTTAGATAATCTCCTTTGTCGGGCTGGTTTTCTTTCCCGTAACAGCAACCATTTACGGCTTGAATATTTGCTTTGTTTTTTCCAGTACGTAAAATGCGCTTCGCTTGTTTGAAATTCTCGACCATCCGTTTGATCTGACTGCTATTCCCCCAATTAGGTCCAGATTTCACCGAGACAATATAGAGAACATTGTCTCGACTAAATTCTAAATCAATCCCCTCTGCGGATGATTTTCTACCTTCAAAGACTATCCCGCACACAAATATAGCAAGGGCCTCCAGAAATTCTCCAAAAATAGCTTCTTCTTGGGATGATAAATGAGCATCAAGGATTAACTTGACTAGATCATGAGCATCATTTACGTTTTTTGCCTTGAAGAGGTATGGGTTCTTTCTTTTTAAAACTTGTGATAATTTCAAATTTCGGAGACTGTCAGCGCGTCTCGCATGAAAATCTCCAATATTTTTCTCAACAAAATTCACAACATCATTTGGGTTTATTTGCTTCATATTTTCCCTTCTTTTCTAACAAAGCCATCTGTGCTGGCCTTGCTTCTATAACAGGCTTTACTTTTTGCTGAACCACGTTGAAATACTCCGGCAAAATTTCTATACCAACTGAGTTTCGTTCCATTCTTTGAGCAACAAAGACAGTTGTTCCTGAACCCATGAACGGGTCCAGCACCCAATCTCCCTTTTTAGTGAAGAGTTTGACAAACCATTCTGGTAAATCTTCAGGAAAAACAGCGCTATGGTTTCTATTTTTTGTCTCAGTCGCCATATGCAAAACATTGGACGGATAAGCCTTATCCCTACCAATCCAGTTTGCAATTCGCTTTCCAAAGCCACTTCCAACACGAGAAGGATCTCGCACCTTATCCGTATCACTTAGGTTCTTGAGACGCCTATCTGCCCAGTCTCCCATTGGTACCATAACTTCTTCTTGATACATATAAAAGTGACGATCTTTATTGAATTGCAGTAACCTTTCCCAGGAATCGCGAAAACGATTTGGCCACTTACCAGGGTAAGAATTTTTCTTATGCCAGATAAATTCTTCTGTCCAGAGCCAACCCTGTTTTCTCATTTCTAAAATTAGTTCTATTACATAAGTATGGCGTTCTCCATTAACAACCTTCTCTTTGATGTTCAAAACAAAAGTTCCAGTTGGTTTCAATACGCGTAAAAGTTCCGCTGAAATCGGAAGAAACCAATCAACATATTTCTCTGGACGAATTCCGCCATAGGTGTGGGCGCGACTATCAGCATACGGAGGCGAAGTGAAAATTAAATCAATAGAATTATCCGGGAGTTTTCCAAGCTCCTCGCGACAATCTCCAAGTATTAAACGAGATTCAACTTTTTTCATAGGTCGAATTATACCTTCACCAAACCCATGTTGAAATAAACTTATGATGGTAGCCAGAAGCAATGAAAAAGTCCCCGTGCCTCAGGAGTAACGGGGACTCTATCTTTCATAGTACTATGGCCCCCACTTCAAATTCCTTGCAAAGGGGACGAGCATCACGCGCGGGCGGCCATCGAAGTAGACGATCTCGGCCTGTCCGCCCTGCCACATCTGGTCGTTGGTCGCGGAGACGACGATGACGAAACTCGCGTCGGGCGACCAGAGCGACTCGTTCATCTGGTCGAAGATATCGGGGAGCAGGACGGTTCGTCCCGCGACCCCGTCCGCCGCGGCGCGGACGAGTTGGAGAGACTCGCGTCCGCCGAATTCATCGTTCGCGGGACGGCTGGCGAAGAAGAAATACAACCAGCCATCGGGCGCGAGGAGGGGGTTATCCGCGAAATTGAAAGTGCCATTCCCCGCGTCGCCGGGGATGAGGGTGGTGGTCTGTCCGTTGGCGGCGTCCACTTTCCACAGACCCGAATTGAACATGCCCATCGAGGGATTGGCCGCGTAGAGCGCGGCGCCATCTGCCGTCCAGACTTCCTCGCCACAGCAGATCAGCGCGCCCTGGTCATTGCTCAAGCGCACGAGGGAATTCCCCGCGGGATAATAGATCGCCATCGAGGCGCCCTCGTAATAGCCGAGCGTGACGGAGAGTTTTGTCCCATCGGGTGAGTAACGGCTGGGGATGTAAAGTTCGCGCGGGATGATGAAGCCATTCCCGATGTCGTCGAGCAGGTTTTCGATTACGCGGTTCGAAACGCCTGTCGCGACCGAATACAGGTTGAGTCCGCCGTAGCCGTAGGCGATGGTCTCGCCGTTCGGCGACCAAACCGCGGATTGGATGCTATTCAGGAAGGGGTTGTTGACATCCTTCACGCCGCCATCGAGGAGCATTGTCCGCCCTGAGCCATCCGCGTTGATGAGCAACATCTGGTTATTGGAGACGTAAACGACGCGCCCGTCGCTTTGATTCACATCGAAGGTGTCCACGTCCGCGGGTTCGGCGGTGATCTGTTTGAGCGTCTTGCCGTCGCGTTCGAGGCGGAAGAGTTGCGCGTGCGCGGCCGCGTCGGGGGCGAGGAAGTAGAGGGAACGCGGCAACACGCTCGAAGTCGAGGGAGAGGCGGGCGTGGCTTGCGGCGCGACGCCTGTCAGCGCGGCCATCGTCTGTGCGACGATGGCGTTCACGTCGGGAGTCGGTTGCGAGGCGGGAGTGGGTCCCGCGCAGGAAATGAGCAGGGATGCGAACAGAACGATAACGATAAAGCGGACAGGTTTCATGGGACTCCAAAGTTAGACTTGTTCGTAGTGTTCCACCGGGACGACGAAGAGGGTGGCGCGTTTTTCTCCGGGTTTGGCCTCGCCGAGGCTTTCGCGCAGGACGCGGATGGCCGCGTCCACATCCGCGTCTTCCACACCGATCAGCAGGGTGGCCACGCCCGCGCGCAAAAATCCGCCTGTGGAGGCGATGCGCGTGACGCGGAAATTTTCGGCGGTGAGCGCCTGCGTGACGGGATCGGCGTCGTGATCTTTGACGATGACGATGATCATTTTCATGGCTGCGTCTCCTAAAATCCGTACACGGATTTCACGGATTTGACGGAGTCTCACGGATTTTCTTTAAAAAATCCGTGAAATCTTTCTTATCCGTGTAATACGTGTACCGCATTAAATCTCTTCGTACCTCTCCACCGGCAAAGCCAGCACGGTCGCGCCGCCCACCGTCACGGGGACGGGCGCGGGCAGGGGCAGGGGCGTGCCTTCCATTGGCAGGGTTAAATATTCCACGCGCTGGCGGCAGACCTCGCGCAACATTTCGAGGGCGCGCTCCTCCTTATCGGCAGGCAAGCCAATCAGCAGGGTGGCGTTGTGCCGTCCGAGAAAGCCTCCCGCGCTTGAAAGGAAGGTGACCGGCGCGCCGACCTCCGCCAATGCGCGCGTGGCCGCATCGAGGTCCTGTTCCTGTACGACGGCCAGTATGAGATTTTGACTGGATGATTGATTCATGGCACGCTCCTCATTCGATTCGAATGATTCCATTCTGATTATAGCGCGATTGGCGGCAGGCTCAAAATGCGGAGTAAAAAATTGCGAACAAAATACTTGCGATAGCGCACGTGACCAGCATGACCGGCAGGCCGCGCTTGTTCCAGATGGCAGATGTGATGGGCGTGCGCGTTTTCTCCGACAGCGTAGTCACGATGATGTTCGCGGTGGAGCCGATGATGGTTCCACTTCCACCGAAGCCCGCGCCGAAGGCCAGCGCCCACCATAACGGCGTGATGTCCATGGTTGGTTCCAGCCCTTTGATGACGGGAATCAGCGCAATGGTGACCGGGACATTGTCCACCACTGCGGATAGCGCGGCCACGATCCAGATCAACGCGACCCCAAAGAGGACTGGCGGCACGTCCGACGCCCGCGCCAGCAACCTGACAAGAGCATCCATGACCCCGGCTGCTTCCAACCCGCCGACCATCACGAAAAGTGCGCCGAAGAAGACCAGCACGCTCCATTCGATGCGCTTGAGAACTTCGTGGATGTCGGGACGCACCCAGACAAGCGCCACCGCGGCCGCGCTCAACGCCACCACCGAGGGGCTGATTTGCAGGGCGTGATGGATAAAAAAGAACAACACCGCGCCGCCGAGCACGATCAGAATTTTGCGCGCAACCAATGGCTCATCGAGAGACTCTGCGGGGTTAAGTCGCATAATGGCCTTCACACTGCGCGGCCGTTTCGATAATTCCTTTTTGAAAAGATACTGCAACAAGAACAACGCCCCCACCCACGCGACCAAAACAATAGGCATGGAATAAATCAAAAAGTCGTTGAACGACAATTCCGCAGCGGAACCGATCAACACATTAGGGGGATCGCCGACCAGGGTTGCCACGCCGCCTGTATTCGAGAGCAGGGCTTCGGAAACGAGGAATGGAAGCGTGTTGATCCCCATGATCTCGCAGATGAGGATGGTGACCGGCGCGATCAATACAACGGTTGTCACGTTATCCAAAAACATCGAAAGGATGGTTGTGATGACGCCCAGCAGGATGAACAGACGCATGGGTTTGCCTTTCGAAGAACGGGCGGCAAGAACGGCCAGATACTGGAAAAATCCCGTTGGCTCCAGCATCGCGACCAGGATCATCATGCCGAGTAAAAGACCGAGCGTGTTGAAGTCAATGGCTTTCAGCGCAGTCTCCTCTGAATAAAATCCCAAAACAATTCCAACAATCACCATCAACGCGCCGCCAGCGATGGCGGTGATGGTGCGGTTGAGTTTCTCGGAAAAGATGAGAATCAGGCACCCGACAAAAATAATTGTAGCGAGGACGGCGGCAAGCATGGTCATTTGTCCGCCTTGGGCCAATGCGACAGGATGGCCGCGCCGATGTCAACGCGCGAGGTGATGCCCACCAGTTTCCCTGCTTTGGAAACGACCGGCATATCGTGCAGGTTGTGTTGCAACATCAAGGTGTAGGCGCGCAGGAGTCCGCATTCCTCATTCACCGAAAAAGGTTCCCGCATCAGGGATGAGACTGGCTTGTTCAAAGTCCTTGCCGAGGGGCGCGTGTCTTCCACCGCGCCAAAATCGTGGACGAAATCCACGTCCGCCACAAAGCCGACGAAATCGGGCAATTCAAGAGTGAGCAGGTCGCGCAGGCTGATGATGCCGACGAGCGTGCCCTTATCATCCACGATTGGCAGCATGCCGATATGCTTTTTGACGATCAGCGCGGCCGCTTCGATGACGGTCGTCTTCGGGGGGATGGAAATTATGTTGCGTTTCATACAAGAGGCTATGTTCATGAGGTCTCCAATTGTTATTTGGATTTCCTTCCGAAAAAAGTATCCTGCCGAATTGTCGCGCGGACGGGAAAGACGCCCTGTTCCACCGAGCGCAATTCCTCCACGGTGAAGAATGTTTTTGGATACATCTTGTGGATGGTCTCGATCACATTCGGCAGGTCTTTTCGACTCACGATAGTATAAACGAGTTTTACCGGCCCCTTTGCCCCATACGCGTTCACACTGGTGACGCCATAGCCCGCCGCGCGCAGTTCCTCGACCAGACCGGTTTGATTTTCGGGCAGGATGGCGCGCACGACGAGATTCCCGATGGCGAGGCGTTCCTCGATCCACATGCCCACGTAATTGCCGGTGGCGAATCCACCTGCGTAGGCCAGATAGGCAGTGATGTTATGCGCGCCCTTTGTAATCTCCGCGATGACGCTGACCCAGATGAATACTTCCACGAAACCGAGCAGGGGGGCAAGATGTTTTTTGCCACGCGCGGTGAAGATGATGCGTATAGTGCCGAGCGCGACATCCACCACGCGGGCAAGGAAAACCAGCAGTGGCAACGCGACCCACGTATACCAATCAAATCCTTCCATAATGTCTCCTACAGACTGCGGCTCTTTCCCATTGACGGGAAGAGCCATTTGTCTTCGTAGAACTCGCGCAGGGTTTTGTAATAGTGCAAGGCTTCCTTGTTCTGCAAATTGTAGTCCCATTCACTTTTCAGCCGGCGGGACTCGCGCTGGAATTCTTCATCGGGAATCTCGGTCTCGGCCATTTGTGCGATCAGGTCGGAGGAACCCGCGCCGCTGGAGAATTTCTGCTTGGGGCGGTTGACGATCTCCGCGGGCAGGTCATCGGCGAAGGCCTGGCGCAAGAGATGCTTGGGGACGCGGTCGCGGTGCAGTTTCCAGTCGGGAGGAAAGCTCAGGGCGAGCGCGACCGACTTCACGTCCAGGAAGGGGACGCGGGCTTCGAGACTGAACGCCATGGACATGCGGTCAGCGCGTTGCAGGTTGGTGTTGTGCAACGCCTCGGTGATGTAGATCATTTCCTGTTGCAACACTTCAGGAGAATCGTAGCCGCCAAGATATTCGTATCCCGCGTAGACCTCGTCCGCGCCTTCGCCGGTGAGGAAGACTTTGACGTGTTGCGAAGCGAGTTTTGCCAGAAAGTAATTCGGGATGGCACTGCGCACCAGGGCGGGATCGAAGGTTTCGAGATGATACAGCACATCTGGAAGCGCCTCGGCCATATCCTGCGCGGTGTAAACCAGTTCGTGGTGTTGCGTTTTGAGGAAGCCTGCCATCATACGGGCGGCGGCGAGATCCTCACTGCCTTCCACGCCGACCGCGAAGGAATGGAGCTGGTCGGTCCCCTCGCAGGCCAGCAGGGAGACGATGCTGCTATCCAGCCCGCCGCTCAAACTGACTCCCACCGGAACATCTGCCAGCAGGCGTTTGTGGACGGCGTTGCGCAGCGTGGACTTGATGAGGGGCAGCGCCTCCGCTTCGTTTCCATCGAACGGTTGGACCGTCTCTTCGATCTGGTAGAAACGGTTCCAGCCCAGTTTGGAGTGGAACCAAAACCCTGCAGGGAATTCGGTCACCGAGGCGACCAGTCCCGCGAGCGCCTTGATCTCAGAGGCGAAATACATACGCCCATCCTCGAGGCCTGGGCCGTAGTAAAGCGGCTTGATGCCCAGCGGGTCGCGTGCCATCAGGAATTCGCGATTGCCATGGATGACGAAGGCGAACATGCCGTCCAACAATTCAACGAATTTTGGCCCCAACGTGCGATACAAATGCAGCAATACCTCCGTGTCCGAGTGACCCTTCATTTTTTCATCGGAGAGATATTTGCTTTGCAGGTCGCGGTAGTTGTAGATTTCGCCGTTGAAGGCGATCCATGAATCTTCGTATCGCATGGGTTGGCGCCCGCCTTCGATATCAAGGATGGCGAGACGCGTATGGCCGAGGGTGGCCGCTTCGAGGTTCTGAACGCCGCGTCCGTCCGGGCCGCGATGCGATAGTCTTTCGATCATCAATTTAACATTGTCATTGGCTGGGTTGAGCAAGGTTCCAGCGATACCACACATGATTTTTCTCCTACTCTTGAAATAAAAACGGTCACCCCTCGACCACACCTTCCTGCACGAAGCGCGTCAACTCGCTGACGCTCCACTGCTCGAGGCCGAGTTTTTCCACGGTGCGGCCGCGCCGCCAGTAATCGGTGCGGTGGATAATGCTCCCGATCTTGATGATGCTTTCCATGGCGCGCACCGAAACGCCGTAACGCATTCCCAGCGAGGCGATTGGCACGAGGCTCATCGGCACATCTTCGAAAATGTAACGGTGGTTCAGCGTGGGGGGCGCTTTGATGCCGTAATATCCCTGCTGGTTATGGATGGCCTCGTGCAGATCCTCGCCGTCCGTATCGTAGGCCAATTTCAGCCATTCCAGCGCGGTGCGGGCGCGGATGCCCAGCGACGAGGCGACCGTCACGCGCTCGCGGTCCAGCACTTCGAGCATGCGCGCCACCGAGGGAGTCACGCCGTCAATGTAAAACTGGTAATCACCGTGCGTGGCCTCGATCCAGCCCATGTTGAGCATGGTCAGTGCGGGATGGAAGATGGCGCCCATATTGTTGAGGCCAGTGTTGAGCACATCCACCCCGTCAATGAACTGGGGATAGGCCTCATTGATGACTTCCAGCACTTTCTCTGTTCGATTGGCGGGAAGCGCGGCCAGCGGCACGGCCTCTTTGATGCGGAAAATGCGCGCCTGCGCGGGACCGTCGGAGCGGGAGGCGTAGATGAAGGTCTCCGCCTCGGCGACGGTGACGTCTGCCGTGCATCCGTTGTCGCGCATGACCTTGGCAAACTCGAGCGCGCCGCACGTCCGCCCTGGATGCAGGACGACGATCTGCCCATCCTTCAAGTGTGGCGCGGCCGCCGCGGCGATGTCGGCGTGGGCGGAGGACGGCAGGACGACCTGAATCACCTCCGCGTGTTTGACCGCCTCGCCGATATCCGATGTGACCTTGGCGAGTTTGCCGAACCCGTGCGGGCCGCCCTCCTCCTGACTGTCCAATTCGATGCCGCCGCGTTTTTTGATGACCTCGATGTGTGAGGCAGTGCGGTTGTAGAGCGTGACGGAAAATCCCATCAACGCCAGGTGCGCGGCCATGGCCTTTCCGCCATGTCCCGCACCGATTACGGTGTGCTTACGAGTCATGTGAACCTCCTTCGATTTTCTGGATTCCCGAAGTTCTACTTCGGAAAAGGCGCTATTACATTCTCCGAAAGTAGAACTTTCGGATTCCTGTGCCGTTGGCGATTACTTTAACTTCGCGATTCGTTCGCGCTCGGAAATAAGTTTTCCGTTTCCATCCACACTCACGCAGGCGCCGTTCACGATGCGCGTGCGAACTTGTCCGCGGCCGAATTTGTTGTTGACGAGTTGCGGCGCGTCGAGAATACCGGATGTGACTGCGCGGGCGAGGGTCGCGGCGTCGGTGAATGGGTCACCCGCTTCGGGTCCGGACAGGGAGCGGATCGCGTCGAGAATCGCGTCCGCCTCGGTGACGAGTTCTGCGCGTCGACGCGCGATCACGGGGTCGGCGGTCAGGTCGGGCGCGCCCATCGCGTTGTCAATCGCGCGGCGCGCGATGCGGCTGGCGACGATCACGTCATCGGCAGTCGCGGCGTGATCGGCCTCGGTGTGACCGACGATGTGGTAGATGTGCGGACGGAGCGCCATCTGCAAATAAGTGGAGGCGGCCAGGTGGCCGCGTGCCGCTTCGGGGTCGAGTGGATGCGAGAGCAGTCCGATGCGGGTTTGCTTCCAGATTTTGAAGTCGTCGCGTTCGAGAGGAGAAACCAGATCCATTACCGTCAACATCTTCGCGAGGTCCATCGCGTCGGAAAGTCCGGGCGGGCTGTTGAACATCATCTGCGCGATGTAATCTTTCACGCCGAAGGCGCGCGCGTTGTAGGCGGCGAGAAACGCGGAGACGACGAAGACCGCGTCCGACGAGTCGCGCATGCCCCAGTGATGCGGCTCGTTGAGTTCGACGGGGATGTTGTGTTCGCCGTACCACCTCATCACTTCCTGGTGTTCACGGATCGAACCTTCGAGATCCCAGGGGCCGCGCCCGTCCATTTGGTTGAACCAGAAAAGTGGAAT
>QZIJ01000120.1 GCA_003598975.1 Anaerolineaceae bacterium | reverse complement strand
TGCCTTTCATTTATAAAACCATTGAATGTTGGAGTGATACAGAATGAACAAGCGAGCCGTTATTTATGCACGTGTTTCCACAGATGAACAAACCAAGGGTTATAGCCTTCAAACGCAGGTCGAATCTTGCAAGCAATATGCGGCAGAACGTGGTTATGTCCTGCTGCATATTTTTTCAGAGGATTACAGTGGCGCCAGCCTTGATCGTCCGGAATTGAACAACGTTCGCGACTTTCTGGCGAATGAAGATGTCGATGTTGTGATTGTGTATGACGTGGATCGTCTGGCACGCAAAAGCATCTATCAGGCATTGATCGAAGAGGAATTCATGCGGGACGGGGCGGTCATTGAATATGTCATTGGTCAGTATGACGACTCGGATGAAGGTCGCCTTCAAAAACAGATACGTGGGAGTATTGCTGAGTACGAAAAGGCAAAGATCCTCGAGCGCAGTAAACGCGGTAAGCGTGGCAAGGCAATGAGTGGATTTGTACTGGTTGGATCGCGACCGCCTTATGGGTACAGTGTTGTTTCAGAACCCCACAAGGCTTGGTTTGAAATCAATGAGGAAGAGGCTGAAATCGTGCGAGCCGTTTTCAGTTGGTATTTACATGGGGATGAATCAGGCAAACCATTGTCCATGAATGCAATTGCCATAAAACTAACCAACATGGGTGTGCCGACACGCGGCGACAAACAGACTCACTTCTTCAAGAAACGCGATCAGGGCGTATGGGCCGCTGCGATGATCCGTCGCATCCTTGGAAATGAAACCTATACCGGAACATGGTATTACGGCAAGACAAAGATGATGGAGGATGGCAAGAAACGTAAGCCCAAACCTAAATGTGGTTTCGGCAAACAAGTTGGACGACCTCGCGATGAATGGATCGCTGTTACAGTCCCAGTCATCATTGATGAGGAGACTTTTAAGCGGGCTGCGGCAAGAATAAAAATTAACGCTGAACAGTCTGACAGAAGCGCAAAACATCAATACTTATTGGGATGCCGACTTCGTTGCGCCAAGTGTAATTACACTTATAAAGGAAGAACCCGTCGCCAAAACCATTATTACTACTGTGGTGGAAAGGAGCAGGTTCCGGTAAGTTTATGTGATGCACCTGCTTTTCGAGGCAAGGATGTGGATTTCACCATGTGGAACTGGCTTGTAAGCCTGATCAAAAATCCAAGTGCTCTAATTGCAGGATTACAGGAACAACAAACTAATTCGGTTGAAGAAAATCAGATTTTGTTGGATCGTCTTGCCATGATCGAAAACCAGATCGCTGAACAGGAGGTACAACTTGGGAAAATTCTTGATCTTTATCTTACAGGTGATTTCGAAAGAGGTATGCTAACCGAAAGAAAGTTTCGTTTGGAAACCAATATCACCAATCTCAGGAAAGAACATTTGGAAATTTCATCTACTATTGAAAAGCTAACTCTCACGGATGACCAAATCGCGGAAATACAGGAATTCTGTGATGGTATCCGTGATCGGGTTGACACGGCAAACTTTGATGAAAAACGCCAACTGCTAGATCTGTTTGACGGTCGTGGTAAACTGGCAATAGAAAACAACGAAAAGGTGATTTACGCAACATGTCTACTTCAACCGCGACCAGTGTCGCTTGCGCTAACATCGCATTCACTATGTTGTCATAATGGAACACCGTATATGGTGGCCGCAAGGTTAGTTTTGCCTATACATAGAGGAAAACATGGGCAAAAATCGGAATACAATTATGCTCCTGCTTTAACAGGAGCATAATTGTATATGATTACTTGTACCCGTATGCCAGATTTATACCGCGCGGGGTAGATCATTGTGGAGATATAAGGTCATTCGGAACTCTTGGTGGTTGAGTATAAGACACCGACTGAATTGGTATGCTGATGCTGTCGAATAACACTGGGTGTAGCAATATAGTGTTCAATGCTGCCACATTGGACTAAGACCAGTTCTTTCTGAAAACCGCCCTCTTGTAGCGACCTTTGGTTGTGACCCTGTAAGCCATGACTTTACTCTTGGACCTAATGGCGGCGCGTTGTGGTGTAATACTGACAGAGCGATCATGAACATCCTCTGGAACATTCATTAGCATTGTCCTGCCTTTGGAATGTAGTCTCCTTCCACCCATTCTTCGCCGGTGGGCCCGACTTCTTTTTTCCAAACAGGCACAATTTCTTTAAGACGGTCAATCCCATAACGTGCTGCCTCGAATACGCCTGTGTCTCGATGGGCTGCCGTGCATGCAATTAGAACCGTGGGCGCGCCGGGATACAGTTTGCCGATCCTCTGCACAATAGCAATCCCTTCGATGGCGCTCCAGCGTTCGCGGATTTCATCCGCCACCTGCCTCATTTTCGACTCTGCCATCGGCTTGTAGGATTCGTATTCGAGATAGGCGGTCTCGTACGGGTCGCTGCGCGCTGTGATTCCCCGTACCATGCCCGTGAAAATTGCTGCCGCACCTGTGGAATCAAGCGTGATTTTGGCAAGCAGGTCGTCCAGGTCTATCTTGCTTTCGGTGATCGAAAAAATCGTTGGGTAATTCATCTACTATCCGCCAATCTGACTCATGCCGCGTTGCGAACCAGCAGGCACAGAGACAAGCATATTATGATGTTCAGGTTTTTGGGCAAGGGCTTGATGAAAAAAATCTTCGAGCGGTTTTCCATGTCGCACCGCGTCGCGCAGGGATACTTCAGCGGGAATTACAAGACAGGAACGCAGCTTGCCATCCGATGTCAATCGCAGGCGATTGCAATTTTGACAAAAATGCTCGCCAAGCGGGGAGATAAATCCAACTGTGCCAAGTGCGCCTGAGATGCGATAATTGCATGCGGGACCATTGCCTATCGGTGCGGTCACGTGTTGAAAGTCAAAAGTCGAAAGGGCAGCGCGCATCTCCTGAACCGAAACATATCTTTCATTGGGAGCGGGGAAGCCTTCGCCCCAATCTTGCGCGTTGCCGATGGGCATGACTTCGATAAAGCGCACATGCCAATCATTCTCAATCGTCAGTTGCGCGAGCGCGGGCAATTCGTCAGCGTTGAGTCCACGCACGATCACAGTATTCAGTTTGAGCGGCGCGAGATGCGCGCGTTCGGCGGCGGCGATTCCCTTCCAGACGCGGTCAATCTTTCCCCCGCGTGTGATGCGTCTGAACTTGACGGCATCCAATGAATCCAAACTTATGTTGACGCGTTTGAGTCCCGCGTCAGCGAGAGGCTGTGCGAGTTGAGCAAGCAACATGGCGTTGGTCGTCAGGCTGACTTCATCGATTCCTTTGATTAACGCGATGCCGCGCACGATTTCGACGACATGTGGATGAACCAACGGTTCGCCCCCCGTGAGACGGACACGCGTCACGCCTTCGCTCGCGGCGGCTTCGACTACCCGAACAATTTCCCCCACTGACAGTTGTTCTTCGCGCGGCTGCCATTGCAATCCCTTGCGCGGCATACAGTAAACGCAGCGCAGGTTGCAGCGATCGGTGAGCGAGATGCGGAGGTAGTTGATGACACGGCCGAACGGATCAATGAGCATGGCTGGCTTCCCAGTTTTGAATGGTGGTGAGAACGCCTTCGGCAATGCGGGCGGGACGCGGGGGAATTCCCGAAATTTGCGCATGTTCGAGACGCGGATCCACTTCGATGATCTTTGTCTTGATTTCAACAGGAACGCCATCATGGGTCAGTCCACGCAAGATGCCACAAATGGGCGCATGGAGAATCGTTCCGCCAATGCGGGCGATTTCCTGTCCTTTGGTTACGACATCGCCAATTTGATGTGATGTGGAAAATTTTCCAGCCACAGGCGCATAGACGTAGCGGTCACGGGAATGCCCTTCTATGGAGATGGGTTCGCCCTCCAGCGGACATGTGCTGCCGTGTGTGAGCGCCTGCCCCAATCGTTCGCCCCAGGCGGTTTCGATGGCGGTATGAACGGTGCGCCCTGCTGTGAAATTGGGTCCCAACCCAATGGTGAACGGAGCAAGATGGATCTGCCTTTCGGGTTGGCTGTGTTTTCTCATACGTGCGTCCACCAGGGTGTGTGGACGCAGTTTTGACAGGAGGCGATTGAAATCGCCGACAAGTACAGGAATGAATGTGGGTTGGATCAATATGCCTCTCAGGATGGAAAGGTTATTTACTCTTCTGGCTTGCACGGCTTCGAGTGTTGTGTTTCCATCAAAAATAGCGTCAGCGAAGGACATCTTGCGACGGGCGACCATGGGGAGAGGAGAATCGTGAAGTGCAACGGCATAACCCGACTTGTACAATCGGTGTGCGACCGCTGAACCGATGTCGCCGCTGCCTCTGACAAGAATGCGCCACGCAGAATGCACTTCATCTCCAGAGTGTCAACCAGAAATTGGATACAGCGAAAGACATGATCACGCCCAGGGTGCGACGCAGGTTGAGACCGTTGATCCGCACCGCTCCCAAATAACTGCCTGCCAACGCGCCGAGCAGACCAAACGGAATCAACGACAACCCGAATGAGGTGATGATAAATGTGCCGCCTGCCGCGCGCCCAATTAATCCACTGATGGAATTGAGAGCGATAAAAGCCGCGGCGACGGCGGAGGCGTGTTTGGATGTCCCCCAGCGCGCAAAAATGATGATGGGGGATAGAAAAATCCCACCGCCGATTCCGACCATACCAGAGAGGAGGCCGATGATGAGGCCGATGAGGTAATTGGCAGACGGTAATTGGCGATTAAGATTCGTTTCAGTTTCCACGTCGCGACGTGTAGAGAAAAATAAAAGACGAACGGCTACAAAGGTGAGAACGATATAAAGAATGATCGAATAGGTCTCGTCGGTGATTTTGAAGTAGCCGCCAAGGAATGCGGCAGGAACCGACGTGACAAGGAAGGGGAGAAGCAGGTCGCGGCGCAGATGTCCCGCGCGGTAGAAAGATGAAAAGGATATGCTGGAGACCAGGATGTTCAAAACCAGCGCGGTGGATGCCATTTCCTGCGGCGGGATACCGAAAAAACTCATCGCAGCCAGATAGCCCGTCGCGCCGCCAAAGCCTACGCTGGCGTAGAGGAATGCAATCAGGGGAACAAGCAAATACAGGAGAGACGTCATCATCAGCCTCCACTGACGGGAGGGAAGATCGCGATATCATCGTTCGGCCCAAGGATTTGTTCGGAGAAGGCGAATTCGTGGTTGACCGCGACGAGGATCGATTTCATGGACGAGGCAAGCGAAGGGTTTTGCACGACGATTTGAGATAGTAAATCTTGCACGGTCGGTAGCTGCTGTTCGAGTTCCAGCACGAGTTGGTTGGCCTGCGCTTTGTCTTTGAGAGTGGCGAAGAGTTTGACTGTGAGGTTCATAGCGCGGCTTCCTGTTGGAGAGGGTAGGACAAAATGGAATTTTGTCCTACATAATATCCGCCGTGCGCGCAAAGACGGCAAAGGGTGAGGCCGTTCTGGCTGACTTCGCGCTCGTTCATAATTTCTTCCCCACACATGTCGCAGTCCACGCGGATGCCTGGGCGCGAGAGGATGGCTTCGATGGGCGTGACCAATTGCACTTCGGTGACGGTGAACATCTCGTCAGCAGGCATGATTTGATACGCCGCCATTTGCGCGAAGTAGTGACGCGGCTCATCGGGGGAATAGGCATACGCCTTTTGGCGGATGTCCGTTGCGGGCGCAACGCGGACGGTACATCCTGTTTTCACATCCACAAAGGTTGCGGCGGTTTTGCCGTAATCCTCCACGCGCAAGGTGCGATGCCCCACCGTGCAGTTTGTAGCGGCGGTCACTCCGTCTGCAAAACAGCCATCCGCTTCGGCAATGACAAGCAGACGCTTGCCTGCAGGCGGCGCGTCGAAACCGAGAGCCGCCATCCCCGCTAAACCGAGGCGCACGCCGAGAATCTGGCGCGGGCAGAGGTGGGAATGGTCGCGGGAGGATTTTTCGAGCAGTGGTTGAATGTCCATGAGGTTTCTCCTAAACAAAAAGGCTGTCTCGCAGAAAGGAGACAGCCTTAATGCAGGCTGGAGTCTCCTTTCCAAGGAAATCCAAAATAGGATTTCGGGAGGCTTTCGCGTTTCCTTGAAAGCCCTGCCGCCTCGGGCGAAGCGGATGTCCGCGCGACCATTGCGTGAGCCTTAGGTCAGGCGGATCGGAGGGTTGGTAGTCTACGAAGCGTAGGTATTTCGGCGCTTCATCCACCAATATAAACCGACAAAGGGAAAAATTAGAACCAATAACATCATTGAAGAATAGGTGACAAATGTAACGACTTGCGCCGCGCCGATGCCTGCCAGCGCCAGGCGGTTGCGAATCTGCGCGGATAGACTGGGCTGCCATTGAGGGGAAAGAGGGGATTCGGCTGTGGGGTGAAGCGCCTGTGTGACAACAGAGTCATAATCCACCGCTTGAATGGATTCCCCCGCCTCAATTCGGATCATTTGACCTGCTTCCATTTCGATGGGCATTTTCCCACCCGAAGGCTGGATGCGCGCCTCGCCGTCAAGCAAATAGAACCAGGTTTCATGCGCGGGGAGACGCTCCAGCGCAAACGACCCCGACGGAATGACAATCTGCGCGCCGTCATTGACTTGCAGGATGAGCGGTTCTGCGTCTCCGCCCTGACCCCACAGCCAACCCTGCTCAAATGCAATCTCCAGCCCATTCACATTGGCAACGGACTCTGGCGGCAGGGTGATGGTTCCTGAACCCCAGGGCAAGAATCGGGTCTCGGGTTGGGGCACCAACTCAAAATCTAGGGACGAAGCGGCGGCGATCTGCGCCTGACTGTAATAACCGGGCGCGGTGACGATCACGGTGGGCGGGTCGGTGGGCAATCCAAAAAGCAAGTACGCGCCCGCATCGGGTGAAGTTTGTCCGGTTTGTGTCTCTGCGTTGACCCAGGCAAAGGGCAGCGGCATGTTGGATTCATCCGTTACTCGTCCGGCAAGTATCTCACCTTCGAGTCGCTGGGGCGTGAGTTCGATTTCCGCCAAGGGTGATTGACTCAAGTCAACGCGCTGCGGCTCCATCGTCAAACCCAGTTTTGCCAGAGCCTGCGGGTCGGCAGTAAGGAGGTACTCACCGATCCGCAGGTTGGCTAAGGAGAATGTGCCGTCACTTAAAGTAGTGACACGCTTAACAGCCCCATTGGGCATCTCAATTGCCCAAAGTTGAAGCGGCTCTTTGAAGTTGGTAATGCGCCCGTTGATTTGCCCCAAACGCGCTTGCACTTGAATAGTGATTGCGGGCGCGGAGTCTGCGCCGGGCGGCAGGATCACCTCCACTGGCTCGATGCTTTCATAAAGAACGCCGTCCACTACTGTGGGCGGAACGGAGATTTGGTAGGTGGTGGGAATTTGCGCGAGAGATTCCACTTGCAGGGTGGCGTTTCCATTTGAGTTGCTGAACGATTGAAACGCGCGTTCACGCCATTGATAAAGTTTGGTCACAGCCTGGATGGCGACGCCCTGAACAGTTTGTCCATTCTCCAAGGTTATATCCACAGGAAGGGTGGCGACACCACTTTTATTGATAAAAACGAGTCTTTGGTCTGCCGCTTGTTTTCCTTCTGGTGTGGAGGCGGTAACTTTCAAATGAATTTCACCCGCTGGTAAAACGCCATTCGGCGACCTGTGATGACATTCGAGACATTTATATTCCTGCGGGGCGTCGGTGTTGGGTGGGTTTCCCACGTCTGTCAAGTTGAAGGAAAATGAAAATTGACCAGCGGGGTCAGGCTGAACGGCGATGGCTGTAATCCGTTCCGCTTCTGACCACGCTTCCAACCTGACTGAAATCTGGTCAAATGGCGTTGTGGGCGAAAAGACTTTTCCATTGATTTTGAAGGTGTTAAAAGTTTCGCCTTTAGAATAAAAATGCTCACCATTGCCGGGTTGAAATATGATAACGCTGATCTCGTTGTTGTCTGTTGGAACGTCCAGCGCGTTTTGCCAGCCCGGTAATGACATCGAGAGACGTATCGGTTCTGATGGGCGGGGCAGGAATGGGCACCAATTGAGGGCGAGCGCGCCGTTTTGATGGCAGACAATGCAACCGGTCTCGATGACGTGCGGCGGACCCTGCTTGCCGCGCGGGTGGTGGCAGGCGGCGCAATTGGACGGCGCGGAAACCTGCTCCAATGTGGATGGGTTGGATGAATCGGGCACGCTCCAGACTCTGGCGGTGTTGTCCACCGAAGCGGAGGCGAGAGTCTTGCCATCGGGCGAAAACGCAACACTGAAGACGAAGTCGTCATGTCCGCGCAGGAGGGCGTAGGGTTCGGCGTTGGGGATGCTCCACAGGCGCACGGTCGTGTCCACCGAGGCGGAAGCCAGCAGGTTGCCGTCGGGCGAGAAGGCTACGCTCAACACGCTGGCGTTGTGTTCTTCGCGGGTGGCGAGCAATTCGCCGTCTGTTACGCGCCACAGACGCAGGGTGGCGTCGAATGCGCCCGAAGCCAGCAGGTCGCCGTCTGGGGAGAATGCCAGCGCGCGCACCCAGTCGGTGTGACCCGTCAATTCGCGGATAAGAGTTCCATCGCCTACTCGCCACAAGCGGATGACTTTGTCGTATCCGCCCGTCGCCAGCAACTCTCCATCGGGCGAGAAGGTGAGGGCGCGCGCGCCCGCTTCGGGCAGGATGTGGATAACGTTTCCATCGGCAAGCCGCCAGAGACGCACGCTGTTGTCGTCCGAGGCGGTTGCCAGATAGTTGCCGTCGGGTGAGAACGTCAGTCCGCGTACCCAGGCGGTATGTCCATGTAGTTCTTTTGTCAGCGTGCCGTCGTTTACGTTCCACAAACGGACGGTGGGGTCGTACGATCCGCTCGCCAGCCAGCGCCCGTCGGGAGAAAATGCCAGGGCGCGCACCCAAGTGTCGGCGGGTATGAAGCGGGTTTGTTCCAATGATGATGAATCGAAAAAATAAATGCCCAGCGATGTGCCTACGGCTACTGTCCCCCCGTCTGGCGAATAAGCGATTGCATGTCCGCGCCCCTGCCCCGTGGCTGAAAGCGGGAGGATTTGCGGTCCCGTCTCTTGCGCTGAAACATCCCATGCCAGAATCAGGCTTGCCAGCGCGGTCAGCAAGATTACGAGGGGTAATGAATAATTGTATGGCTTGTTTGGCATGGGAAGGATGGGTGGGGAGGACAGAGCCTCCCCACCCGTGAATTCGGCTAGATGCCGATTCGAACGTGTGCGGCGTAGAACATGAAGCGTCCCAGAACTTCCGCTGCCAGGACCATCACAAAAGCAGCGTAGGCGAGGGTACTTAATGTTTTCTCTTCGCCCGCGCTCAAAGCGTAGCGATAAAGGAACATGGCAAAGACGCCAGCCCCGATCACCAAAAACGCCACGCGAAGCCCCAGATACCAGCCAAAGGAGCCAGCCAGCAGCTGAACGGTCGCCAGCCCGGCTTTGCTTCCGGCGGCAAGCGTGACCATGTAAAGCGGCAGGGCAATCAGGTGAATGCCAAGCAGGACGATGGCAGCGATGGAAATCCACCGCAAGGTTGCGCGCAATATTTCCAACTGGTTTGTGGTCTTTCCAGTATTTTTGCGTTTTTCATAGACGAAATTGGCAACCAAGGCGGCACCCATTGCCATCACGCCCAACAGGAAGGTGGTAGTGAAGAAGGATATCGGCGTATTCCATGAATTCCATGCTGGTTGCGAAGGCAACATGTAGACCATGGACATGCTGAGAACCAGGACCAGCCCTGCCAGGGCGGATAGCCAGGCGACGACGTTGCGCTGTCCGAATGAACCGAGCTTGCGCCATTGCATGAAGGCGAAGACCACTGCCAGCCCAGCAAAGACCACGCCGAAGAAAATCTCGCGGCTCAACCAGGAGTTGGTGATGTTAGTCACAGCGCGCGGCGCGTTGAACGGATCGCCGAGGTGAAGCAGAGACGCCAGAAAGCCCAGCGCGATGACCGGCACAATGGCGAGCAAGGCGCGGTCGCTCATGCGGTCTGCCTCTTCCATGCCGTACTTACGGGCGGAGAAGAAGTGAACCGCGCCCAATACCCACATACTGCCAACGGACATTTGCACCAGGATGGTGAATGTTATTAGCGCCCAATCATGTACGTTCATATCACACCTCCTCTTCGAGGTTGAGGATTCTGCCGGTGCCTTCGCCGCTTTTTTGCGAGTGCTTGTGCGGGGTAATGACCAACGCGGGGTTGGTGATCTCATTGGTCGGCAGGGGTTCGATTTCGTTCAGGTCGCCGTACTTGGCGCGCAGTTCATCCAGCTCGCCATAATCCAGACAGCGCATGACGCAGGCGTCCACGCAGGCGGGGTTCAGTCCCTGTGCCTGCAGATCGTAGCAGAAGTGGCACTTGGTCATGGCTTTGGTCTCTTCATTGAACTGCGGCGCGCTATAGGGGCATGCCCATTCACAGTAGCGGCAGCCGATGCACTTCTCGCTGTCCAGAATGACGATGCCGTCTTCCCGTTTGGTGATGGCTTGCACCGGGCAGACATCGCGACAGACCGGACTCTCACAGTGCTGGCAGGCGGTGGAGAGGTAACTGGAGAAAAGAGAACTTGGAACCTTGACTCCATTTTGCTCTACCCAACTTCCTCCACCATATTCAAACACCCTGCGCCAGCGTACGCCTAGGGGAAGATCATGCTTATCTTTGCAGGCGATTTGACAGGCTTTACAGCCTATGCAGGCGCTTGCATCAAAGTAAAAAGCTTTTTGCTTAGCCATGGTTTATGCCTCCTCTCCAAAGATGATGCGCTGAGGCTGTTTATAATCCGCTCCAATCGGTTTACCGGTCCATTTTTCGACTTGGGCATTGGTAGTATTCCACCCTTGAACACCCTGCCCTGTTGGGACAGGACCGCACAGACTATTGGTTGCGCCAGCCATGTCAATTCCTGTATCATCGTCACGGTCGGCCCAAGCGCCTTCGCCGGTTGCGATCGTGCCGGGCATGATACCGGCATCCACCTTGACGTGGCGTAATGCGGTGCCGTGCTTTGTCGTGATTTTGATGGTGTCGCCCTGTTCGATGCCGCGCGCTTCGGCGTCAATGGGGTTCATCCAGACTTCTTGTGGGAAGGCTTCGCGCAGCCAGGTAACATTGTCGAAGACCGAGTGGCTGCGGCGCAAATAGTGCGGAGTCCACAACTGCAACGGATATTCGCCGTCCAGCGTTCCTTCGTATCCTTCCACGGGCGGCTCATACTTTGCAATTGGCGCGATCTTATCCCATCCAAACGCGGCGATATGACCGGCGAGGTTGGCGCTGTGAATTTGCAACTTTCCGCTGGGAGTGCCAACCGGGTTAGCGACCGGGTCATCCCGGAAAGCCTTTAGTTGAATGTGGGTGAATCTGTCACCGGGTTTGCGTTCGACCTGATAGACGCCCTTCTCTTGGAATTCTTTGAGCGAGATGCGTCCCTTTTGAGGCTCGCCTTCCACACCCCATTCCTTAATGTCATCGGCGGTAATGGTGACCAGTTTTTCAAAACCTGAGCCATCCGGTTTGATCACTTCAGCCCCAGCAACCTGGTTAAATATAACCTGCTCAAAGGGAATCATTTCAATATCAATTCCCATTTTCTCAGCCAGAGCAAGCGAAATTTCAAGGTCACTTTTCGCCTCGAACAATGGCTGACTGGCTTGCTGCCACCAGAAGATGGACTCGCGATTGGCGGATATTAAGTCTCCGACGCGCTCCCAGTAGGTCGTTACTGGAAAGACCAGATCAGCGTACTTGGAGTTGGTGGTAAGGAACTGCGACGCCGACACGACAAACTCTACTTTGCGATGTGCTTCAATGCCTTTGTTTAAACTTGGCGATTGATTGAGCATTGCGCTGTGACCGTGGTAGATCATGCGGATGTCAATGGGCTGTTTGCCGCGCACACCTGCAGTGTATTCTCCGTTCAAGATGGCGTCCCATTGTTCGGACCAGTTGAGCCCCGTCCAAGTCTCATCCGCCGGATCAGGGAACGGGAACAGGTATTTTGATGGAAATACGGGATTGTCTTTATAACTTGTTCCACGGGGTCCAAGTTTGACCAGCGGCGGTCCTCCAGGTAGCGGATCCCAGGTTACCACGCCGCCCGGAATTCCGACATTGCCGGTCATCCAACCAACCGTGAAGAATGCCTGGGCATATTGCTCGCCGCGGTTCGTTCGCGCGGGCGCATAGGAACTGATAAATGCCGCAGGTTTGGTGGTTGCCATTTGTTGGGACAGCGAGCGAATCACGCTGGGGTGGGTACCGCAAATTTCCGAAGCCCATTCAGGAGTCTTGGGTGTGCCATCATACTTACCGAGCACATAGTCCTTAAAATTCTCCTTGGGGTCTGCGCCCTCCGGCATGTGATCGCGATCAAAACCAACCGCGTAGGTGTCAAGGAAAGTCTGATCCTGCAGGTTGTTTTCGATCATGTGGTAAGCAATAGCCAACAGCAGGGCGGTATCCGTGCCGGGGCGGCAGGGAATCCATTCGTCCGCCAGTGTCTTTGCCGTGGCAGAGTACATCGGATCCACACAGATAATCCTTGCGCCAGCCCGTTTTGCTTCCATGTAGAACGAAGTCGTGTTTCCCTGACGGCTCCAGGCAGGATTGGCTCCCCAAAGCACAATTAGCTTAGAATTTTGAAGGTCAAGGCGGTCGTTGGTACTGGGGAATCCACCCATCATGTGGATGCTTGGCGCGGGCCATGCTCCCCAAGAGACCGTTCCCCAAGCGCCGACATTGCCGCCCAAAACGCTGAAGATGCGCGATATGGGGTCGTAATACAGAGCGCCAAACGCGTCTCCATACGAGGTTGCGTATATGGATTTGTTCCCGTGTTCATCTAAGATTCGTTTGGTTTCGGTCGCAAAGATATCCAGTGCCTCATCCCACGAAATGCGCACCCATTCATCCTTGCCGCGCAGTTCCTTCTTGCCGCCGCCAGGCGCCCAGTTCTTTCGCTTCATGGGGTATTTCAATCGGTCTGCGCCAAAGACTTGCATACGCTGGGAACGTCCGCGTACGCAGGCGCGCTGAACCGGGAAATTCGGGCTGTCGGGGTGGGTGTCGTCCGACTTAACCCGGGTCACCACACCATCAACCACATGGGCTTTGAGCAGACAGCGTCCGCCGCAGTTATGCCAACAGGCTACCGTCACCCATTTGCCGTCTGTCTCTGCGGCGGTTTGCGCTGCCGCCTCGACCGTTTTCAAGCCGAGGTTCATGCCGCCTGCCAACGCGGCGGTTCCGCCCAGCGCCGCGCTCCATTTCAGGAAACTGCGCCGGGTGAGGACCGTGTCGGTCAGGGCTTTTTGAATCATGTTTTCTTTATTCATTTTCTTCCTCCAGAATTGTTTCTGCGGAATGGTTCGTTTGCTCCATCAAGAGCGGGATAAAACAGTTGACTGGGTTCATTATTTTATTCAAACGCATCCTCCAAAAATTGAAGTTGACAAGGACTTCCCTTGTGATTTCCTACACTATCAGGATACACCTCAATGCTTTTGTGGTCATCACTCCACTGAGGAATCCTGTCTCTCACCCAGTCGGGTGATTTTTTGGGGACGAAAAAAACTCCGTCAGCCAGGACGGAGTTTTGGTCGGAGGACCCGCCTCAAGGTCAGGAACGAGGCGGAGGTTTCAGGTGGATTTTCCCAATGTTTTATCCATCTCACGTTTGACGTCACGTAATTCGTCCAGCATGTCGAGTTCAGTTTTCAACTCGCCACTCAGGGAATTGAAGTAGGCTTTCGCGTTGCGGATAAACTTTCCCGCTTCGCGCCCCACACGAGCGAGCCGCTCGGGTCCCAGGATGATGCCTGCCACCAGCAGGATGACCAGCAGTTCCGCGCCGCCAATTCCAAAGATGTCCATGTTTACCTCCCGGCGATCCACGCCAGAACGATGCTGATGAGATACAAGCCCATCAGAGGAAGCGTCACCAGCCCCATGTTAACGGGGTCCACGGTGGGGGTGATCGCCGCCGCCACGATGGTGATGGCGACCACCGCGTAGCGCCACCCGCTCGCCAGTTGTTTGGCGGTGACGAATTTCAGCCGCGCCAACAGCATGAAGACGATGGGCATTTCAAAACTCAAGCCGATCCAGAACATGAGATTGGTGATGAAGTCGAAGTAACTGGCGGGGCGCACCTGCGTGGTGATGCCGATGAAACTGGTCAGGAACGGGACGGCGGTGGGAATCATGACAAACCAGGTGAATGCCACCCCCCCAGCAAAGAGCAGGCTGGCAAATGGCACGCCCAGAATCAGCCATAGTTTCTCGCGCCCCTGCAAGCCGGGCAGGATGAAGCGCATGGCTTGATAGAGGATGACCGGCATTGCCAGAATCACCCCGCCGAGCAGGGCGACGCGCATATAGACCGCGATGTTTTCGGTGACTTCGATGGAGACCAGCGCCTCGCTCCCACCGATGGGAGAGGCCAGGTAGTTAATCGCCTGCTCGGTGAAGGCGAAACTGACTCCTACGCCAACGATGACCGCCGCAAACGCCTTGAAGACGCGCTTGCGCAGTTCATCCAGGTGACGCAAGAGCGGCATGGAGGTTTCCATCTGCGCGCTGGCTTTGCGATGAGCGCGCCCGAAAGCGCGGAAGTACCCCGCCCAGCCGCGGCGGGGCTTGGAAATTACGTCAGGTTTAGCGGTCACGGCGGTTTATGATTTGACCTCCTG
>QZIJ01000079.1 GCA_003598975.1 Anaerolineaceae bacterium | reverse complement strand
GATATCGACATGGGAAGCACTTTTACTCACAGACGATTCCACGTAGAAAGGTACGGCAGAAGGACTTTTTTCCAGTTCTTTTACAATCTTACCGTATTTATTGATAAGAAATTCACTTCCTGCAGGCAAAGAGTCATCACTATATGAAATTTCACACCACCCGAACAATAATAACAATGAAATTACCAGGGGAAGACCTATAACACGAGCCACGAGAATGCAGTATTTCCTGTAATCATCGATAACCATGTCTATCTTAGCCATATGCTTTTTTATCTGGTCCATCAGTTCCATCTGAGAGGCATCAGTTGTAGCAGCAGGGGCGTGTCGCAATACGCCCCTGCAGATTACCTGACCAAAGCAGTCCTGCTGAAATCGCTGGCTGCCCTTTTCAGCGGGGTCATAATTTATTTTATGCCCTTGTGCATCTTTTCAGCCTGATCAATAACCTTAAGCATCTGTTCCCCCAGTTTGTGCATATCATCCATTGATTCCTTATTATATTTCCCTTCCTTATATATCTGCTTCATCGGCGCACCTTCGAGCACGTCCATTATCCCCTGTCTTCCTTCCTTGAGCATTGTTGCCCCGTGCCTGATCGTGTCTTTGTCCAGCTGCTCATTGGCCATTCCCATATAACCAAGCATCTGGAGATTCGCCCCTTCAAGTGCATGATTAAGAGCATGGTTCATCAGCTTCATCATGATGTGCATATTCATCTGAAGGCCTTTGGGCTGTGTCTCCGCCTGTACTCCGGCAGAAAAAAATACCAACATTAACAAACTTAAAGTGATAATTATCGTCTTTTTCATTCCCGTCTCCGTATGATTAGAGGATTAATAAGTTGTTCTGTCTAATAATGGAAATTGTATTGACTGTTCGTGAAACGGATCAAACAATTACCTTGTTGGACGTTCCAAATGACTTTTTTCAATGCCGCCTGTTATCATCACCTCCTATCAAAAAACCGCGTTACCTCTCTGGAAGCAATTCTCTCACTTAACTGTCGCACTGTCAATAATCAGTCCGGTGACTCTTTTGATCGTGCAGCCGTCCGAGAGTGCTCTTAATCAATCTGGCTAACTGATCTGCCGCACCGTCGACGGCCTGGTCCAGGGTCGCAGCCTGGTGAGTGACCGCGATGGGCTGGTGGCCTTTGAGGCGCGCTTCCATCATGCAGCGCATGTCGTCATTACCACCCTTCTTTTTGCTGTTCTCATCGCTCAGGTGGACCTCCACTCGCGATATGTGATCACTGACTTGACGCAGGATGGTCTCAACTGTGCTGCTGACCTGAGAGGCCAGCGCCCCGCGCCCTTCGATGTTACGGTCGGTATTTATTTGGATTTGCATGGTGTTCTCCTTTTACCCTTCTGTATTGAAGATTATAAGAAATATTTTTTGTCCTTTCAGATTTTTATTTTCGTTTCATTATAGAAGCTACAACCACAACAACAAGAATCAGGATAATGATCCCGAAACCCCAGCCATAACCCATTCCCCACCCCCAACCGCCACCCATCATACCCCCACCATGACCGTTGTCCATCATGTGCCCATCTTGACCGGTACCCATCTGGGCAACTGCCGAAATACGAAAAACAGACAACAACATTAATACAATCATTAATCCTTTCATCATCATCTTCTTCTTCCTTTCAAACATTAACTTTTTGCAGAAATAACAACCTGCTTTCAATGAACCCTTCAAAGAGCATGCGTATGTACACGGTCAATGGAAGCTTGCTTATTCCTGGACAACTTCTTTCTAAAGAGAGAGACTCCAATAATTCCTATTGCCACTCCTGTTAACACACAGAGAAATAATACGATTGCAAGGGAAGCCTCGAATTTCCAGAAAAGAAATAAGATTGCAACAGGTATTGCATTTTGTACTGAAAAGACCGTCACCACTGCAACAATGATCAAAACAATTATTAATGTGCTCATTTTCACCCTCTTTGTTGTTTTTGGATCAATCCGAGTCTGCCGCTGGGATAGTGTCCCCATTTTCTGCTGTGGGGCCAGGTGGGAAGAGCGCCAACTAACATGAGGATCAGGATAACAATCAGTATGGTTCCCATAACTTTCTCCATTCTCTTTGAACGGTTGATATAAACTATTTATCAGCATAAGTAGTGCCAGGATAGTGCTGACAGGACGGGAGCCTCTATTATGTTGAAAATATTGATGGTTAACAGAAGACGTCATGAGGAAATGAGAGCCCGAAAAGATGCAGACTTCTGATATATCAGGAGTCTGCTGAGATGTCAGGAATTTTTCCTGGCTCTGAGAGTAAACCACTACTGCCCTGAGGGTCTCAGTAAGTTTCACTTTCAACTTAAAACCACCATGGTCTGCAGCCATGCCAATGTGCATCAATTTCCCTCTATATGCAGCGCTTCGAAGCCGGAGATGACGTCGAACAGTTCCTCGTCGATACCGCTCTGACGCAAACGATGGAATGTCCGGTTGAGATCGTCCAGCAATTCGTTGATGTTTTTGTCGGCGCGCTGCATCGCAGCCAGGCGGCTCGCGTTCTCGCTCGCGAGGGATTCTGCGCACGCCCGGAAGAGCGAGACAAAAAGATATTCGCGGATGAGCGCCCGCAATGTCGCTGTGCTGCCACCCATGACTTCGGGCAAGTTTCCTGTCGGCCAGGGAAGTTCGGCCAGCTTACGTCTCCAGTTTTCGTCCAGCGGCAGCAGCCGCTGACTGACGGGCGCATAAATCGCCCCGGACACGGGCCGGTTGTAAAAGAGGTGAAGTTCGGCGACCTCATCCCGGCCACGTCGCGCCTCGCTCTCCACGAGAATCCGCCCTATGAGCGGGGTGATGGCCTTGACCGAGTTCGGCACAGTGAAGAGTCCCATCAGCGGCAGTCCAGCGTCTGCCAGGCGCGCATGAACGCGCTCGCCGACGGCCCAGACCCGGAGCTTCCCCGGCAGCGCCGCCAGTGTCTTTACAGCATAATCGGCCACAACATCATTAAACTGGCCAACCAGTCCCTGGTCTGAACCGAACACGACCGCGCCAATCTCACTCGCATCCCGTTGACTTGTCTTTATGGTCATCAATGCCTCAGGACCGGCGACCCGGAAGCATGCGCCCAACCCCAGTTCCACAGTGCGAGAGTAGTCGGCCAGCGCACGTACCGATTTTTCATATTGTCCGATGCTCGATGCGGCCAGGGCCTTCATCGCGCGGACCACGGATTGGAGGTCCCCGGCTCCCCTGATCTTTCGGCGCAGGCCCGCTGTGGTGCCGCTCATGACTTCTCCCCAGGTTCAGGCATGGGCTGGAATCGAGCTATCGCTTTGCGGGCGATTTCGATGATTGTTTCGCGGTCCTCATCCCTCATCTTGTCGGCGGTATCCAATCGCTGACGCACCTCCTCCGGGATCTTCATCACTGCCTTGCGCACAGCCTGCTCGGCGTCAGTCATCTGACCAAGCGGCACGTCGCTGAAAAGTTTAGCGGTCAACGCCAGCAGTACTGCGATTTGCGCGGGCACGGACACCGGAGAGAATTCCGGCTGTTTGAGGCAGGAGCGGATTCGCTGTCCATGCTCGATCGTCTTCTTTGTGTCTTCATCGATGCGGGCGCCGAAACGTGCAAAGGTCTCGAGCTCCTCGAACTGCGCATAGGCAAGCTTCAGGTCGCCGGCCACGGCACGATAGGCCGCCAGTTGCGCCTTGCCGCCGACGCGCGAAACGGATTTTCCGACATCGACTGCGGGCAGTACGCCCAGTTCGAACAGCGACGGCGAGAGATATATCTGTCCGTCCGTGATCGAAATCAGGTTGGTCGGAATGTAGGCAGAAATGTTTTGTGCTTCGGTCTCGATGATGGGCAGGGCGGTGAGCGAACCACCCCCGCGTTCCCTGCGCAGATGCGTCGCACGTTCCAGCAGCCGCGAGTGGATATAAAATATGTCTCCGGGAAACGCTTCGCGACCGGGCGGACGGCGCAGCAGGAGCGATAGTTCACGGTAGGCTCGGGCGTGATGGGTAAGGTCGTCGTAAACAATCAGCACATCCCGGCCCACTTCCATAAAATGCTCCGCGATGCTGGTCGCGGCATATGGAGCTATATAAGCGAGCCCCGGCGGGTCGTTGCCTTCAGTCACGACGAGGACGGTATAATCCATCGCTCCCTTTTCCCGCAAGGTTGCCACGGCCTTAGCGACAGCGGACGCACGCTGACCGATGGCGCAATATACACACAGGACGTTCCGGCCGCGCTGGTTAAGAATGGTGTCGATCGCAATGGCTGTTTTGCCGGTCTGGCGGTCGCCGAGAATCAACTCGCGCTGGCCGCGCCCAACGGGAATGAGCGCATCAATGACTTTGATGCCGGTCTGAAGAGGCACCGTAACGGGCGCATGGTCCATGATGGGGGGGCAGGGCGTTCAATGGGCAAACGCTCGTTTGAAGCCACCGGCCCGTTGCCATCGAGCGGCCGGCCGAGCGGGTCAATGACGCGTCCCAGCAATCCATCGCCTACGGCCACGCCCATAACCCGCCCCGTGCGACGGACTTCATCCCCCGCATGGAGATGCCAGTATTCGCCGAGCAAAACAACGCCTATTTCGTCTGCATCCACGTTAAACGCAATGCCGGGCACATCGCCGGGAAACATCACTAATTCATCAAAGCCCACGCCGGGGAGACCCGACACCTTGGCGATCCCGGTGGCGACACTGGTGATAGTACCCACCTCCCGTGGCCTCAGTTGCGGCGTGAATGCTTCCCGTACCTGCCTTATTCCGGCAAACGCGCTGTCGAAAACGCTCTGAAGGCTCTCAGATTCCTTGTTCATCGGCTTTCCGTTTCGGGCCCAGGTTCTTCAGGTTCAGGCCCGGCTTTTGCTGCAGGTTTGTCCTTTTCATTCAAAAGTTCGTCAATATTTATTTTCATCGTCTCCAGATAATCCGCGATGCTCCACGCCAGCTTTTGTCCATTCGTGGTGAGTTCAATGCCGCTGATCAGGTCTGGCGCGGTTTCGAACCGGACGTGGATTTCAGCCGAGAAGGTTTCGTTAAGCGAATTTTGTATCGCCACGCGTTGTTCCGCAGGCAGGTCAAACGCGCTGCGCACGAGCGCAGGGGCAGACGCTGTTTTAAGGGCCTCGGCGAGACCTGCTTTCTCCCCGCCGTCCATCTCTTGCAAGCGGCGAGTGAATACCTCGCCCAGGCGTTCTTCCAAACTTGTCGTGGACAGATCTGTAAGCGCTTTTCGTGCGATAGCAAATACTTCCTGCTGTGTCCGGCGGCTGATTGCTTGATGTAAGCTCTGTTCTTCGTTTCTCAACGTTTCCTGTCGTTTTGAACTCAAAGCCGCGGCGTCCTTCCTCGCTTCGTCGAGGAGCCGCTGACGTTCGGCCTGCGCCTCGTCTTTCACTTTGCTCAAGAGCGCTGTGCGCTGGCGGTCAAACTCCTCGTTTTTATGCCGGAACTCGTCGCTCTCCTTTTGGGCTTCAGTTTTTCTTGCGTCGGCATCCGCGAGTTCCCTGGAAATCCGTTGCTCCCGTGCGTCGATGGCACGGAGGATAGGCTTGTAAAGGAAACGCTTCATCAACCACACCAGGATGAGAAAATTGAGCGCCTGCGCTCCGACCGTGAACCAATCGATGAGCATGCTTACTTTCCTCCAGCCTGGGCGATGACGTGGTTCCAAAACGGGTTGGCGAAGATAAGGATCATCGAGACCACAAAGCAGTAGATGGCCGTGGACTCTATCATCGCCAGGCCCACGAACAAGGTCCGGGTGATGGTGGCTGAAGCGTCGGGCTGCTGGGCCAGCGAACCCAGCGCCGTCGCGACCGCCCTGCCTTCTGCCAGCGCAGGCCCCAAAGCGCCGAAACTGGTGGTGATGCCGGAAATGATAATTGATGCCACTGCGATAATAGTCATGCTATCCATAGTACCTCCTGTTGTTGTCGTAGTTCATACTTCAATGTTTTGCCCCGGTTCAGGTCTGGGCTTACGGACTCGCGTAGCGGCAGCGATATAAACCGTGGCCAGAATAAAGAAAATGTAGGCCTGCACCATGCCGGTGAGCAGACCGAGCGCGGTCATGAAGACAGGAAAGACAAAGGGCGTGATGGTCAGCAGAATACCTATAATCATCGCCCCGCTCATCATGTTACCGAACAAACGGACAGCCAGTGCCAGCGTGCGCGAAAATTCGCTGATGATGTTAAACGGCAGCATGATAAACGTCGGCTTCACATAGGACTTCAGGTAATTGCCCACCCCCTGCTCTTCGATACCGAACAACGGTACTGCCACAAATACACACAGCGCGAGTGCAACTGTGGTCGAGAGCGAGCCGGTCGGAGGCTCATAACCGGGAATGATGGTGCAGAGGCTGGCTGCAGCAACAAACAGGAAGAGTGTGCCCAAAAAACCGAGATATTTCTGCGGCTGACTCAGGCCTACCTCTTCAATCTGTTTCTCGATGGCGATGACGATGATTTCGAGAAGGTTCTGCCAGCGGGCACGTTTCAGGCCGATGGAAAGTTTGCGGGTGATGAGCTTCGCGCCCACGGCCAGTAAGAGCATCAGCCCCCACGTGAACACAATGGTGGCGTTGAGTTTAAAAAAACCGTTTTGCCAGAAGATTATCTCATCGGGACTAAGACGCATGACCGGCCTCCTTCGCTGGGGAGATGTTGTGTTTAACCGGCGGGCCGGTAAACCGCGTTACGAGAAAACGCGCGATGACAAATCCAAGGAGACACAGCAGCAGCCGCTCCCAATGACCGCCCGAGACAACGTAAAATCCGGTCAGGACAATGCTCATCCTCAACAGCAGGCTGCTGAAAAACAAAAACGCAGGCTGTTTAGTCGAGACGCCCTTGCGAACCGTCCACCAAAGACCGCCGAAGAATATCGTACCGAGTAAAATACCCGTCACCAATGCCAGTACCAGAGTCAGTTTTTCATTCATCATTGTCCTCCTGTTCCTCCCGCATTGCCTTGTCTTCCTTTGACACCCAATACCACGCGTTCCAGCACCCGATCGCGAGGCCGACGACCAGCAGGGCCAGCGTCCAGGAACGGCCTCCAGGATAGCGCTGGTCCAGCCAGAGACCAAGCACGGCCCCGAGCAGTGTCGGAATTGCCACCGACCAGCCGATAAGCCCCATCATTCCCAGGCCAAACCAGACGGTTCGAGTGACATGGCGCTGTGCGCGGAGTTTGCGCTCCGCCTTAGCACCGACCTCCTGACTAAGCGGCGGCTTGGGCCTCAAAGGTTTATTTTTGGATTCGTCACTCATGATGAAACTCCGCGAGACGACGGATGAAACTGCTTTCCATTTTCGCCAGCACCGAGCGCACGCTCTGCTCCCGTTTGTCCAGATTCAGAAATTCCCGCTCTACCGCCGCGCGTAATTGATCGAGGTCCGTTCCGCCAATTGCATTGCGTACGGAGACGAGCACGTCCAGGCCGGTCTTGACCAGCACCCCTTCATCTACCGCGACGTAAATCTCGCCCTCGGCTTCATCTTCATAGGTCAGAATCCCAGGCGCAAGTGCGGCCACGCAGTCGAGCCGATGCGGCAAAAGACCGAAGGAGCCCTCTTGGGTCTCCGCAATGATGCGCGAAACACCGGTTTTCTCGGCGAAGATCCGGAAGGGCAGGAGAACCTTAAGATTCATGAATACCGGCTGCATGATTGACCTCCTGTTCAGGTTCAGGCTGCGGTCCGGACTTGTTTTTGGACTTCGCCTCATCCACGGCTCCGATCATGTAGAGCGCACTCTCCGGATAGTCTTTGAATTCATCGTGCAGGATTCGTTCGCAGCCTTCGAGCGAGTCCTTGAGGCTGACGAGCTTTCCTTTGAGTCCGCTGAACTGCTCGGTCGTGAAAAAGGGCTGGGTGAGAAAACGCTCCAACCGGCGGGCGCGGGCTACTACGTTGCGGTCTTCCGGGGAAAGCTGCTCAAGGCCGAGCATGGCAATGATGTCCTTTAGTTGCGCGTATTGCGCGAGCGTCCGCCGGATTTCCTGCGCCAGGCCGTAATGCCGTTTGCCGACAATGCCCGGCGTGGCCATCCTGGAACTGGATTGCAGCGGGTCGATGGCCGGGTAGAGGCCTTCGCTTGCCCGCTTGCGCGAGAGTACGATGGAGGCGGAGAGATGCGAGAACGTATGCACCGCCGCAGGATCGGTGAAATCGTCTGCCGGCACATACACCGCCTGGATTGAGGTAATGGCGCCGGTATCAGTGTTGGCGATGCGCTCCTCCAGAGCCGACAGTTCGGTGCCCATCGTGGGCTGATAGCCAAGACGTGATGGCATCTGCCCCATCAGGCCGGACACTTCCGAGCCGGCTTGAATAAACCGGAAGATATTATCGATGAGCAGCAGCACATCACGGCGCTCGTCGTCCCGGAAATACTCGGCCATCGTCAGCGCGGCGTGGCCCACGCGGAACCGGCTGCCCGGAGGCTCATTCATCTGGCCAAACACCATCACCATGTTCGGCAGTACGCCTGCCCGCTTCATGTCACGGTAAAGCTCCTCTCCTTCACGGCACCGTTCGCCTATCCCGCAAAAAATGCTTACGCCCTCATGGTGCCCGATCATATTGTGAATCATTTCGGTGAGCAGCACCGTCTTGCCCACACCCGCCCCGCCGAACAGGCCCGCTTTGCCGCCGCGCTCCAGCGGCACCAGCACATCGATGGCCTTGATCCCTGTCTCGAAGATCTCGGATTTGGTGGAACGGCTTGCTAACGCCGGAGGGGCCCGATGGACTGTGCGCCATTTTACATCTGTCGGTGCCGCCTGGCGGTCAATGGCGTTCCCGAACACGTCGAACATTCGCGAGAGAATTCCCCCGCCGACCGGCGCCTTCAACGGCCCGCCCGTGTTTTCTACAGCCATGCCGCGGGCAAGACCCTGCGTGGGGGTCAGCGCTATTCCACGTACGTGATGCGAATCGAGTTGAGCTAAAACTTCGATGACAATTTTCCCTTCCTTCGCATGCAGCATCGAGTAGATCGGCGGCAAATGTGTATCGAACCGTATATCCACCACGCTGCCGCGCACCGAGACCACCGCGCCGAGGTTCGATGGACTGTTTTTGTTATTCATGTTTGCTCCCGCTGATTCACTGTCTGGTTGCCTTCTCCTCTCCTGCGCACAAAGCAGGCTCGGCTTCGAGCGTTTCGCACACACGCGCCAGCCGACTCTCAAACCGGGCCCGGTCGTGCGGGGACTCGATAGTGCGTTCGGCCAATTCGGCGATCCAGTCTGCCTGTTCACGGAGCGCATGACGCCGGCCCGGGCTGGCAGTCAGACTGGCTATGGTTTGAAGCCCGCCGAGCATCCGTAACATGACGGCGACATTGCCTGTGGCACTGCCCCGAATTTGATCGAACGATTCGGCCACCAGGCTGGCAAAGGTCGGCCCGATGGTGATCACCCGCAGTTCTCCGTCCTCATGGCGAAGCGAGGAAGGGATTTCCCGGGAGGCAAACCGCGCCAGAATCGCCGTCAGATAATCCACGCACATAATGGCCGTCGTGGTGTCGTTGATGCCGGGGGAGAGTGCTTTCAATGCAACATCCACGATCTGTCTGATACCGAAAGAGGAATCCTGGTACAGTGTTCGGTAGCGGTTGATGCTGAAAGTCGCCTGCAGAGCATCAATCGTCTCTTGATCCGGAGGGGCATCCAGAGCGAGCGAGGCGAGCGGGCTGTTATCGACCACAAACTCGCCGATACCTCGTTCCATCCGCACGATGGTCTTGTGCTCTCGCGCCAAACGCAGGAGCGCCGCGTTATCTACGCTTTGGATATAACCATTTCTCCTGGCCGGGACTGACTGCCAGTTCCGCTCCGGCAGAGGGAGTGTTGCCTGATCCCTATCTTCGTCAAACGGCCCTTGCCCAAGGCTCTCTGGAAAAAGCCGGTCAATGGCCTTCATGGTTTCATCAGCCACCGAGGCAATAATGCTCGAGGCCTGGATCGATGAGGCGATGTGATTAATGAAGAAAATGAGGACGCCAACACCTCCGAGCGCCAGCACTACGCCGAAGAATACCGCCAGGCTCGGAACAAAAGAGCCCTCGTCACCGCTGCGGATGGTGCGCAACACAATCAGGCAATAGGTGAAAATACCAGTGAATATTCCGAGCACGACCTGCGTGACGCGGCTGCTCATGAAGTTCCGCAGGATGCGCGAAGTATATTGGCTTGAAGCCAACGCCAGCGTCACCAATATCATCGAAAACGTGACCCCCACCACGGTTATCATGGAGCCGGCAATCGTGGACAATATCCCGCGGGCGCCTTCTGCCCCTGCCCCAAACAGGCGGGGCCACCGGGCCAGCCATCGGTTGAACTCGATGGAGTCTGCTTCGATCAAAGCTATCGCAAAGGCAATACTGAACGCAACAATCAACGAAGGCATAAACCAAAAGCTCGATCGCATATTGTTCCAGAGTTGTTTGAACTTATTCATGGGTCATCCCCCACTTCCAGTTGCGGATCTCCGGCAACATTTTAATCATGGTATTCTCTTTTCAGTTTTCTCACTGTATCGCACCAAGTTCAGTCTGAGCATATGTTGCATTATACCGCATAAAATTTCGATCACCTAATCGATCAGCTTGACCGGCATTACATAATCCTGGACGTACTGCGTCCTTCGTTGGACTAACGTTCTGATGACTTTTTTGTTAAGGTCTTCATCAACTTGTCGAATGGCTCGTCGAATTTCTGGACGCCTTCGTCTTCAAGTTGTTGCGTAACTTTGTCGATGCTGATCCCGAGTTCCGGCAAGCGTGACATTATCCAGTTGGCTTCCTCGACATCTTGTTCGAGGCGTGATTTCGGATCGCCGTGATCGCGGTAGGCATCGATGGTTTCAGGCGGGACCGTGTTGACTGTGTCCGGTCCGATAAGGGCCTCGACGTATTTCACGTCACTGTAGTCCGGATTCTTGGTGCTTGTGCTGGCCCAGAGCAGACGCTGTACACGAGCTCCCTTATCTGCCAGTTTCTTAAACCTGTTGCTGCCGAAAATCTCCTTGTAGATTTGATAAGCCGCCTTTGCGCTTGAAATGGCCACCTGTCCATGCACCTTCTTCGCAATTTCCTGCTTATTGCCGCCCGACTCAAGGAATTTCTCTACCAACGGGTCAACCAGGGCATCAATACGGCTCAAAAAGAAGCTGGCCACTGAAGCTATATGTTTCACCGGCTTTCCTTGAATAGCGCGCGCTTCGAGACCTGAAATATAGGCTTCCGTAACCTGTTTATAACGAGGTAACCCAAAGAGCAGCGTTACGTTGACATTGATCCCTTCGCTGATGAGTTGCCGGATAGCAGGCAGACCTTCGGACGTTGCCGGGACTTTGATCAAAACGTTGGGCCTGTCCAGTGCGGCCCACAATTGACGGGCTTCCTCAATTGTACCTTTGGTGTCACGCGCCAGATGAGGGTTGACCTCAAGGCTTACATATCCATCTTCGCCGTCTGTCTTTTCGTACACGGACCTGAACTCATCAGCAGAGTTCTGTACGTCGTGCTGGCTGAGAGTTTCATAGATTACCTTAACATCATTCTTCCTGAGTGCCAGGTCACGAATGTCCTGGTCATAAATAGTGCTTTCCGCTATTGCCTTCTTAAAGATTGCTGGGTTTGAGGTCATCCCACGAAGTCCATCCTCCTCGATCAAATGTCGAAGCTCGCCGCTTGCGATCAGATCACGTCGGATGTAGTCGAGCCAAATTGATTGGCCGAGCATTCCCAATTGGTTTAAAGGATTGTTTTTCATGTTCTTGTCTCCTTGTTTTCCCGTTCCGCCACCTCATGACCGGCGGCCTTGAGGGCCGCGGTCAGTTGCACTTTCAACTCAAACCCGCCATGGTCCGCAGCTATGCCAATGCGCATCATTTCTCCCCTACGTTCAGCGTTTTCTTTATTTTCGTTCCTTCCGAACCCCATCTCCAGTTCCGGATTTCCGGCATGTCCTGGCCGTGCTTTTCGATGTATGCCTTGTGGTCCAGCAGCCTGTCGCGAAGAAACTGTTTGGCGTACGCAGCCCTTGAACCCAAACCCGGCACACGGTCGATCACGTCGCCGACCAGGTGGAAGCGGTCGAGATCATTCAACACCACCATGTCGAAGGGTGTGGTGGTTGTTCCGTTTTCCTTGTACCCGCGTACGTGGAGATTCTTGTGATTCGTCCGGCGATATGCCAGGCGATGAATCAACCATGGATAGCCATGGAAGGCAAAGATGATGGGCTTGTCCGTGGTGAAGAGGACATCAAAGTCTTTGTCGCTCAACCCGTGGGGATGTTCGCTCCGCGGCTGAAGCGTCATCAGGTCCACCACGTTGATGACACGGATCTTCAGTTCCGGGAAGTGCTGCCGGAGGATCTTGACGGAGGCAAGTGTTTCAAGGGTCGGCACATCGCCGCAGCAGGCCATCACCACATCCGGATCGCCGCCCCTGTCATTGCTCGCCCATTCCCAGATACCGATCCCGGCGGTGCAGTGCTTGATCGCTGCATCCATATCCAGCCACTGGAGTTCCGGCTGTTTGCCCGCGACAATTACATTCACGTCATTGCGGCTGCGCAGGCAATGGTCTGTGACCGACAACAGGGTGTTGGCGTCCGGAGGCAGATACACGCGGATGATCTCCGCCTTCTTATTGACTACGTGGTCGATGAATCCCGGGTCCTGGTGACTGAATCCATTGTGGTCCTGCCGCCACACGTGGGACGAAAGCAGGTAGTTCAGGGAAGCGATCGGCCGCCGCCATGGGATCTCACCAGCCACCTTGAGCCACTTTGCGTGCTGGTTGAACATCGAATCGATGATATGGATGAACGCCTCGTAGCATGAGAAAAAACCGTGTCTGCCTGTCAGCAGGTACCCTTCCAGCCATCCCTCACACTGGTGCTCGCTCAACATCTCCATCACCCGCCCGTCAGGCGCGACATGATCGTCGATGTCAATGATTTCCGCGGTTGAGCAGCGGTCCGTGATCTCAAAGAGACTGCCCCAGCGGTTCGACGCGGTTTCGTCCGGGCTGAATATGCGGAAGTTGCGTGTCTCCAGGTTGAGCCTGAGTACATCGCGGATGAACTCTCCCTGAACTCGCGTGCTTTCTGCTTCCACGACACCGGGCTTAGGCACCTTGACCGCGTAATCGCGGAAATCAGGCAAATTCAATTCTTTAAGGAGAAGGCCTCCATTCGCATGGGGGTTCGCTCCCATACGCCGCTCTCCTTTGGGGGCCAGCTCAGCCAGTTCAGCAATGAGCCTGCCGTTTTTATCAAATAACTCCTGGGCCTTATAACTCTTCATCCATTGCTCCAGGATCTTCACATGTTTGGGTTTTGCAGCAAAATCGGTAATCGGCACCTGGTGCGCGCGAAACGTACCTTCTATAGGCAGACCATCAACCACCTTCGGGCAGGTCCAGCCTTTCTGTGTACGCAGGATTATCATAGGCCACTGCGGACGCTTCCTGAATCCCCTGGAACGTGCCCTCATCTGGATGTCTTTAATCTCTGCTACGATCGTATCGAGTGTCGCGGCCAGAGATTGATGGACTTTCATGGGATCGTCTCCCTCGACGAAATATGGCTTGTACCCGTAACCCCGGAAAAGCTGGTCCAGTTCTTCGTGATCGATGCGGCCCAGCACAGTGGGACCGGCTATCTTGTAGCCGTTCAAATGCAGAATCGGCAGCACTGCCCCATCAGTGACCGGATTGAGAAATTTATTTGAGTGCCAGCTTGTGGCGAGCGGTCCGGTTTCTGCCTCACCATCGCCCACCACGCAGGCAACCAGCAGGTCAGGATTATCGAATGCTGCGCCGTAGGCATGCGACAAAGAATAACCGAGTTCTCCGCCTTCATGAATGGAGCCGGGTGTTTCCGGAGCCACATGACTGGGGACGCCGCCTGGAAAAGAGAATTGGGTGAAGAGTTTTTTCATGCCCTGTTCGTCCTGAGATATGTTCGGATACAACTCGCTGTATGTGCCTTCCAGGTAAGTGTTGGCCACCAGTCCGGGTCCGCCATGTCCGGGCCCTGTGATATAAATAACGTTCAGGTCATACTCTTTGATGATCCGGTTGAGATGGACATAAATGAGGTTCAGCCCGGTCGTTGTACCGAAATGGCCCAGCAGCCGCGGTTTCACATGTTCCAGCTTTAGCGGTTTTTTCAGCATCGGATTGTCATAGAGGTATATCTGACCGACCGACAGGTAGTTGGCAGCGCGCCAGTAGGCGTTCATCTTTCGCAGCAGATCGGGCGGTAATGGCTTACCGCTTACCTTCATCTTTTCCGTTTTCACGGCGATGTTTTCCTCAAACCCCTTTTTTACCTCTCTTACAAGCTTCTTTTCAGACATTTTTATTGTTTTCATGATCATATCTCCTTTTAAATGAATGACTCAAAACGCGGCAGGCAGTGGTCTCGATCATCCGTTCCTCAGCAAAGTTAAAAAAACATTTTCAAAAATAAAAACCTGATTTCAGTAAATCATTCAAAGATAGTGCGCCTCCCGTCGGGAGGGATGAAGGAGCTAATGTACCTTTCGGCTTTCTACAAAAAAATCTCTGTAAGCGTCAAATAAACCACATCTACCAATGAAACCGAGAAGCGTGCCATGATCAATCATCAAACAAAAAGGATGGAGGAAAATCATGGCAGAGAAAT
>QZIJ01000050.1 GCA_003598975.1 Anaerolineaceae bacterium | reverse complement strand
GTAAGGGATTTGAGAGGAGCTGCTCCTAGTACGAGAGGACCGGAGTGGACTGACCTCTGGTGTGCCAGTTGTTCCGCCAGGAGCATCGCTGGGTAGCTATGTCGGGCAGAGATAACCGCTGAAAGCATCTAAGTGGGAAACTCGCCTCAAGATTAAATCCCTCATCCAGTTAATGGAGTAAGACCGCAGGTAGACTACCTGCTATATAGGCAGCAAGTGTAAGCATAGTAATGTGTTGAGCTAAGCTGTACTAATGGTCGAGGGCTAATCCCGTGGTGCGGAGAACTTGGTACTTTTTTGTAAAACTACACATCCAGATTTACTATTCAGCCTAACGTTGTGAAAACGTCCCTTGGTGATTTGAGCGACGGGGGTACACCCGGTAACATCCCGAACCCGGTAGTTAAGCCCGTCAGCGCCGATGGTACTTGGAGGGCAGCCTCCTGGGAGAGTAGGTCATTGCCAAGGGGCTTTTCTTTACAAGCACCCTGTCGTGTAGTACAATCCTGCACACAGTTTTTGGCGGAAAGTTTCCGCCCCTGATTAATACAGTCGAGGAGATGCAATCGTCCTGATGGAAGTGATCGTCCTGATCATATTCGTTGGTTCTGACTGTTCGATGCCCTCGGCTCATTCTGCGCCGAGGTTTTTTCTTGGCAATGAGTTATCTTCCATGCGGAAGGAGGTGAATTGTTTTGGCAGCAGTAAATTTACGCTCTGGTGAATCTCAGGATTCCCTGCTCAAGCGCTTTCGGAAGAAAGTGGTCAAGAGCGGGGTATTGAGCACGGTTCGCCGCAAGCGCTGGTTCGTTTCCAAGAGCGAACAGCGCCGCATGGAAAAGAAGAAGGCCATTCGCCGCATCAAGCGGCGCCAGTTCAAGGATTTCGAATAGACTGGAGGCCGCAAGGAGACGTATATGGCAAAAGAGGAAGGCAAAATTAAAGTAGATGGTGTGGTGATTGAGGCCTTGCCTGGCACCCAATTCCGCGTGCGGCTGGAGAACGGCCACGAAGTTTTGGCCTACCTCTCCGGCAAGATGCGTAAGTATTACATCCGCATCCTGCTCGGCGACCGGGTATCTGTTGAAATGTCTCCTTATGATCTGACACGCGGGCGCATTACCTTCCGCCAGCGCAAAATGGCAGAAACCCCAGCCGTGTAGCCATCCGCTTTGGATTTATGGAAAGCGAAGACCCCCTTGCGGGGGTCTTTTTGTTTCCAGTGTGGCAACATTCATGTTGCCACTGCAAGATAAATCTTACGGTACAACCTTATGGCAACTCTCGCCACGAATTAAGCACTTTCATGTAATTCGCCCGTTCAAACGCGGCGGGTTCTGCCACAGACTGACGACTCATACTTCCCTGCATTTGACGGATCGACTCATACTCATGCGTCTGCATCCACCAACCCATCTCGTTCAGCATGGACGGGACGGCCTGTTCGCCGTTGTGGAGGAGGTTGGAGGCCATCATGGCGATCTTTGCCCCAGCCATCATCGCTTTGATCGCGTCCTGCGCGATGTGGACTCCGCTCGTCAGTGCGAGATCTGCCTTCACCTGTCCATGCAAAATGGAAATCCAACGAAGCGGCAGGCGCAGGTCTGAGGAAGTACTCAGGTCAAGATTGGGGATCACATCCAGCGCTTCGAGATCGAAGTCGGGTTGGTAGAAGCGGTTGAAGAGGACGAGTCCGTCCGCGCCCGCCTCGGCAAGACGTTTGGCAAAGTTCGGGAGGGAGGTGTAGTACGGGCTGAGTTTGACCGCCAGCGGAATCGAGATGTTTGCCTTGACCGCCGCGACCAGTTCCACCTGCGCGGATTCGATGTCAGACGCGCTGAGGGATGAGTCGGTTGGGATGTAGTAAAGATTCAGTTCGAGCGCGTCCGCCCCCCCGTCCTGAATGAAGCGGGCGTAGTCCACCCATCCGCCTTTGGAGACACCGTTCAAACTTCCGATGACGGGAATCTTTACGGCCTTCTTGAGCGCAGTCAAATGCTCGATGTATTTCTTTGGACCGAGCGCGTACGTCCCCGAATCGGGCAGGTAACTGAGCGCCTCGGCGGACGAGTTCGAGCCGCGCGTCAGGAAGTGATCGAGTTCGAGGCTTTCATGGATGATCTGCTCCTCGAACAGCGAGTACATGACGATGGCCGCGATGCCCGCCTCTTCGAGACGTTGGGCGCGCTCCACTTTTTTGGAGAGGGGCGAAGCCGAGGCGACCAGCGGGTTTTTAAGATTCAGGCCAAGATAAGTTGTAGATAAGTCCATCATGTTGATCTCCTATTCATAAACCCCTCTCCCCGATTGACCCTTGGCAGAGTGCTTCGCGAGGAGAGGGGCTGGGGTGGTGAGGGCTTTACTCTTTCTTCTCTTCTGCGCCATTTCCGTAGTGCATGGCGGCCATCTGCTGGTAGAGTTCCCAGCGATTTTTTATGCCCGCGCTGGCCTTCTTGCTCAACATTTCGGCGCGCTCTTCGTCGCTGAGGGTGAGCATCTTGTAGCGCGTCTCGTTGTAGGCGTAATCCTCCCAGCGGACGGTCGGCTCTTTGGATTCGATGGCGAGCGGATTCTGTCCTGCCACGGCGAGACGCGGGTCGTAGCGATAAACGGGCCACGCGCCCGATTGGACGGCCAGTTTCTGCTGGTCGAGTCCGCGGGCGAGATCGTAACCGTGCGCAATGCAGTGGCTGTAGGCGATGATCAGAGACGGGCCATCGTAGGATTCGGCTTCGATGAACGAACGGAGTGTCTGCTGGTCGTTGTAACCCATCGCGACGCGCGCCACGTAGACGTAACCGTAGGCCATGGCAATTAAGCCGAGGTCTTTCTTGGGAAGTCCCTTGCCGCTCATGGCGAACTTGGCGACCGCCGCCATTGGCGTGGACTTGCTGGCCTGTCCGCCTGTGTTGGAATAGACTTCGGTATCAAGCACCAGCACGTTGACGTTGCGTCCGCTGGCGAGCACGTGATCAAGACCGCCGTAGCCTATGTCATACGCCCAGCCATCACCGCCGATGATCCAGACGGATTTCTTGACGAGGCTATCTGCCACGGAGACGAGGTCGCGGGCACGCGCATCTTTGTTCTTTTGCAATTTTGTTTTTAGAATTTGAACGCGCTCGCGCTGTTCGGCGATGCCCGTCTCAGTGGATTGATCAGCTTTCAGCAGTTCATCCACCAGATTCTGTCCGAGTTCGGACGCGAATTGCGGCAGGAGTTCACGCGCGTATTCGTTCTGTTTGTCGAGCGTCAGTCTCATGCCGAGACCGAACTCCGCGTTATCTTCGAACAGCGAGTTCGACCAGGCGGGGCCGCGTCCCTCGGCGTTGACCGCCCAGGGCGTTGTCGGCAGGTTGCCGCCATAGATGGAGGAACAACCCGTTGCGTTTGCGACGATGGTTCGGTCGCCGAAAAGTTGCGAGACGAGTTTCACATACGGCGTCTCACCGCATCCCGCGCACGCGCCGCTAAACTCAAAGAGCGGACGCAGGAGTTGCGAATTCTTGATGGTGGACGGGTTGATCAACTTCCTGTCAGGGTCGGGAAGCGACATGAAGAAATCCCAGTTCGCTGCTTCCTGCGAGCGCAGGGCGGGTTGCGGCGCCATGTTGATGGCCTTGCGTCCCACTTGGGTCTTGTCTTTCACGGGGCAGGCCTCCACGCACAGCGTACAACCCGTGCAATCTTCGGGCGCAACCTGCACGGTGTAGGCAAATCCCTGTGAAAATTCTTTAAACTTCGATGGCATGTGCTTGAAATTCTGCGGCGCGTTCGCGACCAGCTTTTCATCGTAAACCTTGTGGCGGATGACGGCGTGCGGACAGACGAACACGCACTTGCCGCATTGGATGCACAGGTCAGGTTCCCACACGGGGATTTCCAGCGCGAGGTTGCGTTTCTCCCATTGTGTGGTCGCGGTTGGGAAGGTGCCGTCGATCGGGAAGGCGGACACGGGGATATCGTCGCCTTTGGCGTCCACAATGGGCGCGAGCACTTTCTGGACGAAGTCTGGCGCCTCTTTCGGGACCGCGAGTCGGCGCGTCGTCTTTGACGTTATCGCGGCTGGGACTTTGACCTCGTGCAACTCGCTGATGGTCGCGTCCACGGCCTCGAAGTTTTGTTTCACGACGGCTTCACCGCGCTTGCCATAGGTTTTCTGGATGGCGTGCTTGATCTCTTCGATGGCTTGCTCACGCGGCAGGACGCCACTGATGGCAAAGAAGGCCGTCTGCATGATGGTGTTCATGCGTCCGCCCATGCCTGTCTTCTCGGCCACATCGTAACCGTTGATGACGTAGAACTTGAGTTTCTTCTCGATAATATCCTTTTGGACTTCGCGCGGCAGGTTGTCCCAGATCTCATCCTTGCCGTACAGACTGTTGAGCAGGAAGACCGCACCTGGTTTGGCGTACTTGAGCATGTCCACGCGCTCGAGGAAAGTGTACTGGTGACAGGCCACGAAATTGGCCTGGTTCATCTCGATCAGGTACGGGGCGCGGACGGGTTTTGGCCCGAAGCGCAGGTGTGAAATGGTGACCGTGCCCGACTTCTTCGAGTCGTAGTAGAAATATCCCTGGGCGAAATTGCTGGTCTCTTCGCCGATGATCTTGATCGAGTTCTTGTTCGCTCCGACCGTTCCGTCCGAGCCGAGGCCGAAGAAGACGCAACGGATGGTCTCGTCCGACTCGATGGCGAATGAGGAGTCGACCTCGATGCTGGTGTGCGAAACATCGTCCGTGATACCGACGGTGAAATGAGTCTTGGGTTCTTTTTTCTTCAATTCATCCAGCGCGGCTTTGACCATCGCGGGCGTAAATTCTTTGGAAGAAAGTCCATAGCGTCCGCCGATAACATGGATATTCTTTTTGCCGCTTTCGACCAGTGCATTGACCACATCCATGTATAGCGGTTCGCCTGATGCGCCAGGCTCTTTCGTGCGGTCCAGCACAACCAGAGATTTGACACTCTTCGGCAACGCCTGGATGAAATGTTCAATAGAGAACGGACGATACAGCCGTACGCGCAGCGCGCCGACCTTCTCGCCTTTCGCGGCCAGATAGTTGACCGTCTCTTCGGCGGTTTCGCCGCCCGAGCCCATCAGGATGACAACGCGTTCCGCTTCGGGATGACCAACGTAATCGAACAGGTGGTATTCCCGCCCGACGAGTTTCGCGAATTTGTCCATGGCCTCCTGCGTGATGGACGGGACCGCGTCATAGTACGGGTTGACCGCCTCGCGCATTTGGAAGTAGACATCAGGATTCTGCGCGGTGCCGCGCAGGACGGGGCGCTCGGGGGTGAGTCCACGCGCCCGATGGGCCGCGATCATTTCAGGGTCCAGCATGGAGCGGAGGTCTTCGTCCGTCAATTGCTCGATCTTGGTCACCTCGTGCGAGGTGCGGAAGCCGTCGAAGAAATGCACGAAGGGGACGCGTGCTTTCAGCGTGGCGGCCTGCGCGATGAGGGCGAAGTCGTGCGCCTCCTGCACCGATCCTGAGGATAGCAGTGCCCATCCCGTCTGACGGACGGCCATCACATCTTGATGGTCGCCGAAGATCGAGAGCGCGTGCGCGGCGATGGCGCGTGCCGCCACGTGGAAGACCGTGCTGGTGAGTTCGCCCGCGATCTTGTACATGTTGGGGATCATCAGCAGGAGACCCTGCGAGGCGGTGAAGGTGGTGGTGAGTGCGCCCGTTTGCAGCGCTCCGTGGACAGTCCCCGCCGCGCCGCCCTCGGATTGCATCTCGATCACGAGTGGAGTGGTGCCCCAAATATTTTTCCTTTTCTTGGCTGACCACTCATCGGCGAATTCGCCCATGGCCGAGGAGGGGGTGATGGGATAGATGGCGATGACTTCACTGATGCGGTGCGCCACCGAGGCGGTGGCTTCGTTGCCGTCAATTGTGATGATGGTGCGTTTCATGCTTGCTCCTTTGATGAACAGGCTGATGGCCTGATGATTTGCTAATTGTGAATTTTAACACTGTTTGGGTGTGGTCAAGCAAGTGTATCCCTCCCCATATATGCACGTTAGTTATTAATGGCCTCTATTCCCCTGCGAGTTGTCATTATTTTGGATAGGATTGGTGGAAAATGGAAAAACCCTTCACTAGACCACTTGTAGCATTTCGTCAAAAGTCATTTTGACTTCTTTTTCGATAATTGGCTTCATTTCCTCCCACATTTCCATGAATCCTTTTTGCCTCCGTGCAAGTTCCTCTACCGAAATCGAATGGACAATCATCACATCTTGAATTCGCTCCCTGAAATTGTGTGGTAACCGTTCCAGTTTCTCGGCGCAAAAATAGCGCCATTTCATGTCTGCCACCAATTGATAATTAAGACCAAATAGCATATCGAGGAAATAATTAATTCCCTGATCGAACATGTGGTGAGCACTGATGATATTTCCCCGCTCGACCCAGGTCCATGTCAGGCGATTGATATACCACTCTGAAAGAGTTATTCCCGACATCATCAGCCAGTTCCTTTCTTCTGACGTCAATGGCGTCTTGTCTTTGAGCAACTGGAATACTTTCCCAGATGGATCGAAATAAATCTGGCCTTGCGAATACGTCCACCGTTTCGACATGTCCCATTCGGTGTTCAGTTCACTCTCAAAATCCGCCACCCAACACTGAACTTCGAAATCGTCAATTTTGCAGAACTTTTCTGGCGAAGAAATATCTGTACCCTGCTTTTTGAAAATCGCAATATCAATATCGGCTGAGCGATCAAAATATTCCCTCACGATTGCTCCCAGAAAAACAATCCCAACAATATCTTCGCTAATGTGTTGTTGAGCGAACTCTTTGGCGACCTGAATAGCCTTCTCAAGGAGTGCGGAATCTGATGATTGTAGCTTGAACTTTTTACTCATCTTTTCCCTTTTCTAAATCGCTAATTCCGTTAAAAGAGATTGATCAAAGACCGATGAATCGCGGACGCGCCAGCAACAACGCCGCCAGTGATTTGGCATCTGGCATCTTTCCCTGTTCCGCCATTTCGAATGCGTCTTTCACAGAAATTTTTTCCACGCTGAGGAACTCATCCGCGTCTGCTTCGAGGGGATCGTACGTCAACTCCATTGCAAGAAAAACCACCATGAATTCGGTGGAGTAACCCGGCGCGAGGTAGAACTCGCCAATCTTCTCCAGTTTTCCCGCCGCGAAACCCGTCTCTTCGCGGATTTCGCGCGCCGCACAGACTTCGGGGGCCTCGCCCTCGTCCAGAGTCCCTGCAGGGAGTTCGAGCAGGTCCGTGCCCGCGGCGTGGCGATACTGTCGGACGAAGAGCAGGTTCCCCTCTGCATCGAGCGGAATGATGATTACCGATCCGCCATGCTCGATGATGTCGAATTTTGTCTCGCGGCCGTCAGGAGTCTTCAACCAATCGCGGCGGATGGCGAAGGCGCGTCCTTTGAGCAAGGTCTCGGATTTGAGCAATTCGAATGGCATGGTTCCCTTCTTCTCCCCTCTCCTGTAGGGAGAGGGGGCCCGGGGGTGAGGTTTAAAAACGCCCAGGCGATGAGCCTGGGCGCTGTCAGCCGGGTCAACTTACGGGATTTTGACGGCCTGCCCGAGGGTCAGGGGTGAACCGAGCGCGAGGCCGTTCGCTTGTGCGATGGCGGCAGGGTCCACGTCTCCGAAAAGACAGGCGATGCTGTAGAAAGTCTCGTTCGAAGACGTGACTGTGTAGGTGGTGGGATGCGCACGCAAGGCACGGTCACCGGGGAAGGCGCCACTCTGCGGGATACGGAGTGTGGTGCCGGCCATGAAGATGTTCCCATCATACAAGCCGTTGAGTGCCAGAAGATCGTCCGGGTTCACGTTGAAGCGCCGCGCGATGCAGTAGGGAAATTCGCCCGCCTGCAAGGTGTAGGATGCAGGCCGGCCTGTCACCACACCGAGCGTGGGCGTGGCGCCTGTTCCTGAACCGCCGATGCCGGGAGTATTTGTCGCTGGGACGGCGCTGGTTGGGCCTATCGGCGTGTTGGTGGCTGAGGGGGTCTCAATATCGTCTGGCGGCTCAGGCGTGAGCGTGGCGGTCGGCCCACCGTCGGCGGCGGCTGTCTTTGCCAGTGCGGTGCCGGTGGCCCTTTGCTCCAAATCCTGCATTGGATCGGTCGCAAGCGGTTTGGCGAATGGGTTGGTGGGGATGGGAGTCGCATCTGCCCCAGGATAGGACATGGTGCAGGATGAAATCATCAGGGCCGCGATCGCGATCACCAACACATATTTTTTGTAAGGCATAAATCTCTCCTCTTGCAATTGTTTGGACGATGGTAGCACATCCACAGTATAGCGTCAAGCCGCTTCGGATAGCCATTTTAGGGGATGGGCTGTCACTCTCCCCGAATCTGTTTCCTCCAAATCCAGCCGATGAGATAAAGCAAACCGATCAGTGCAGGGATGCCCGCGATGATCGCGTACGTGACCCAATCGAACCCCACTGCGCGTTTCAAATATAAGACCGCCCAGCCCAGGAATCCGACCGCGCCGATCCATTCCCGTTTCCATGCCAGTGCAATGACGATGGCAAACAGGATATTGGGAATCAAGTGCATGAACAACCCGACGACGGTTTCCCAGAAGCCCAGTTGCATGTCGAATATATCGAGGGCGAACAAGCCAAGAAACAAGACGAACAGGATGCCCAGCACGCGCGGCGTCCAGAGCAGTGTTTTTCCCCAGAATGCGTTCATCGCTTCCTCCTCGCTACCCGGCGGATGTCGACTGGTTCGCGTGGCGGAACTCGTAAACATCCATCATGGTTTGAATGACGATTTTTTGTTCGGGAGTCACTTCCAAAAATTCGAGGCCGATATCATAAAACGCAGGACTGATGTCAATATCGCAATGCGCCACGCGGGCGGTAATGTTCAGGTTGTGAGCGTGAAAAAATTTCGGGTCGGGCAGGTCGAAACGCAGGGGCAGAATGGCATTCACCTCCAGCGACTCCTCGGCGATGATCATGGCTCCCTGTTCGCTCAGATCGGAAAGATAGCCGAGCAATTTTCCCAGCCCCTGGTCGAAGACGCGCGAGTAGATGATCAAATATTTGCGCGGCAAATTTCTTCTTTCTTTCATGGCGGCCTCCGCTTACAGTGTACAGCACTTGTTCCCCAAAATCAATCTATGGTTTAATCGTACAAAAGTCAGGATGATTGGAGCCTTCATGTGCTGGATTTATATTTCCCCTCATTTGGATGACGCGATTCTCTCCGCGGGTGGATTAATTTACGATCAGGCGCGGGATGGGGAGCGCGTCGAGATCTGGACCCTGGTCTGTGGATTCCCGCCCGGGGCCGAACTGACCCCGTTCGCTCAATTGCTCCATTTTCAGTGGGGATTCACTTCCGCCGAGGAGACCGTCCGCTCGCGCCGCGCGGAAGATGAACGCGCCGCTTCAATTGTGGGTGCGAAGGCCGTCCATTTTGACTTTCCCGATTGCATCTACCGCCGCGGCGCGGACGGCGAGCCGCTCTATCCGATGGATGTTTTTGTGCCCCCGCACCCCGCCGAAGCGGATCTGCCCGCCCAAATGACAGCCATCCTGAAGGAACGCATTCAACCGGACGATGTGTTGGTCTGCCCGCTGGGGATCGGCGGTCATGCCGACCACCTCCTTGTGCGTCAGGCCGTGGAAGGGCTGAACCGTCCGCTTTGGTATTACGCCGATGTGCCGTATGTGTTGAATCACCCCGAAGCGTTGAAACCGTTCACGAGACTGATGACGGCCGAACGTCGGGAGATTTCGAGCGGGGGGCTGGGGGCCTGGGCGGAGGGAATCGCGTCATACGCGTCCCAAATTTCCACATTGTTCGAAAGTCCCATCAAAATGAAGGAAGCGATGCAAGATTACGGTGAAAAGGGTCTCTTTCTTTGGAAAGTTGAGTAGACAAATTCTCCACTTGAAAACCGCTTGGAATCGTGATATAGTATGCCCGTTTTCAGGACCGGAAGGGTCACCAAATGCATCTCTGCGGAGATGCAAATTTTTACTTAGGGAAAGTACCATGCCCACAACATTCCTGACAAAAGAAGGCTTCCAGAAGCTTCAAGAGGAACTGGATCACCTGCGCACTGCCAAGCGTCAGGAAGTCGCCGAGCGCCTGCATGAGGCCATGGAGGGCGGCGAGTTGATCGAAAACGCCGAATATGAGGCCGCCAAGAACGAGCAGGCCTTTGTGGAAGGTCGCATCCAGGAATTGGAAGTGATCCTGGCCACGGCGCGGCTGATCGAGGATAATGGCAAGAGCAAGGAAGGCCTGATCCAGGTCGGCTCGACCGTGACCATCGAAGAGGATGGCGAGTCCGCGACGTACACCATCGTGGGCGCGGCGGAAGCCAACCCGCGCGAGGGCAAGATTTCGAATGAATCGCCCATTGGCAAGGCCATTATCGGGCACAAGGCCGGCGAGACGTTGCAGGTGGAAGCGCCAGGTGGCCATTTCAAGGTTAAGATCGTCAAGGTGAAGTGACAGGGGCTTCGTGAATTCGCAGCCCCGCGCAACGCGTTTGCGCGGGGCTTTTTGTACCCACCCCCACCCGTCCCGCTTTCGGCGGAGACACCCTTCCCCATTTTTCGCGCACGTCAGCGGAAAATGGGGAAGGGACGGGGAGGGGGTTGAGAGAAAGGTTTGTCATCATGCCAGAATATTCGTCCCTAGAAAAAATCCGTCTCCAGAAATTGGAGGAGTTGCGCGCCGAGGGGATCGAGCCGTTTCCCACCCGCGCCGAGCGGACGCATACCAGCGCACAAGCCATTGCAGAATTTGAATCCGCGGAAAAAGAAGGACGCGAGGTCAAAGCCACGCTCGCGGGACGAATCCGCGCCACGCGTGCGATGGGCAAACTCTCATTCGCACACATCGAAGACGGCGATGGGAAAATCCAGTTGTTCTTCCGCGTCAACGAAGTGGGGCAGGACAGGATTGATTTCTTCAACAAGATGTTTGACATCGGCGACTTCATCCAGGTTGGCGGCGTGATGATGCGGACGAAGACAGGCGAAGCGACGCTCCTCGTCCATGAGTTCAAAATGCTGGCGAAGGCCGTTAGCCCGTTGCCTGCCGCGAAGGATGAGACGCTCGAAGACGGGACCGTTGTCCGTCATGCCGCGCTCGAAGACGCGGAGATCCGCGCCCGTCAGCGCTACGCGGATTTGGCGGTCAACCCTGAGGTGCGCGATGTCTTCCGCAAGCGGGCGGCCATCATCAAGTCACTGCGCGAGTTCCTCGATGAAAAGGGTTTCCTCGAAGTGGAGACGCCCATCCTGCAACCCATCTACGGTGGCGCGGCGGCGCGTCCATTCGTCACGCATCACAACGAACTCGACCAGGACATGTACCTGCGCATCTCGTTTGAACTCTATCTCAAACGTCTGCTCGTCGGCAATCTCGAAAAGGTCTACGAGATCGGGCGTGACTTTCGCAACGAGGGCGTTTCGTTCAAGCACAATCCTGAGTTCACGCAACTCGAATTCTATTGGGCATACGCCGATTATTTGCAGGTGATGGAACTTACCGAGCAGATGGTTTCGTCTGTGGCGCAACAAGTGCTCGGCACGATGAAAATCAAATTTAAGGATCACGAGATTGACCTGACTCCACCCTGGCGACGACTCGAGATGCGGCAGGGATTGCTCGACGTGACGGGCGTGGACATTTACGCGCACACCGATTCAGACTCTCTCGCGGCGGCACTCCGTGCAAAGGGCCTTGTCCCACCCGTGGGCGTGACGCGCGGCAAACTGGTGGACTGGATGCTCTCCGAAAAACTCGAGCCGACGCTCATCCAGCCAACCTTCCTTTACGATTACCCGCGTGACATTTCTCCGCTGGCGAAATCGCGTCCTAACGACCCGTTGACAGTGGAACGCTTCGAAGGTTACGTGGCTGGCTTCGAGATTTGCAACGCCTTCACCGAGTTGAACGATCCGCTCGACCAGGAGTCTCGCTTCCTTGAAATGGGACGCGACTACACCGATGACGAAGAAGAGAAGCATCCCATGGATGATGATTACCTGCGTGCCATGCGTTATGGCATGCCTCCCAACGGCGGCTTCGGCATGGGCGTGGACCGTCTCGTCATGTTGCTGACGAACAAGCACAATATTCGCGAGATATTGCTGTTCCCCGCTTTGCGCAAGGAAGAATTTAATTCGCCTGGAGAAACTGAATAATGGATTTTGCGATCATTGTCCAACACGGGATCGTTTACGGTCTCGTGTTGAGTGTTCTGTTTACATTAGTCTTGCTCGGTGCGGTTTTTGTCAACGCGGAGATCATGATGAATGATTATCCGCCCGAAGTGAAGAAAGCCTACGGTGCGGAGAAGAATCCAAAAACGCGCGGGCAGAAACGCATTTTCAGTCTGCTCTTCCTGGCAGTGTTGTTTGGCGTCATCGCCTGGTCGGTGGTGAGCGCGGCGCGCGCCTCGTCCACGCCGTTGACCTTCCCGCCCATCTTCGTGTTGATCTTCATCGAAGTGTTCACATTCAACCTGTGGGATTTGCTCATCATTGACTGGTTGATCTTCAACACCGTTCAGCCCAAATTCATCTTCCTGCCTGGCACGGAAGGGATGGCCGCTTACAAGGATTACTACTTTCACTTCCGCGGCTTCCTGACGGGCATTGTCTTCAGTCTCGTCTCGGCGCTGGTGCTTTCAGGGATCGCGCTGATCATCGTCAATGCGGCGGGATAATATGAAAAGACTTCCGCTCATCCTCGGCGACCTGCTCGCCATTGCCATCCTGACCGTGATCGGATTCGCCTCGCACGGCGAGACGGACGTGTCCTTCCTGCCGCGCATGGCCGCGACCTTCGTCCCGACGGCGGCCAGTTGGTTTTTGCTCGCGCCCGCGCTCGGTCTGTTCGAGGCGGAACGCGTCCGCAGCGCGCGGGAACTCTGGCGTCCCGCGTGGGGCGCTTTCTTCGCGTCGCAATTGGCCGTCATCCTGCGTGGACTGTGGCTGAACGCACCCGTCCTGCCGTTGTTCGGAATCATCCTCGGCGCGACCGCCGCGCTGGGGATGGTCGTGTGGCGGGGGATTTGGATTTGGCTATCGGGCAGGAAGGAATAATCGGTGATTGAAGACAAACTCCGTCAGGCGATACCGTCCGACGGAGTTTGTGCATTTTCTCTATGGATGTTTTTCCAGGAACTCTCGCAGTGCCAGATTAAATTCCTGCGGGCGTTCAACGGGTGTGGCATGGCGCGAGTCAGGGATGATAACGAATCGCGCGTTCGGAATTTTCGCGGTGTAGGCTTCCTTGGCCGCGACGGGCGAGTAATCCTGGTCGGCGGCGAGAATCAGCGTGGGGCATCGAATTGAGCCGATGCGCGCGGTCACGCTCCAGCCGACGAGTGTGCGCATCGAGTTCAGGTAGGCGCGCTGATCGTTTTCCGCCCAGCGTTGGATGAATATTTTTCGGATGTCTTCCTGTTCGGGTTTGATGAATAGCCGCTTGCTGAGAACCTCGCCCATCTTTTTCATCCCCAGCAATTTGACGATGGCAATGCGCTGCCAGACCGTCAGCCGATCCTTGAAGGTGCGGACCAGTAATTCGGGTGTGCTGTTCACGATGGTGAGCGACTTGATCGGAATAGACGCGTCCACCGCCATTTGAAAGGCGACGCCGCCTCCCAGTGAGAGACCGACCACGTGCGGCGAGTCGATTCCCAACGCCTTCAACAATCCAACCGTATCCGCCGCGAACATGGACATGCTGTACGGCCCCGCGGGTTTATCGGATTGTCCATGCCCGCGCAGGTCGAAGGTGATGACGCGATAGGATTTGGCGAACTCCTGCACCTGCAATTCCCAGTCGCGGGCGCTGGAGCCAAGTCCGTGGATGAGTAGCAGCGGCTGGCCTTCGCCGTGAATTTCGTAATACAGGTTGATTCCATTGGATTGGATCGTGGGCATGGATTTTCTCCTTTGGTGATAACAGATTTGCGTAGGGGAAATTGGATACTATCTCGCTTCCGTGCTCTTGCGTACCTTGTTAGTCATTCAGTATTTTCCAGAAAGAATCCTTACGGATGATCTTTCCCTGGGCGGACTCAAGTAAGTCAACCCCCCGCACTTCTATATACTGCCCTGACACAGATGTGCCGGTGAGCGTCCATTCAGAAACTCCGAAATCACCACAAACCCAGTGCCGGTCTTCGCCATAATGCACATCGGGAATTCCCTCAAATCGTTTTGCCAAACCTGCCCGAACTTCGTTCTTCCCGACATACCGATCGCCGCGAGGCTTAGCGCCGCGCGGCATGTAGAAGACGCAATCATCCGCGAAATATTCCATAATGGAATCCAGATCGTGGCGATTGAACGCTTCCAGGAATCCCTTCAACAATTCATGAGTCATATTCTCGGCCATTGGATTACCTCAATTCGCGATGCTTGGTTACGGTAAGAATGATCCTGCCCAACACTCTGCATTGACCGTCCGCGCGCGGGATGCTTTGACACTCCCTTTGATCGCAGCACAGGCTTGGACTCTCCGTCAATCGCGAAGCACTCCCGAAGGGAGAAGCACCCTTTGGGGTACCTTCTGGCGGGCAGACGATGTCTGAGTTCATTATACGAAAAACGGAGGGGGTGTCAAACACCGTGAGCGGCTGTGTTTGTAACATAAGCGGTGGGTGAAATTGGAAACTGAAAAGTCCAAACAAAGGTAGAGGAAACACGTTGGGTTAGAAGAACGAACTCCCCGCCAGC
>QZIJ01000008.1 GCA_003598975.1 Anaerolineaceae bacterium | reverse complement strand
TGATGAAACTCATCCCCGTTTGTAACGGGGATGAGTTTCATCATTTCACTAATTGTTCGTCTGGCGGACATACTTTCTGCGCCGCCGCAACCATCGCTGGCGCAGGCGCGGCTTGTGGATACCAACGCTTCTGCAGCCAGAATGCCACGTTCACCAATCCGATCATCACAGGCACTTCCACCAGCGGACCAATCACCGCTGCGAATGCCGCGCCACTGCTGATGCCAAAAACTGCCACCGCTACTGCGATTGCCAGCTCGAAGTTGTTGCTGGCGGCAGTGAAGGAGAGCGTGGTCGTCTTGGAATAATCCGCGCCGAGGCGATGCCCCATCCAGAATGAGACGAGGAACATCAACACGAAGTAGATCAAGAGCGGGATGGCGATCCGCACTACGTCCATCGGGATTTGCACGATCAGATTGCCCTTGAGTGAGAACATCACCATAATCGTGAATAAGAGGGCAACCAGCGTCAGTGGGCTGACCTTTGGTACAAAATTCTTGTAATACCAGTCCTTGCCTTTGGCACGCACCAGCACTAGCCGAGTCAGAAAACCAGCCAGGAACGGGATGCCCAGATAAATGAACACACTCTCGGCAATCTGACCCATCGTGATGTCTACCGTAACCCCCGTCAAACCAAACCAGGTTGGCAGAACCGTCAGGAAGATGTAGGCATACACGCTATAGAACAGCACTTGAAAAATGCTGTTGAACGCCACCAGTCCCGCCGCGTATTCCGTATCGCCGTGCGCCAGTTCATTCCACACGATCACCATCGCAATGCAACGCGCCAGCCCGATCATGATGAGACCCGCGATATATTCAGGATAGCCTTGCAGGAAAATGATCGCCAGCACGAACATCAAAATGGGACCGATGATCCAGTTCTGGATGAGTGAGAGCGACAAGACCTTTTTATTGCGGAAGACATCCCCCAACTCCTCGTACTTCACCTTGGTAAACGGCGGGTACATCATCAGGATCAAGCCAATCGCAATCGGGATGTTGGTTGTCCCCACCGAGACTGCCGCATTGAATCGCTCCACTCCTGCGGGGAATAGAAAGCCAATCCCCACGCCCACTGCCATCGCCAGGAAAATCCACAGCGTCAGGTAGCGGTCAAGGAAAGACAGTTGTTTGCTCAGGCTTTGCGCCGGGGCTTTGGTTACAGCAACTTCAGACATGAAAAACCTCCAGGTTTAGAAATTTGGTTAGGCGCTATGCGCGCTCTTATTTTCTCAAACGCTGCTGTGTACGGCAGCTAATTTTCTTGTTGTTCCAGAATTTGCGGGATCACCTTCGCGATCTCATCGCGCACAGCACGGAAATCATTGATGTCATTGGTCGTGGCGGGATCAAAGAAACTGTGATGGACTTTCTTTCCCTTCCCCAACCAGACAGGACATTCCTCCGCAGCTGAGTCGCAGACGGTGACCACCAGATCGAATTCCATCTCCTTGAATTCATCCGCCAGTTTTGAACGCCCTTCGTGCTGAATGCCAATTTCGGCAAGCGCGGCGATTGCCTTTGGATGGGTATAACCTGCAGGTTTCGTCCCCGCACTGACCGCCTGCCATTCACTGCCCAATCGCGCGTTGACAATCGCCTCCGCCATTTGCGAACGGCAGGAATTACCTGTACATAAAAATAAAACTTTTTTCATGAATTGCTCTCCTGTTTTTTTTGGGAGTTCAAAAGTTTGTATCACAAGGCGGAAAAGGCATGGTTATCATTTTGTTAAATTATATTCAGGAACTTGCTCGACAATCGTTTCGATTTTGCGCCGAATCAGCGGCACAGAAATCTTTCCGCCGCTACTGATTACTTTTCTATTGTGTGCACGCAAAAGGTGTCAGGTAGCGAGAGGCAAAAGTGAGCGGGCCGAGACGAGTTTTTGCTATTCACCGCTAATCCAAGCAAGCCCTGCGAACACCTCGGAAGCATACTTTTCCAACAGAGTTGCTTCATTCAGATTGGACATACTGCTTCTCCTTCAATGATTGAAATTCGGAACGGATTCCGACAACATTCCTGTTCCTACTTTATCCAATCTGCCTCCCTGGGAATAGCGGGAAAAGTTGGATGGTTTTCTGAAAAATGTAGGGGAAATCCTTACAAGCAGAGGATGTTCATCGCCGTAGAAAATGACAATCGTTACATTCAAAAGATCGAATATGTTGCTATCATATATTCAGGTTTACGAATATGAAAAACCAATCCATCTCTCGAATTTCCGAACAGATTGCCGCGCCGCTCGATGCCATTGCCTCGCCGCAACGCATCGCCATCCTGCTTGTCATTGGAAAAGGTGAAGCCTGCGTCTGTCATCTTGAAGCCATGCTTGGTTGGCGGCAGGCTTACATCTCGCAACATCTGATGGCATTGCGCAAGGCGGATATTCTACAGGATCGCCGCGAAGGTCGTTACGTCTTCTACCGATTGAAAAACGCTTCTCTTCTGGACCTCATCACTGCCTCCGCCGCCCTGAGCGGACTCTCCGCCGAAACCGTTTCCTCCCTCACCAATGCACAGACGCATCCCGCCTGCGCGTGTCCGCAATGCGCGCCATCCATCATCTCCATTGAAAGTCTGAAACCCGCATGAACATTCTCTCCTTCCTCACCGATCTTCTCAATGGCGGACTCGGTAACCTCGCCGCCTATCTCGCCGCGCATGTCTTGCTCTGTCTCGTGCCTGCCTTCTACATCGCGGGCGCGATGACCGCGCTCATCCCGAAAGAATCGGTCACACGCTTTTTGGGGCGCAACGCCCCCAAGTGGGTCGCCTATCCTGGCGCGGCTCTGGCGGGTTCGGTGCTGGCGGTTTGTTCCTGCACCATCGTGCCGCTCTTTGCGGGGATCTACAAGAAGGGTGCGGGAATTGGTCCCGCCATCACTTTCTTGTTCTTTGCGCCTGCCGCCAACATTCTGGCGCTGGTTTACACCGGCGGCGTCATCGGCATGGACCTGGCGTTTGCCCGCCTGTTCCTCTCTTTGACTTTTGGAATTGGAATCGGAATGATCATGGCGTTGATCTTCTCGCGCGAAGACCTCGCCCACGACAAAGCCACCGATGACATGTTTGCAGGGCAGGGCAAGATGCGCCGCGCCGCGTTGGTTTTCCTGCTCATTTTGGTTGCCCTGCTGTTGGCTGGCACGTTCAAGGTCGGTTTGCTGACGAATTCATACGCCGACATCACGCTCCCCATCTTGGGAATGGATCGTTTTCAGGATGCCCTTTATAACCTTGTCCCATACGATGCTGACAAAGGGCAGGAGGGCATCACGGCGCAAGGCGCGATCCTCATCGGTTTGCTCGTCCTCATCGGGCTGGCTTCGTGGAAAGGACTCGACAAAATCCATGAAGGTTTCACCGCCTGGACGTGGATTGCGATGAGTTTGGTCGGGCTGACCCTGCTCACCGCCGCTGTCGGCATGTCGCCTCACGCGGGCGGGCTGGACGTCCAGTTCACGGGTCGCTTCTTCGGCGTGTTGATCGCCATCGGCGCGCTCATCTGGCTGATGTTCAAACGCTTGACTGAAGACGAACTGCGCGACTGGCTGTGGGAATCGTGGCGTTTTGTCAAGCAGATATTTCCCCTGCTGGTCGGCGGCGTGTTCGTAGTCGGCGTCATCCGCGTCATCATCCAACCTGAATGGATTCAAACCCTTGCTGGCAGCAATACCGTCCTCGGAAACCTGGCGGGCGTGCTCTTCGGCGTCTTCATGTACTTCCCCACACTGGTCGAAGTGCCGATTGCTAATATGTTCCTCAGCCTCGGGATGCACCGCGGTCCCCTGCTGGCGTACCTCATGGCAGACCCCGAACTCAGCCTGCAAAGTATCCTGATGATCTCGGTCATCATTGGTCGCCTCAAAGCCTGGACATACGTCGGCTGGGTGGCGCTCTTCAGCACGCTGGCGGGACTCATCTACGGCGCATGGGTGGACGGTACATCGCTGGGTCTGCTTGCCCTGTATCTTGCCGCGCTCATCGCTGTGCTGGGAGCTGCGCTCCGGCTCGTGAGTCGCAAACAGCAAAAAGAAATGTCGGTGGCAGCCACCGATTGACCCTCACTCCCAACCCCTCTACCACTTCGTGGCACATGTCCCAATGGAAGAGGGGAGAGATGAAAAGGAGAAACTAAAACATGCTCACCATCAAAGTTCTCGGCTCTGGCTGTGCCAATTGCAAACGTGTCGAACAAATAGCCAGAAAGGTCATTGACGAGATGGGTTTCCAGGCGGAGATCGTCAAAGTCACCGACTTCAACGACATCATGGCTTACAACATCCTATCCACCCCTGGGCTGGTCATCAATGAAAAAATTGTATCCACTGGGCGCATCCCCACCCCCGCCGAAGTGACCACCTGGCTGGCAGATGCGCTTGAAACGGCGTAAATAAACCCACATGCTCATCGAAAAATATGACGTCGAAGTCTTCACTCCGCCCTGCGAGCCAGGCGCGGAACGGTACGCAGCGCGGGCGCGATTGACCACGGATATTTCCGAAGTCCTGCCGTATCTCAATGCAACTCTGCGCAGCGCGATCTACCATCCATCAGCCAACGCGTTGACTTGGAAGAAGGGCGGGCACAACATCGCTTTTCATGCGTACGAAGTGGCTACCTCCAACGCGGAAGACCGCGAAGGTGCAGAGAAGGAACTGCGGGGCATTATTGACCTGGTCAACCGCACCTGGGAGCGCCGCGCCGAGATCAAGCCCGACACCACCACGCGCCAGCGTCCCACGCCGATGGCGATTTACAAACTTCTGCCGAACACCAACTGCAAGCAGTGCCGCGAAGCGACCTGTTATTCTTTCGCCTTGAAACTGGCGGTCTCGCAGAAAAAACTTGCCGACTGCCCGCCGTTGTCCGAACCGCAATACGCGGAGCAACTGACTGCGTTGCAGGAGATCGTCATCGAAGCGCCCGCAATTGGATGAAGGTCATACGTGCCCATGACATCCGTCCTTGTTGACAACACCTCCCTGCGGTAAATTGAATGCAGGAGTTCGATATGCTCGACATCAACCGATTGAACGTATTTATCCAGGTGGCGGCAACGCAGAGTTGTTCAGAGGCGGCGAAGCGTTTGCACCTCAGCCAGCCGACGGTCAGCAAGCACATCCAAAATCTCGAAGCCGAATTGAACGTGAAACTATTCGACCGTGAAGGCGCGCAATTGCGCATCACCAACGCAGGCATGACCCTGCTTCCCTGGGCGCGCAAGATCGTGCGTCAATCCACCCAGGTGCAGGAGATGATGCAGTCCATGCAGGATTCGATCTCTGGTCAACTGCGGATCGCATGCACAACGACGGCTGGTAAATACCTGCTGCCGCAGTTGGCGGCACGCTTCCGCCAAAAGTACCCGGGGGTCCAGATTTTTATCCAGCCTTGTATCAAGGAAACTATAAATTCGCGCCTGCTTTCCGAAGATGCCGATCTGGGCGTGGTCAGTAGTGAAGTCAGGGAGAATGATTTGGAGTGCCAGTATTTTTTCACAGACCATATTTCGTTCATCGTGCCGGAGAAACATCCGCTGTCGAAACGCGAATCCATCGACCCGTCCGAACTTCTGGATGTGCCGATCGTAATGCGCGAACCATCTTCGGGAACGCGCCGCACATTGGAGTCGGAACTGGCAAAACATGATATTTCCTTCGATGAAATGAATGTGCTTATGGAAGTGGGGAATGCTGAAGCCATAGTGCTTGCTGTCGCGGGAAACCTGGGAGTATCCTTTGTCTCGCGCATGGCATCGGCGTATGCCAGGGTGTGGGGCTGTGTTGTGGATGTTCCAGTGGAGGGATTGAATCTCGAACGAAAGATTTGCATCGCCCGCCGTAAATTATCACATCCCAATCTGGTGCGGGATGCGTTTTGGGCATTCATTCACGCGCCCGAGAATGAGGATGTTCTCGCCCTGCCGGAAGCGTAGGACAAAATTCATTTTGTCCCATAAAAACCGGAGCCGCGATCCACGCAGCTCCAGTTTTTATTTTCAGCAAGCCTTGAGCATAACCTTGCACAGAGCGCGTTCTCCAACGCGCAGGCTGGATAATCGGCGTTAGAGAACGCCGATTACGCGTACGCCCTGCTCGGTTTGCAAAGCGGGCAATCAGGCATTCATCGGACGGATGAACATAAAATATGCCATCGTCCAGCCGCCGGCAACGATCGAAAGTCCGCCAACGATCGAACCGATCGAGAGTTGCGGAACGCCGCTCAGGATGTGGCCAATGTTGCAGCCGCCGGAGACGACCGCGCCAAAGCCCATCAACAAGCCGCCGATCAGCGTTTGCAGGAGAATCTTCGGTTCCGGGGCGCGGATGGCAAACTCGCCCGCGATCCACGACGCGACCAGCGCGCCCAATACGATGCCAAGCACTTCCGCGCCTTCCCAATTAAGCGCGGTGATTTTGAGTTTATCTTCAACCAATGCCTGCCACTTGATGAGCGATTGGAAGATATTAACCCAGCCGCCGGTGATACCGAGCGGGTAATTCCGCCCAGCCGCCGCGGAAAGCGGGAATGCCAATGTGCCGACCAGACCGACCACGATCCCTGTTGGCATCCACTTCCAACCCTTCTTAAAGATGGCTTCACCCAGGGATTTTGCCTTGTCGCCGTAACTCTGCGCCGCGGATTTGTTCCGCATTGCGAATACTGCCCAGACGACAATGATGAGAATTGCCAGCACCAGCATTGCCATTTTCAGATCCAATCCAAAAATGTTTGCCAGGGTCAGGGGCTTGTCATCGGCGGTCATGATCTTGGTGGTTTGCAGGGATTTAAGGATGGGGTTCAACACACCAGTAGCCCCCATCATGGCGGAAAGCCCAAATCCCAACACAGCCATCACCGCGCCCATCATGCCTTCGCCGGTGCGGTAGGTGATCCCGCTGGCGCATCCGCCAGCCAGCACCATGCCAAAGCCGAAGAGCAGTCCGCCGACGATATTCGCGCCCCACATGAGCGGCTTGGGAGCGAGAGTAATAATGCCCGTCATTGCCATGACCGAAAAGCCGATCATCGAGACAAGGATGGCAACAGCCAGGGCTTTGAACAGCGTGAAGTCCCGCCCCAGGATGATGTCGCGGAAGGCGGAGTTCATACAGAAACGGCCGCGTTGCAGGGCAAAGCCGAACAGAACGCCGACCAGCAAACCAGAAACAATGGGACTCATAACATTCTCCTTGATGTGAATTTTGTACCGCAAAATTCATTTTGCGCCCCCGCATCGCGCAAGATAGATCCTGCGGCATAGACGCGGCAAAAATAATTTCGCCGTTGTGACATTTTTCAACACAACACTTTGTCGCTCGATCAGCCGGGCGACATAAATGTCGCGTTACTTCAGCCCCAGAACTTCGATGAGGATTCTGTGCTTGGGGCCGTCCAGTGGTTTGACTTCCAGCACTTTGTGCCCGTTCTTCTCGGCGCTGCGCGGAATGCGTTCCACCGAGAGCGGGTAGTCAATCAGCACTTCCAGAATCTCGCCCTTCTTCATCTTCTTGAGCGTGGTCATCGTGTCCACATCCGGGTAGGGACAAATCTTGCCGCATTCGTCAATCGTTTTGGTGGGGGTGATAGTTGCTTCAGTCATGGGAAACTCCTTTGATTGGATCGTAAGGTTGTACAGGTACTACCCTCATCCCCAACCCTTCCCCCGATGGGGAAGAGAGTCCCCTCTCCCCTTGGGAGAGGGTTAGGGTGAGGGGTATTGTTAGTACGAAAAGAATTTAGCCGCGCCTTCGGACATCAGCAGGAAGTCAGCAGCCATGCGGACTTCGACCTCGTCGCGCAATTCTTCTTTTTTGATGCCCTTGTTGGGCAGTCCGAGTTCGCACAGGATGAACTTGCCATCCAGGGTAATAATTGAGTCATACAGGTACATCGGGTCTGGCAGGCCGGGCAAGCCGTTGTACTTCTCCAACTCACCCTTGACCAGAATCTTTGCCGCGCCCGGCTGGAAGAACATCAGCACCTCGTCGCCAGTGGCGGCGGCTGCGGCGCCCATGATCAGGGCTGCCATGACGCTGTCAGAGTCGCCGTGGTTGCACATGATGACGGTTTTGGGCATTCCATTATCTTCGCTCATGTTTTCTCCTTGTTTTGCTAGAATACATAGGTCTGCGTCGCGCCCTCGGCTTCCATTAGAAAAGGCGGGAGTTTTTCAATGATGATGCGCGGGTCGCGCAAGTCCTTGGGATCAATGCCCTTGTTCTCCAGCGCCAGTTCGCACAGGGTCACCCTCTTTCCGTGTTCAAGGAGCGTGTTGAACAGTTCCACCGGATTGGGCAGTCCCTTGGGTGTGCCGAGTTCTTCCAGTTTGTCTTTGAGTGACCATTTAGCGCCCGCTGGACAGAAGAAGAAGTACACTTCACAGTCAACAGCGATCCCTGATGTTGCAAAGATCAAGGCGGGCATGATGTTCTTGCCTTCTTCGCCATTGCAAACTACAACCATTTTCTCGGCCATCTTGTTTTCTCCTTTCTATTTTCTGATGCCCGCCACCCTGAACAGGGACAGCGGGCATGGATGTTCTTAATCGGCAGCCGCAGGCGCCGTCGTCAAGGATTCTTGAAGTTGTGCCGCCTTCGCCTTCGCCGCATGGAAGTACATCGCCAGCGGACGGTACGCCAGGTGCGACCACTTCCCAAACGGCACTTCCAGTACCAGCATGGGGGTTAACACCACCATGTGTGCCGCATACATGTAGTAGGTCGGCAGAGGCAGGTCGAGATAACGGAAGGTATGCACCAGGATGCCGCTGATCGTGGTCAGCAAAAGCAGGATGGGGAAGATCCAGTCGCTCAGGTGTGAGAAACGATGCGACTGATGCTCCTTTTTAATGCGGCTCCACAGGATGTCGAATCCGCCGTAGAGCAGTACGATGGTGGCGTAATATCCCAGCCAGCGCTGCGGATGATAGATCGGGTAGATGTTGTCGGTCTGAAACCAGGGCAGGAAGCCCACCACCATGACGAACATCAGCACATAGCCGCTCACCAGGAACCAGTGATTGCGCCAGCGTTTCTTCTGCCAGAAGCCCTTCTGCTCTTCGTCGCATTTCTCGAATTGCTTCTGCGTGACAAAGTGGACGATCAGATTCCACGCCTCGGTCACATAGACCGAGAAGGGAACCTTCACCTTCGAATCTTTCGCCACCGTGAACCACCACATGCGGACAACGTTCGAGAGCAGGAAGAACGACAGGAAAGCCGCCAGCACCCAGTCGCCATAGTGGATGCGTTCCACGGGGGCGAAGGTGTTGAGCGCCACGTGGTCGGTCACCATTGGACCCGCGAACAGGAAGAACATCCAGACGATGAACGCGCCCACCAGCAGGATCGAGCCGACCTCCCAGAAGGCAGAGGTGTAGAACAGGCGCGCCAGCCCCGTCCAGTCGTATTGACCCGTCAGCCAGCGGCGCATCGTCATCTGCGCCTCGCCAGGTTCCGCCTGGCGCGGGCAGGTCGCCGAGCAGTCGCCGCAGTAATAGCACAGCCACGGGTCCAGACTCTCGCGCAGTTTGTCGCACAGCCCCAATTGAACCAACCGTAGGTTGGTACGCGGGAAGGGCGTCTCCTCGGTGGAAAGCGGACAAATGGCGGTGCAGTTTCCGCAGTTGAAGCACGATTCGATGGTGACTTCGCCGTACTTCTTGAGTTCAGTGATGAATTGAGGATCTACACGGGCAGTCATGCTGCCTCCTTCGTCAGGCGGTAGAGATAATAGTCGCCGCTTTCGTCTGTTCCCGCTTCCGCCACAATGCCGTATTTCTTCATGCCTGCCACGTGCCAGAGCACTTCATGCGCGGGCATATTGACGGCTTGCGCCAGTTGCGGCACGCTATGAGGTCCGCCAGTGAGCGCGCGTTCCAGCACCTTGCGGGTAGACTGTTGGGCTTTGAGCAATTCCTGCGCTTTCTGCACCGTGTCACGGTGTTCCTTGCGCATTTCCACCAGCATTTCAGTTCGTTTTTTCTTGGCTTCCATTGTCGTTGTCATGCGGCACCCTCCCATGCAGGAATGTCGGCAGCTATGGCTTCGACCATCGCTTCATATTCATCCAATCGCCAGCCTTGTACATCAAGGGCGCGGTTCGGGCAGACGCTCACGCACACGCCGCAGCCGTTGCAGTTCGCAGGAGTAACCACAGCGCGTTGGAACGTGCGACCGTTTTCACTGAACGTCTTGAGTTCGATGGCTTCCTCTTGCGGACAGACCTTGACGCACTCGCCGCTTCCCTGACATTGGTCCGGGTCCACGTGGGCGACGTACGGCTCCAACTCGACCTTAGCCTGCTCGATCAACGCCGACACTTTCGCCGCCGCCGCAGACGCCGCTGCGCAACTCTCCTGGATGTTCATCGGACCCTGTGCCGTTCCAGCCAGGACGACGCCGTTTACAGCCGTCTCGACCGGGCGCAGTTTCGGGTGGACTTCCAGCAGGAAGCGGTCGCTCCCCGGCGTGACCTTGAAAATTTCCATCAGGTCCTGCACCGGGTTGGGCATCATGCCGACTGACAAAACCACCAAGTCCACAGGGATTTCGATTTCCTCGCCCCAGGTCAGGTGGTCGCGGACTTTCACCAGCAGGGGATTCTCAGCCTTTTCGTCCGCGCGCCGCACTTCGGGGATTTCCTCCGCATAATAGCGCAGGAACGTGACGTTGTTCTTGCTGGCGCGGGTGTAGTAATCCTCGTGCCAGCGTCCGTAAGCGCGGATGTCCTCATAAATCTCGTAAATTTTCGCGTCCGGCGCCTTCTGACGGATCAGCGATGCCATGCTCAACGAAGCGGTACAGCACACCCGCGAGCAGTAGTTATTGACCTCGCCATCCATCTGGGCACGATGCACACCTTCAACCTGGCGGCTTCCTACGCAGTGAATGAGAGCCACGTTGCGCACAGGATGACCGTTCCAGTAGAACTTCCCGTCGCTAGGACCTTCATCATCCAACAGGCGATGGAGCTGTGGCAGGGTGATGACTTCGGGATATTCCTTCCAGCCCATCTCGCCGTAGAACGGTTCGTAAGGTTGGAATCCAGTGGCGAGCACCACTGCGCCCACTTCCACCGTGAATTCGTGGGCTTCTTCTTCCAGATTGATCATGCCTTCCGGCGCAACCTGGACGCACTCGCCGCATTTGGTGCAGTGTTCCCAGTCAATCACCAACCCCTCTGGCACGCATTCCTTGTAGGGTCGGTAAATGGCTTTGCGCGTCGAAAGTCCGTAGTTGAACTCACACCTCTGCTTGATGGGGCAGACATCCATGACTCCCTGTTCGTTCGGGAAAGTTCCCCGCACACCGCGCGGTTGCTGTCGAATGGTCACGGTGTAGTTACCCACATAACCCTTTGCGCCAGCCACTTGCGCTCCAGTGTGAATAGTGATGTTCGGCTCAGCCAGAACCTGGTCAATCAGCCGTTTCAGCAACGGACGCGCTTCTTCGTTGGTCGGGAAGACGCGCTCCCACTGTGCCATGCGCCCGCCCAAATAGTGACTCTTCTCCACCAGCGTGACTTGCAGCCCGCGGCGTGCCAAATCCAATGCTGAGCGCAAACCTGCCACACCGCCGCCAATCACCAATGCATGGCGATGGGCGGGCAGGCGCACCGGCTCCAGCGGTTTCATGTTGCGCGCTTTGGCAATACCTGCCGCCATCATACGAATGGATTTTTCAGTGGCTTCCTTGGGCGTGCCGTGATGCACCCAACTGACCTGCTCACGCAAGCCGACGTGATAATACAAATAAGGGTTCAACCCTGCGCGTTCCAACGTGCGGCGGAAAGTCTGTTCGTGCAAAAAGATCGAGCAGGCGCCGATGACCACACGATTGATTCCCTTTTCTTTAATATCATCCGCGATCATTTTCTGACCAGGGTCGGAGCACATGAACATATTGCTGTGCGCGACGGTGACGTTCGGCAGTTTTCCCAGCGTCTGGGCAACCATGTCACATTTCACCACGTCGCCAATGTTGCCGCCGCAGTTGCAGACATACACACCGATGCGCGGCTCTTCATCCTTTGGATTTTGACCCGCTTGCGCCTGTTTGTTGACATTTTCCTCAGGCATATTCCACGCTCCTCTCAGGCTGACTCTGCGCCTCTTTTCCGGACCCGTTGCTTGATTCCAGATAAGACGCAGTTGCCGACGCTGCGGCACCAGCCATCATGATGCTGTCTACAATGTCCATCGGTCCTAACGCTGTACCGGTCACGAAAATGCCCGGTTGGGATGTCACAGCAGGGAAGACGTTGTAATCGGGAACTTGAATGAACCCGTCTTCGCCAACTGGCACGCCAAACTTTGCCTGGGGATTCCCGCCCGGCAGTAAGCCGACCGAAAGCACCACCAGGTCATGCTGACGCTCGGTCACGCGGGTCTTGCCGAATTCGTCAATCAACTCCACGCGCACAATCGGGTTCTGGTCTGCGTCTTCGGTGATGCGCGCCACTTTGCCTTTCAGGAACTCGACGCCCATCGCTTTGGCGTTTTGGTAGAACTGTTCATATCCCTTGCCAAACGTGCGGATGTCCATATAGTAGATGGTGATTTCTGCCAGCGGCAAGGCGCCCGAAAGCAGCATGGCTTGTTTGATGGCATACATGCAGCAGACTCGCGAGCAATAGGTCACGCCCAATGTCTGGTCACGCGAACCAGCACACTGGACGTAGGCAATCGAAGCGGGCATCTTCCCGTCCGAGGGTCGCAGAACCCTGCCATAAGGTCCAGTGGGAGCGAGCAGGCGTTCCATCATCATGCCACTGATGACGTTGCGTAGTTTTCCCGCTCCATACTCTTTCTTTGCGTCAATCGGTGTGGTCTCGAAGCCGGTCGCCAATACGATGCTGCGGGTTTCGATTTCCACAGGTTCGGGTTGTTGGGTGAAGTCAATCGCGTCTGAGGGGCAAGCCTGAATGCACTTGCCGCAGAAGATGCAGTTGTCAATATCCACGACCGCCTTTTGCGGAACGGCTGTGCTGAATGGCACGTACACGATACGGTGCGACGTGCGCCCAAATTCGTGTTCGTCCTCTGAGACTTCGAGCGGGCAGACCAACTCGCAGGAGCGGCAGCCCGTGCAGTCGTCTTCGCGCACGTAACGCGGCTTCTTGGTGACCTGTACGGTGAAACCATTTCCGTTGCGGTTGATGGATTCGATTTCGCTGTAGGTCAACAGGTTGATGTTGTCGTGATGCGCTGTGGCAGACATTTTGGGGGTGGTGATGCAGGAGCAACAATCCAGCGTGGGGAAGACCTTGCTCAGGTCAATCATCTTCCCGCCGATACTGGATTGGCGTTCCACCAACGCGACCTGATAACCCTGGTCGCCCAGGTCGAGCGCGGTCTGCATACCAGCGATTCCGCCGCCAACCACCAACGCATCCACTTTGATATGTTCAGTTGGCATGGAAAATGCCTCCCTGCGTCCCTGCGGGTTGGGCGGGAACAGCTTGTGGTTTGGTCAATGGACGCGGCACAGATCCGATTTCCTCCAGCAGCTTCTCGGCACGCTGGACTTCCTCCAGAAACGGACGCACGCACACGGTACAGATTGCGGCAAGCCGCAGGCGGCGCGGATCGAGATTAAGTTCCTTCATCTTGCCGTAGGTTTCATTGATGATCTCTGCTGTCTTTTCTGACTCGCCTTTGTAAGGGCTGTCGGTGCCGCTGTACATGACTGTGATCGCATCGAAGCCTTTATTGAAGGCGTCAATGTAGAATTTGGGCGGGAAGATCGCCGCGCTCATCACCGGCAGGATGTAAGTGTTGGGTGGGTAATCCATGTGTCCCTGCCCAACCATATCTGCGCCGCGGTAACCGCCTGACAGGGTGGCAAGCAACAGTATTTTGGCTGACCTGTTTTCTGTTTCAGTAGACATGAGTCTCCTCTCTTTCAGCCAGTTGCTGAATTCGAGAAACGGTCGATTGGATGTTTACTTTTTCCGCATGATGAACAATCGGTCATAACCACCGGTTTCGATGTAGCCCAGGAAGTCGTGTCCAAGCTTCTTGCACCATTGATCGAGGTTGCCGCGCGTTGTTGGGTCACCAGACCAGATTTCCAGAATTTCACCGACTTTGACGACTCCAATGGCTTTCTTCGCCTCGAGAAGCGGTCCGGGGCAGGACATGGCGCGCGCGTCCACGACTTTCGCCGCCTTTACGGTATTAAGGTCAATTGTGGTATCCATCTTTATCTCCTTTTTGAATCGAATTATTTAGACCAGGTTGATTTTCATCAACATTTCTTTTGGTTTGGACTTGAAAACCAGACAATCACGGGTAATTTTATTGTCGGCAAGGTAATAGTAGGAATCGTTCTGTTCTCTTCGGCTTTCCACCAGGTCGTTGAATTCCAGAATACGAAGATGGTGTCCTGTAGTTGCCAGGGAAGACCCGGTTGCCAGGGCGATTTCACTGGCTGTTTGCGCCCGCTCTGCAATGAGCCATAGAATCATTACCCGCTGCGAGTTGCTTAATACCCTAAAAAAGGCTGCCTGACGTTCCGCCGCTATCTGGATTTCTTCAGAAAGGTGTGATTTCATGATCATCATAGGTAATCTGAGCAAGGTCGTATTCAACAACCTTATTGTGTGATATTTTTCACAAAATAGATAGTAATACCTGTCACAAACGAAATTCGATATACCTTTTAGTGGACATAGATAAATTGCATAGCCAGAAAGTTCTCTACCGTACATTTTTCATTTTTTATCCGCCAAGGTCGCCAAGATTCAAGGCTTTTGACTGTTTTTCTTGGCATTCTTGGCGGCTTGGCGGTTGCC
>QZIJ01000096.1 GCA_003598975.1 Anaerolineaceae bacterium | reverse complement strand
CTTGGACGCGGGTCCCCGCAGGGGGGATGTTATTCAATTCCCACCATCTCCACTACTTTGGCCCCGGCTATTCTTTCAGGGCAGGAAGAAACAAAAAGGGTACGCGCGTACCCCTTTTGCGTTCATTACAAACTCCCTACCGACCTGGATTTTTTTGCGCCTCGCGTCTCGTCTTCAGCCAGCCGTGCAGGCTGATATTCACCACACGTTCGTTACCCGTCAACAGGTTCTTGATGTTTGGGCGCAACGCCCAAATGAGAAGGAATTCTGCAATAACGCCGTAAAGAATATCCGTCCACGGGAAACCGTTGATGGCGCGTACCGCAAACACGACAATGGCAACCAGCGCAACACTCATGGTGGTAACGGATGCATATCCCAGCGTGAAGAATACGATCACACCCATCGGCAGGATGATTGCCAGTGAGAGCGGCCACAGGCCGAATGCCCCGCCCACTGCGGGCGCGCCGCCCGCGCCGCCGCGCAACCCTTTAAAACGACGGTTCTCGTCGAATTCAGGTAAAAACAGGGAATAGTTGTGTCCCAAAATCGCAAAGATCGGTGCGAATACATGCACCCAATGCTGGTCGGGAATTATCGCCCGCGCCAGCCAGACCGCGCCCGCACCTTTTAGAATGTCGAAGATGGCGGTCAAAATGCCGGCCCAAAGCCCGGCCGCGCGCATCGCATTTGTGCCACCCGTGCGACCGCTGGCAATATTGCGAATATCCTGCCCTGTGCGCAGTTTCACAATCAACAATCCGAATGGCACCGAGCCGAGAACGTACGAAAGAAAAAGGACACCGATGGTAACCAGTGTTTGATTCACAGTTTCACTCCAATTTGGGATGAAAACCTTAACACGGATTGACCCGTCAGGTTGCTCATCCAGACTGCCTACGCCTCACGCGTGACCTTCCACCGGCTTCCGTTTCGGACGCGTGACACTACCCAAAAAACGCCGCGGCGACCCAGGCCAGCATCAACGCGGCCAGCGGCTCGACGGAGGCGCGTTGGATGGGGGTGTCCTCGCCCAGATTGCCTGCCAGCAAAGTCAACGCGTAGAGGGGACCAAGCAATACCAGCCCGAATTGAATAGGCGAAAGCGGCCAATAATGCAGGGCCGAGGTCAATTGTGACAGAATGAGGGCGATGCCGCCCGCCCAGGCAAATTCCCAGCGGCGCAGGCGAAGGTGCAGGGCGCGCAGGGATACCAGTCCGCTGACGAGAAATACAATTGGCACAGCGATGATCAGGCGCGGGGAGGAGGAACGCAGGATCGTCAGTAAGATCAGGTAAACTGCGAACGAAAGCGCGGTCAATAGTCCAGTTGCGGCGGAATAAGCGGGGGCTGTCGGATCCACGGCAACATATTCCGCGATGAACACCGTCACAAGAGCCAGACCGGCGATGGCAAAAGTGATCCACCACGAAGGGCCGCCCGGTAGGAGCGAGAGTGGCATCCCGATGACAAAGGTGGTCAGCATCGGCAGAATCCAATGTTCCACTGTCCGCTGGGAACCGAGCCCGGGATGACTGCGTAGTAACCAATCCATGCCGGTGGCGGTCACGCCCGCGGCGAGTAGGGTCATCACGGTTGTCAGGCTGATGGGGAAGGTCAGGAAGAATCCGCCCAGGGTCAATCCCAGAACCGTTTGCGTGGATGGCAGGAGGCGCGTCAGTGCGAAGGCCAGCAGGACGGCGGCTGTCAACACGCCAATGCGATCGGTGTCGGGCAGGAAGGAACGTGACTGCATGGTTGGAATTGTACCTCAGCCGGTTATGGGAGAACAATCCGCTATGGTAAAATCAATCGGTTATGCAAACACCTCGATCTCCTCAACCAATTCCACCCCCGCCCGGCGTGATTCAAGCCATAAAAGCCGGCATGGATGTGATTTCCTCGCATTTATCCGTCCTGCTTTTGCCGTTGGCTCTGGACGCCCTGCTTTGGTTCGGACCGCGCCTCAGTGTTCGTTCCATTATGGCATCCATCTTCGACCAGGTGGTCACGTTGAACATTCAGAGTAACCTCCCGGTGAAAGACCTGCTTGAGAACAGGGAAGAATTTGTCGAGGTGTTCACGCATTTTAATCTGCTGGCAGTTCTGAGGACGTTTCCCGTGGGTGTTTCCAGCCTTTTATCCGGCAACATAACAATTGCCAACCCGCTGGGCGCGCAATCTGTCTTCGAGGTTGGTTCGGAGGGAAGTTTGATCGGCTGGCTCTTCCTGCTGACGTTTGCCGGCTGGGCCCTGGGCGGGCTGTACTTCAACTGGGTCTCCGCGGTGACCGGGCAACGCGAGGCGGGATTTGGTTTTGGCCGTGCGATGATGCAGACTCTGTTCTTCTCAGCGATTCTTACAGGGATCCTGTTCATGATCGGTGTGCCAGCCATATTTTTTCTGGGCATCCTTGGCTTGATCAACCCGGGAATTTTGCAAGTGACGATTTTTATCCTGGTGTTGCTGAGCGCGTGGATCGTTGTGCCGGTCTTCTTTGCGCCGCATGGGATGTACTTGCGCGGGCAGAACGCTTTTTATTCGATTTACGCCAGCCTGCGCATGGCGCGCTTTACCCTGCCGACCAGCAGTATGTTTGTTCTGGCGGTGTTTGTCATCAGTCAGGGACTGAACTTCCTGTGGGCCGTTCCCGCAGACGATTCCTGGATGAGACTGGTAGGGATCGTGGGCCATGCCTTTGTCACTACTGCTTTGCTGGCCGCCTCTTTCATCTATTACCGCGACCTGAACGCCTGGCTGGAGATTGTGTTCGAGCGGCTGAAACCCGACACAGCCTCGCCGCAGATTTGATTTTTTATACAACTTCCTCGTCCCATTCTCTCTCCCACAGGCAGGGAGGGTGAGGTGAGGGTATTCTTGGAGTGAATCATGGCTCAAACCAATGGTACAAAATACGAAGCAGATAACATTCAGGTACTCGAGGGTCTCGAGGCAGTACGCCGCCGCCCCGGCATGTACGTGGGCGGAACGGATGTTAAAGCCCTGCATCACCTCGTGTACGAAGTGGTGGACAACTCGATAGACGAGGCGCTGGCTGGAGAATGCACGCGCATCGAAATTCGCATCCACCCGGACTCGAGCGTGAGCGTCATCGATAACGGACGCGGCATCCCAGTCGGGATGCACCCGCAGATGAAGAAGTCCGCGCTGGAGGTGGTGATGACCACCCTGCACGCAGGCGGCAAGTTCGGCGGCGGTGGATACAAGGTGTCGGGCGGTTTGCACGGCGTGGGCGTCAGCGCGGTGAACGCGCTTTCGGAATGGTGCGAGGTGGAAGTCAGGCGCGAGGGACACGTTCACTTCCAGCGTTATGAGCGCGGCATTCCCAAGGCGCCGGTCAAGATCATCGGGAAGGCAAAGGCCTCTGAAAGCGGCACCAAGACCACGTTCAAATATGATCCGAAGATATTCAAAGAGGAGATGGATTTTAGTTTCAACACGCTCGTCCAGCGTTTTCGCGAGATGGCCTTTGTCACGCGCGGCGTCACCATCTACTTCGAGGATGAACGCACCAACAAAGAAATGACGTTTTACTTCGAGGGCGGCATCACTTCGTTCGTCCGCTATTTGAATCGCAACCGCGAGACATTGCACTCGGCGGTGTACATCGAAAAAGAAATTGAAGGCATCGGCATCGAGGCCGCTATCCAATACACGGATGCGTTTACCGAATCGGTCTACTCGTTTGCCAACACGATCAATACTGTGGATGGTGGTACGCACATGACTGGCCTGCGTTCGTCGCTGACGCGCGTCATCAACGACTACGCGCGCAAAAACGGCCTGCTCAAGGACGCTGACCCGAACTTCACCGGCGACGACACGCGCGAAGGCATGACCGCCATCGTTTCAGTCAAGCATCCTGACCCGCAGTTCGAGTCGCAGACCAAGGTGAAGTTGATGAATCCCGAGGTGCAGACCTACGTCACGCAGGTTGTGGGCGAGTCGTTCAGCACGTTCCTCGAGGAAAATCCGCAGGCCGCGAAAGCCATTATCGCCAAATGCCTCACCTCGTCCCGCGCACGCGACGCGGCGCGCAAGGCGCGCGACCTCGTCATCCGCAAATCCGCGCTGGAGAGTCTTACTCTCCCGGGCAAACTGGCCGATTGCTCCGAACGCGACTCGTCCAAGACCGAACTCTACATCGTGGAAGGTGACTCGGCTGGCGGCTCGGCCAAGCAGGGACGCGACCGTCACTTCCAGGCCATCCTGCCGTTGCGCGGAAAAATCCTCAACACCGAGCGTGCCCGCCTCGACAAAATCCTCGGTAACAACGAGGTCAAAGCGTTAATCTCCGCGCTCGGCACGGGCATTGGCGAGGGCTTCGACCTCGAAGGCCTGCGCTACGGACGCGTCATCATCATGACTGATGCGGACGTAGACGGTTCGCACATCCGCACACTGCTTCTCACCTTCTTCTTCCGTTACATGCCCTCGCTCATCGAAGACGGTCACCTCTACATTGCCCAGCCTCCGTTGTATCGAATCGCTTACAAAAACAGTATCAAATATTCCTACAGCGAAAAGGAGAAGGACAAGATGCTGAAAGAGATGGCATCTGCCGATAAGGCCAGCATCTCACGCTACAAAGGTCTCGGCGAGATGAATCCTGAACAATTGTGGGAGACAACGATGAACCCCGAAAATCGGACTCTCCTGCTGGTGACGGTGGACGACGCGGCCGAAGCCGATCGGACCTTTGACATGCTCATGGGCGATGCGGTCGATCCCCGCCGGCGTTTCATCCAGACCCACGCCAAAGCGGTCCGCAATCTGGACATTTAGCCTGCTCATCAGACCTCGGGTTTTTGCAGGAAACCTGGGGTCTTTTTATTTCCGCACCTAAGAGTCTTGTAAGGGATGCGGGGAAGATTGTTTGCTATAATCATCCCATGCCATCTCCCCGCATCCTCCTCGTGGACGACCAGCGCGATATCCTGCGCCTGCTCCATGCCACCCTCGATACCCTCGGACATAAACTCGATGTTTTCGAAGCGCCTTCTGGTGAGGAGGCTTTGCTCGAAGTGACTCGTCATCGCTTCGATTTGCTCGTCTCCGATTACAAATTACCAGGCATCACCGGCGTGGAATTGATGAAGAAAGTCCGCGCCAAAAACCCCGATGTGAAAAGCATCCTCATCACCGCCATGACCGACAAGAAGACGCGTGACGAGATGCTCGCGGCGGGGGCGATTGCCATGTTCGATAAGCCCATTCCGCTCGCCGATTTTCTCGATGTGGTGGAACGCGCCCTCAGCCTCAAACGCACCATCCTGCCTCCCGAAGATGAGAAGGTGGAGACCAACCGCGATACCATCGCGGACCTGCTCACCAAACTCCGCAAACAGGTGAAAGCGCAGGCGGTCTACCTGCTCAGCGACCGCGGCCGCGTCCTCGAACGCGCGGGCGACCTGCACGACAGTAGTATGGAGGTCTCCCTGCTTTCGGCTATCATGGCCATCTTCGCTTCCGGGCAGAGAGTCTCGCGGCTCATTCACCAGGAGGGCCCCGATCATTATCATGTCTTTAGCGGCGGCGACCACGATCTTATCCTCATCCCCGTGGACGCGCTCTATGGCCTGCTGGTGGCCGGGGAAAAAATTGCCGAACGTGACCACATCCTGAAAGTGGTGGATGCCATGCTGTCCGTTCGCGAGACGATGGAAAAATCCCTCCGCTTGATGGGCATGCCCACCGTCCCGTCCGAGCATGATATGGTCGAATCTATCCCCATTTCTGCGACCACCAATGTTCCAACCCAGGATATCGAGAACCTCTTCCAGCAAAAGAAACAAAAGATCAAGGCCAGCGATGCCGACGCCTTCTGGGACGAGGCGGTGGAGAAACATGGCAACCCGCCCCTGCATCCTGATGTGCTTTCGTACGAACAGGCCAAACAACTTGGCCTGACACCGAAGGGACAAACAAAACCACTGACTCGCAAAAAGTGACATTGCCCGCATCCCGCCCGTGTGATACAATCCCGCCCGCACTGGGGCATGGTGCAACGGCAGCACACCGGCCTTTGGAGCCGTGGATCTTGGTTCGAATCCAGGTGCCCCAGCCTATTCAAAATCCCGCGCAGGCGGGGCTTTTTTCCTGACAGGCTTGCCCCGCCACGGCGGACGCAGCCTGTTTTTATTTTGACCTCACCCCCGGCCCCTCTTCCTTCAGGAGAGGGGAGAGGAGCCATCCATGAAAGTAACCGCCATCCTTCTCGCCGCAGGACAGGGCACACGCATGAAATCGGACCTGCCCAAAGTCCTTCATCCCGTGCTCGGCCAGCCGATGATCTGGCACGCGCTCGAAGCTGTTAAACAGGCCGCGAGCGAGACGCCCGTTGTTGTCGTCGGACACGGCGCGGAGAAGGTGACAGACTACGTTGGCGCGTCGGCGCGGACCGTTGTGCAGGACCCGCAACTGGGGACGGCACACGCCGTGATACAGGCCACTCCGCTTCTGCGCGGGACGGGGGGGCTGGTTCTCGTCTGTTACGCGGACATGCCCCTCCTGCGCGGCGAAACACTGGCGCGCCTGGTGGAAAAACAAAAAGCGAACCGCGGCCCCTTCTCCATGCTGACAGTTTTCAACGACGACCCGCACGGATTCGGGAGAATCGTCCGCGCCGCGGATGGGACGGTGCAAGCCATCGTAGAGGAATACGTCGCCACCGAGGAGCAGAAGCGCATCAAAGAGTTGAACGTGGGCGCGTATTGCTTCCATGCGGACTGGCTCTGGGACGCGCTTGCGCTCATCGAGAAGAATCCGCACAAGGGTGAGTATTATTTGACCGACGCGGTCGAAGTGGCGGTCAAGGCTGGTTTGCCGATTCAGGCCGAAGTCATGGAAGATGCGAAAGAGGCGATTGGCGTCAACACGCGCGTCCACCTGTCTGAGGTCGAAGCGGAGATGCGGAGACGCGTCAATGAATCCCACATGCTGAACGGCGTCACGTTGATTGATCCCGCGTCGACTTACATTGAAATCGGTGTGAAGGTCGGACGCGATACAGTCGTCTGGCCGAACACGTACCTGCATGGCAAGACCGAGATTGGCGAGGGGAATGTAATCGGGCCGAATACGATCATCCGCGATTCGAAAATCGGGAACCACTGCAAGGTGCTGGCTTCGGTGCTGGAAGGCGCGCTGTTGGAGGATGATGTAGACATGGGGCCGTTCGCGCGACTGCGAAAGGGTGCGCGCCTGGGCAACCATGTCCACATGGGAAATTTTGGCGAAGTGAAGGATTCGTATTTGCACGATGGCGTGAAGATGGGACACTTCTCGTACATCGGCAATGCTGACATCGGCGCGGAGACAAACATCGGCGCGGGCACTATCACCTGCAATTACGACGGTGAGAAGAAGCATCCCACCACGATTGGCGAGGATGTGTTTATCGGTTCGGATACGATGCTGGTGGCCCCGTTGACGATTGGCGACGGCGCACGCACGGGCGCAGGCTCGGTGGTGACGAAGGACGTGCCCCCGGATACGCTGGTGGCGGGTGTGCCTGCGCGGGCAATCAAGAAGTTGGAGAAAAAAAGGCATAAAACGTAAGGATAAATTATGAAACGAAAAGAAGAAGAGCAGGCGTTGATTGATCTTGCCAATGAAGCGCGGAAACGCGCCTACGTACCCTATTCTCATTACCGTGTCGGCGCGGCCTTGCGGACGAAGAACGGTCGCATCTTCACGGGCGTCAACGTGGAGAGCGCGGCCTATCCCACCACCATGTGTGCGGAACGCGTTGCCATCTACAAGGCTGTTTCGGAGGGGGAACGAGAATTCGAAGTCATGGCGGTCGTCACGGATAACGGCGGCTCGCCCTGTGGCTCCTGTCGCCAGGTGATGGCCGAATTCGGATTGGAGATGCGCGTCCTGATCGCCAATGGTGAAGGGGAAATCGTCAAGGAAATGACAGTCGCCGAATTGCTTCCAGAAGCCTTCACGCCAAAACATTTGGAAAATGGATGATGGGTGTTGCCATTCGTCATCATTTACCACCCTCCATTACCCCCCCATGCCCGAAAAATTCCGCTCCCTTCGCGTCGAAGCCGTCGTCCTCCGCCACAGTGATTTTGGCGAGGCCGACCGCCTGCTCACGTTGTACACGCGCGAGCATGGGAAAGTCCGCGTAGTGGCAAAGGGTGCGCGCAAGATCACCTCGCGCAAAGCGGGACATCTCGAGCCGTTCACACGCGTCAAACTGCAACTGGCGCGCGGACGCGACCTCTTCATCGTCACCCAGGCTGAGACGGTGGACGCGTACCCGTCCTTGCGCGCAGACCTGACGTTGACGGGCTACGCGGTCTACGTGCTCGAATTGCTCGACCGCTTCGTCCCCGACGAGGAGGTCGCGTCGCCATCCATCTATCGCCTCCTCACTGAGACGTTGTCTCGTCTCGCGTCCGAATCCCTTCCCTGGCTGACGCTCCGCTCCTACGATATGCGCCTGCTCGATCTGCTGGGATTCCGCCCGCAACTTGTTGAATGCGCCAATTGCGGAAACGCGATCCAGGCCGAAGACCAGTTCTTCTCCGCCGCGTTGGGAGGCGCCATCTGTCCCCGCTGTGGACGCGGCCTGCCAGGTCTCTGGCCCATCTCCGTGGACGCGTTGAAATACCTGCGTCATTTCCAGCGGAGCGATTACCGCGCGGCTACGCGCGCCCGTCCCGATGTGGAGACGCAAAAAGAGATCGAGGCAGTGATGCAAGGTTATTTTCAATTTCTATTGGAGAGGGAATTGCACACCCCAGGCTTCATCAAGCGGGTTAAAGAAAAATGACAGTCCAAAGTGGCTGTCATTTTTTCAACTTTTTCATTGCCTTCAACAGCGCGTCGCGGTCAAAGCGCTGGGTGTTGATGGGCGAGGAGGCTGAGACCGTGTCGGAAATGTAGCCCAGCCTGCGCATGAAGATGCGGCGGATCCAGCTCAGCAGGGGCGGCGCGGGCATCTTTCCCTCGAAGGGAATTGGGATGGTGGAAGCCTTTTCGAGCGCGTCCCGCAGATCGTCCGCGCTGGAACCGTGGAATTGCGTCCGCCCGACGCCGATGGCCCAGTAAACGTGCGCGTCGCTGGCGGCAGTCTTCGCAAGCGGCAGGTATACGGATAGTTTCTCCGCGGTGTCGTTGAAGGCGCGCGTCGCCATGTTATACACTTCGATGCCTTTCAAGAATCCCTTGACGCGCGGACGGTTGAACACGCCCATCACCACGTGCAGATCCAGGCTGTTTGGCAGGTTGTTGAACGGATGCGGCGCGATGGCAATGCCCCCGTGATGCCCGATCCAAATCAGGGTTTCATCCAGCGACATGCCCGCGGGCGGAAGTTTCTCCACATAGAGTGCAACCAGATGCCCGTCGCTGGTGGTCACCTCCGCGCCCGTCACCACCTCCACGTTGTATTGCGAGGCGAGTTCGCGCGCTTCGAGGGCGCCTGTGATGGCATCGTGGTCGGTGATGGCCACCACGTCCAGCCCCACGTCGGCGGCCTGCTTTAGCACCGCGCGCACCGTGGTGGTCGCATCGGGGCTGTACATGCTGTGAATGTGTAAATCGGCAAAACCCATAACCCAACCCAAACCAGAAATTTTGCGCCAGTATACCGCACTCGGTCACAACCTGCGCTTTTTTAGAAGGCGGATAGCGCAGTTTGTGACCGTGGGTATTTATAACGAACTATCTCCTATTGGGCAACCTCCCTGCCCAATTCAGAACCAACAACCATGCCGTGCCTGCCACGACGGGTTTCAAAAAATGCCAGAGCAGGATTTGGAACCAGCGCCATTTGAATTTGTAGACGACGCGCGCGACGACCCATCTTACCAACAGCGTCTGACCGAGTCCGCTTCGCGCCACCCGACGCGGGTATCTGCGGAACGAAAAATCTCCACGCTGAAACGACTCGCCGATCTCCGCCGACGCGACCGCGCCGTATCCCAGCGCCATGCTGATGCCCTCCCCGAAAAGCGGATCGGCGCCCGCCGCGTCGCCCGCCAGCAGCACGCGCGGGACGGAGATGCTCGTCCACGGCGCGTACCAGCGGATGGGATGTCCCTGCAATTCGTAGTCACCCAGGTCGAATCCGTGACGCGACATTTCCTCTGCAAGCGTTTCTTTTAGCGCGGATTTATCCCATTCGGGATGGAGATTCGCGTCATAGATTCCCCAACACCGCATGGGTTGTCCTTGAATTTGCGTGGGGAAGTCCCACGTGTATCCTTCGATGCCAGAGGGGACGCAGGAGAAATCGAAATAAGCCCCCTCCCGCCCCCTCCCTTGCCCTCCCCCATTTTCGGAGAAAATGGGGGAGGGTTGGGTGGGAGTAATTACCTCCAACACTCGCGCCGTGTGGACGGGTTCGCGCGGCAAAACACACCGACGCGTGACGCCCTTCGACCCGTCCGCGCCGACGACGACCTGCGCGCGAAACTCTCCCTGATCGGTGACGACGGTCACGCCATCGTCGTCGGGGGTCACGTCTTTCACGGTGACCTCTTCTCGAATCTCCATTCCCCGCTCTCGTACTTTCCCTGCCAGCCAGGCGTCGAATTCGTTGCGGCGGATGACGCGCAGGGTGTGACTCTTCCGATTGCGGATGGAAAGCCCACTGCCTTCGAAATCGAAGTGTGCGGCGGACGCATCCACGTGAGGGACTTCGGTCACGTCGAGGCCGAGGCGGGCGAGGATGGTCTCCGCGTCGCGGACGAGTCCGCCCGCGCAAAGTTTGGGGCGTGGATGCCGCGCTTTGTCCAGGATCAGGACGCGGGTCGTTAGATGCGGAAAGTCCCGCGCGAGGTGGAGAGCGGTCGAGAGTCCCGCGGGTCCTGCGCCGAGGATCAGGATATCAACATTCTGCATGGGACAATTTAACCATAGAATACGCCTCGTTGTTCGGCTATAATGCGGGCGTTTCGTTCCAATCAGATTAGAGGTTCCGATGAAAAATATTGTCCAAAAGTTGTTTTTGTTTGTTGCCCTTGTTGCTGTGCTGGCTTCGGCCACCTCTGTGACCAGGGCGGCGGGCGTGCGGTATGCAGTTCCGAAAAATGTCACATTTGAGACGGTAGTCAGCGGTCTTGATGATCCTGTCTTCGTCACACACGCCGGGGATGGGTCGAATCGGCTCTTCGTTGTTCAACGCGTGGGGCAGATACTCATTTACAAGAATGACGCGTTGAACGCGGCGCCGTTCCTGGATGTAAGCACGTTAATCTCGTTGACCAGTGGGGAACAGGGATTGCTGGGGCTGGCGTTCGATCCCGACTATGATGTAAATGGAACGTTTTACATCGTCTACACCGCCGCCTCGTATGCAGTGACTCTGGCGCGCTATACGGTTTCCGCGGATCCTGATATTGCCAATGCCAGCGGCGAGATTCTATTGAGCATCCCCAAGACGCGCACCAACCACAATGGCGGGATGATTGCCTTCGGCCCGGATGGTTATCTTTATATGTCTATCGGCGATGGAGGTGGACCGGGCGACCCCGATAATAATGCCCAGAACCTGACCACCCTGCTTGGAAATATCCTGCGCCTGGATGTGAGCGGAGCGGGCGCGTATACCATCCCGCCAACGAACCCCTACGTTGGCAGTTCAGACCCGTCCATCAAACAGGAGATATGGTCGTACGGACTTCGCAATCCCTGGCGTTTTTCCTTCGACAGGGCGACTGGCGATATTTATATCGGGGATGTCGGCCAGCACACGCAGGAGGAGGTGGATTTCCAGCCGGCTGGTGTGAGCGGCGGGCAGAATTACGGCTGGCGAATCATGGAGGGGAATCTCTGCTACGATGCAGCCACCTGCACGCCCCCGGCCGGGTATGTGCCGCCAGTGGCGGTCTACGAGCACGGCGCCAGCGGTGAAAACGGTTGTTCGGTCACCGGGGGGTACGTTTATCGCGGCTCGAATTTTGCGAGCCTGCAGGGAGTTTATCTGTATGCCGACTTCTGCTATGGGAAGATCTGGGGGCTGACGCGCAACGTGTCCGATCAATGGACCTCGACCCTGATCGCCGACACCGATTACAAGATCACCTCCTTTGGCGAGGACGAACAGGGCGAGTTGTATTTCTTCGATTACACCACAGGATCTCTCCTCCACATTGTCGAAGCGGCGATCCTCTCCAGGAAGATTTCCTCCACTCCCAGTCAGGATGGGATCGTGATCGAGTCGGCGGAAAATACTGGACGGGGAGGCGTCTTCACATCGTCCCAACTTGTGCTGCCTGTAGGCGATGACGCAAGCGACCGCCAGTTACGCGCTGTGCTGTCCTTTAACACTGCGAGCGTGCCTGATAATGCCAGAATTCTGTCTGTGACGTTGAAGGTCAGGCAGAAAAGCATCCTCGGCCAGAATCCGTTTCTCACACACGGGAAATTGCTGGTGGAATTGGGGAATCCGTTCTTTGGCACGGGTCTGAATCTGGAAGCCGTGGACTTTCATGCTCCATCGAATGGAATCGCATCGTCTTTCACCGCGACACCCGTCAACAATCGGTATTCGGCCAGGTTCAACGCGGCCAGCCTCACCAAACTCAACCTGACGGGCGTCACCCAACTCCGCCTGCGGTTTGTGCTGGACGATAACGATGACCGAAGCCGCGACTCGCTCCAATTCATCAGCGGGAGCAGCGCCACCGCGGCCGCGCGGCCTGCGCTGATCGTCACGTATTTCATTCCGTAGGTGTTCTTGATATGATTTTGCGGGTACTTCGCCGCAACCCCGTCCGCGCACTCGATGGTCGAGTAGGCGGTTGGTTTCGATACAGACTTCGTCCTACTCAACCACCGCCGCCGAATCGAGACCACACCCGTCTTACCACACCTGCCCTCCCGAAGGACATCGGGACGATGTGGCGGGCGGTGCCAGGGAAGACGGCGTGGACGCGTGACTTAAAAAGAAAAATCCCTGTTACTCGAAATGGTAAATTAAGTTTGTTCGTTACTTTTTCCCAAGCATCTTTTTCGCAATCGCCAGCAAGGCTGGAATCTCGTTCACAACGATATCCCAAACCGTTTCATCGTTAACTCCAAAATACTCGTGCGCCACAATATCGCGAAAGCCTGCGATCTTCCGCCATTTTACTTCGGGGTATTTTCGCCGCGTTTCTTCGGATATATTCTTTACAGCTTCGCCGATGATTTCTAGATTGCGTAAAACTGCATCAAAATGCAAGTCGTCATGGACGAAATCCTTATAGGTCATCCCCTTTGTAAATTTCAAAACCTTTTTACAGGCATCTTGAATATCGGTAAGGTACAGGGACTCGTTACGCGACATGGACCAGATCCTGCATGATGTAAGGTTTCATAAGAGGCTTGATCGCCTTTGGCGTGACCAAATCCACTTTGCGGCCAAGCAAATCTTCCAGATAGAATTTTGTGTCCATGTAGCGATCAAACGTGGCACGTCCCTTGAATTCAACGAGAATGTCCACGTCGCTGTCTTTTCGTTCATCCCCGCGCGCGACAGATCCAAACAGGGACAATGACTTCACGCCCAATTTTGTCAATTGGGCGCGGTGCTTGCGGATGCGGGAAATCACACTTCGACGCGTCATGACTTTGATTATACAACAAGTGAAAACCCTTGTATAATTTAGTCACACCATTTTCGGTGGGGTACTTATGCTTGAATCAAAGCATCCATTGAAAGTCTTCCTCTGCCATATCATCCCCTTGTGGGACGCCCACGCGGATACCCTGCGGGCACTTCGCCGCAACCCCGTCCGCGCACTCCCCGAAGGGGCCCGCCTGACCCAAGACGGCGTGGACGCGTGGCTTGGCAAAGCCAAACTCCTCCCAGGTCAGGATTGAGCATTATAATAGCGGCATAGTTCAGGAGCAAAACTATGTTTACTCATATTTCCTACGACCCCGAAGTTTTAAGCGGCAAACCTCATATTGCAGGTACGCGCCTCAGCATTGAGTTCATCCTTGAACTTTTTGCCAGTGGAGCAACGCGTGATGAAGTTTTAAAAACCTATCTACAATTGTCGCCCGAAGCGATAGAAGAAGCCCTGATATATGCGGCGCAGTCTGTGAAAAATGAAGTGTTGTTGGATGTAAAGGTTGGGGCGTGAAGGCTCTTGATTATCCATTACTCGCGGACGAAAATCTCCATCCCGACGTGATTGCATTTTTACGAGAGGCGGGATTGGATGTAGAGTCCGTGTCCGAGCAGGGACAATTCGGACTTCCAGATAGACAAGTTCTTCAACAAGCAACCGAAGCGGGGAGAGCCGTTTTGACGCACGACAGCGATTTTGGCGGACTTGCACTGATGGGCGCGCAATTTATCGGGATCATTTACGTTCGCCCTGGTCACATCCGAGCAGACTTTACGATAAAAACGATCAATGCCATTCGTGATAATGCCCCCGAAGTGACGCCACCTTTCATCCTCGTCGCCGAGCGGACAGGTGACACTGTAAAGATCAGGGTTCGACAGTTGTAAATCAACTAACCGCCAAGAGCGCAAAGTTCGCCAAGATTTTTAAAGGGTTTTCTTAGCGCTCTTCGCGTGCTCACCTGCACTGTGCGCAGGCGCAAGTGTCGCGGTTCAAAAAATGACTACCGAAAAACGCCCCCTCAAAGTTTTCCTCTGCCATGCCCATGCGGACCGTGACCCCGTGCGCGCACTATATACCCGCCTGACCCAAGACGGCTTGGACGCGTGGCTCGACAAAGCGAAACTCCTCCCAGGACAGGATTGGGAATTGGAAACCCGCAAGACTGTACTGATATAATCCATCTTAATTTTGTGAGATGAAAACAGCGTAGCCCCCGAGGTAAGTTATGATATTGAGCGACAAGGATATTAGGCAGTTATTAATATCAAAGCAATTAATAAGACCCTATCCGTAAATAGGGTTGAACATTAACAAAAAGACACTCCTGATGCAGAATTGTTGGTACCACCCAAACAACCTGCAAGGAGTGTCCAAT
>QZIJ01000068.1 GCA_003598975.1 Anaerolineaceae bacterium | reverse complement strand
GGGTGTTTAAAAGAGTTTAAATCACTCCCATTTGCGTCCACCATATGACTCCCATTTGCGTCTGCTAATGCTCCCATTTGCGTCCAGCTAATACTCCCATCTGCGTCTGCCATATGACTCCCATTTGCGTCCACTCTATTACTCCCATCTGCGTCCAGCGGTTCGTCCAGCAATACCCGAAAGGCACGCGGCATGGACTCAACGCGCAGGTCGGCGTAGGTCTTTGAATCAGGCATGTCGATTTCGTGCAGAAAGCGGGAGAGATGTCCCCCGCGTTGTTGCGACACCCATTGCTGATTGAGCCAGGCCTGTACGGTTTTGTAACGGTTGGAACCGATCAGTTCCGCCATTTCCTGATAGCCCCGTTTGAACGTGACAACTTCCCGCCGTTCGCCGGTGCGCGCATTGATAAACGCCATATCGCGCGCGACCGTGATCAGCCAGGCCTGCGCGGGGGTCAGGTTGTACCGCTTGATGGTTTCTGTGATGAAGTAATGAGGGATGTGAATGTCGCCCATACAGTTGATGATCCGGCGATGTAGTTCCTGCGCGTGACGCTCGATTTCAGGCGAAAACTTTTCACCTGTTTCCAAACGCACCATATCCATCACCGTGTTCACACTTGCACCTGGCGCAAGTGCAGGTGTGGGCGGATGAGGCAGTTTTAAATCCTGCGGATCAAGCAGATCCATGACGTCCTCCACGGCGAGCATCTCCTGCAGAGCATTGGATACGGAGTTATGTTTTTCGATTAATACTTTCAATCGCAGATGAACCGCGGTGGCGTCGGCGCGTGTCAGGCGCGGGGTCATGAAAACCTGGTAACGGATCGGTGCGCGATGCGGACGTCCATCCCGTCCGCGTCGGAAACGGCGTGTGTCCTGTGGGTCCACGCGCTGAACAAGTCCATTCAACTGATCCTGGATGGTGGCGTGTTTCAACAATCGCCAGAAGGCGCCATTGCTCAATGCGCTGAATCTCATTACCTCGTGACTGTGCAATGGTTTTCCAGATGTCTGGTGCTGGTCCTGCACCCTCCACGCCGCTTGATGGAATCCCACATACAACCAGACCGCCTTGGGTCCGATCTCCATCCCCAATCTTCTCAAATAACCCTTCACCACGACCTGCTTGTGCGGCTGGACGATGCGGTCATAATCCAGCCACTGCACCGGCTCGATGTTCAATTCAGGTTCATCCGTTTCCTCCGCTTCTGTTTCCATTTCTTCCTGTGCCTCATCGCCGACAACGAACTTCACAGAGACGGAACGATTCAGAATGCCAACCAGTAATCTCTGCACCGTGCTGGTCAGGCGCGACTCCAGCCAATCGCGGGCATAGGCATTGCGCGTGGAAACAAGCAGTACATCGTTTTCCAATCCCAACGCAACCGTGCCCAGCACCCAGGTTTCAAACGAGGCGCGCGGCATGTCCATCTGCAATTGAGTCAACACGGAACTCCAGGCTTGTTGAAGATCGCTCATGCAAGACCTCCTCGTAAAACAAGCCTGTTTTTTTCTACAGGTCTCCCAGACCGTTCGCGCAGGATTTCTTTCGCCTCAGCCCTTCCTGTGCATTCAACGTAGGCGGCAGAGTAGGCGGATGCGTGGACGGCGCGTGGACAGGGCGCAGGCGGCACGTTGTCTCTGCCGCCCACGTTCTTCATCTCATTCAATTGATAAAGTATTTTTTGGCGGAACGTCATCATTTGCCTTTGTGCGCTAAAGTAAATGTGGTGGATTTAGGTTTGGGTTCCAGCTTCAACAATCCGGTTTCATACGCTTTCAGACCAAAGCGCAACAAGGCTGTGATCAATTCCCCAATGGGTACATGCAAGCCATCATCGGATGCCAGCGCTGCCAGTTCCTGTTTGAGTTCGGGGGAGAAGCCGCGCCAGGTGGTGATCACCCGCCACAAAGCTTCCGGTCGTTTATGTTTGGCAGTACGTTGAGGTCTGTTGATCGAATGTGCGGAGTCGCTTCGTGGGAAGAGAGTCATACGCATGCGCTCCGGATTGGGACGCGGGTGGAGATCAAAATCACCGCGTTCATAGGAACGCAGTGCGTATTCGAGCACCGCATATGCCACCTCTCCACCGGGCACAAGCAGATCATCGGCAATCTTCTTCACCTTCAATGCCAGCTTGGGATCGATGCCGCGATAGACCACCTTGCGGCTCTGTTGTTGTTTTTCCCACTGGCGGTTGCGTTTACGCGGCGTTGCCACGCGCAGGGAGTCATAGAGACTGGGTGGTTGAGTTGAGGTTGGTGTATCAGTCTTCTCAAATGGGTCACGTCGTCTGGTCATATCCCCACCTCCTAAAATTTCAGCACGTGCTGGGTCAATGTTTGATATTCCTTGGCAGCCCGGCACACAGGATCAAATTCCAAAATGGTTTTCCCTTCGGCGGCGCATTCCCGTAGCAATGTGGAACGATGGATGGGCGGTAGAACACTTGCATCAAACCGTTCCTTCAGGTTTTCCATCGTAGCTTTGCTCTCGCGGGTTTGTTCATCGAAGAAGGTCGGCAGGATGCCCAATAGATTTCCGCGCCAGTTTTTCTTTTCCTGAAGGACGCTCATCATGAGCAGTACCTTCGAGACTCCATCGGCGGAGAGAAACTCGGTGGCGGTCGGCACGATCACCAGATCGGACGCCCAGACTGCCCGTTCCTGGATCCCGCCCACACTGGGCGCGGTGTCGAAGAGGATGTAGTGGAGTCCATCTTTGAAAAAGCGTTGGATGGATTGGCGGATGGCAGAGATGGGTTTGTCCTGCGCGTTGAGCACGGTCTGGGCGGCCATCGTCTGTTGGTCACCGGGCAGGAGGTACAGTCCTTCCCGTCCGGAGAAACGCACCCATGACTGCACAAAGGTGGTCTCCTGCGGCGTGGTTCCCATTGTGAGCAGATAAAACGCACCGGGCTCGGGGTTGCGTCCCAATGCCGTGGCGGATTGACCCTGCGGGTCAAGATCGATCAGTAATACGCGCCTGCCTTTTTGGGACAGACAGTGGGCGAGGGATACGGCGGTCGTGGTCTTGCCGACCCCGCCTTTTTGATTGGCAATACAGATGACTTTGGTGGACATGATATGTTCCTATTTTTGAAAACGATGAAGATGCTTCAGGCTCTGTTGGGATCAGAACACAAGAAAGAAAACGATCACCCCGATAAGGAGGCTTCCGCCAAATATGGCGAGTCCGACGAAAATTCCTGTGAACATCTCAGGACTCACTTTCTGCCGGTACATCGGAATCCGATTCGGTCTGTGGCGATTGGTGTTCTCCTGACATCGATTCGGTTACAGGTGGGGATGCCGTTTTATTTTTACGATCCCTTCGCCAGCCAAGGATCATGCGATATACATGCCCCAGATTGCGGCGTTGTTCGGCGGTCAGTTCGATTTCCTGGGTGGGTTGTTCTAGCATGCTGCACCCCTGTCATCGGTTTCGGTAGATAACTCGGTTTGTTTGTCTCCGCCTGCCAGTTGTCCCTCGATCAGTCCAAGACGCTTGAGTTCATTTCTGATGATCAATGCTGCCTGTGACTTCACGGGTCGATATTCTTGCTGGGCTAATTGATGTAGTGCGTTCATTTCTGGTTCGAGAAGGTATATGACAACTCTTGCCATGTTCAACCTCGCTTGGGTTAAGATAAAAGAGCCACGTACAGCGGCTCTTTTACACGGCGGGAGTCAATTAATTCCCCATTATGAGTCACAGGAATTCTACGGAAATTCCAATGACGTTGTTTTCGATATTTTTCTGAAAAAATGGATCGGTATGAAGGATTTTTTGGATTTGTGATGGATGCTGAAACAGCCCCCGGTTGCCTTGATGTCAGGAATTCTCATCATCCTTTTTTCTGACTATTCCCCTGATTTGTAGAATCAGTATGAAGAACAAAACCATTCCAATGACGATGGGGAAAAAGAAGAATACAATACCAATAAGTAGACCAATAAGTAATGACTGTAACATTTTGGACTGAAAGTTGTGGCTGTTTACCGGTAAAAAAAGACAGACACAGTCTCAAGTGCCATTTGATATTTTGATAAGGTGAAATCCTGGGAGAATATTTAATTGCCGGGCATCAGGCGCTATACACCGATTCAACAGTGCCACGAATATCCCTGGGTTGTACGGCATATTTATATAACAAAAAGATTAATGGAAATTAAAAAGATTTGGCTGCCGTCACAAGAATTCCATACTTTTTGAACCGCTATCCATGTAACGAGATTGCCGTATGGCGCGGTGTTGGTGGCTGTTAAAACAAAAAGCCGCAGAGCCCTGCGGCTTTTTGCATTCCATCGAAACCAAACTTTCTCCCCATTAGAAGGTGGGTTCTTGATTCACTGTTGCGTTTTTTCTGAGTTCATCAAAGACCTTTTTGCGGTTTTCGTAGAAACTGTTATCCGACATGCAGGGTGTTCCATCGGCATATGTGCCGAATTCCTGGGAAAGAAACTCTGTCAGCGTGATGGGGTTTCGGAATGGATCGCGATTTTCCCAGGCTAACACCACCCGTGTCCAGCGATCAAGCGAGTGGGTGGGTGGTCTGCCGCGCCGTTTCGGTCTATCCATGCTTGCCAGCATTTGTACTGTTTGTGAAGTCCCTGATTCAGACAGGGTCAACTGAGGTTGAACTTCCTCGTATCCCAGCAGTTTAAGGAAATATCCAATTTGTCTAATCGATCGGTGAATTCGCCATAGGTCGATCTTGCGATGTCGAATGAAACGGTCCAGGCTCCAGCCGGCGCGCATTCCAACCATGATCAACGCCAGGATGAGAATGGACATGAGTGCTACCGCAACTTCGGCGAGTTCCTCCCCAAATCTTGTTTGAATTCGATGGAAGACCCAGGTGATCGAACCAAACAACAATCCGCCGAATATGAGCAAAATCAAATACAGCGCCATTCGTAATTTGGGATGAATATGACTACGTTTGGTGTATTTAGCCATAAGGCTAAAATTCTAACTGAGAAGCCTGAAAAAATGAATGTGAAAAAACTTACAATCGCCTATCCATGATTTCATGAAATTATCTGAAAACCCGCAACTGTTTTACGCTTCGTTTGCGTCAAACACACATTGCTTGCATCGAGTGAACTTGCTACCATCCAAGTTATAATATTGTTTTGGAGAATTGTTTATGGAAGAGTGGTTGACTACCTATGATGCTGCGCAAGTAAGCGGTTATAACCCGGATTACATCCGTCAATTGATTCGATCTAACAAAGTGGTTGGGCGAAAGTGGGGACCGTCATGGCAGGTCAGCCGGCGTTCCCTGGAAATTTATATTAAGCATGCAGAAAAATTGGGGGAACGTCGCGGAGCAAAACCGAAACCTGGTTCCAAAAGAAGATAAATCGATGGGGTGGGGGATTATTGACTTTTGCTTTCTGTGTAGTATAATTATCGTATCAATACGATAATTATATCTGTTGAAACGGGCCGTGAATGTGGTGGAACACACGCACGACCCTAACCCAACCCACCGATAGTAGCGGAGGGACGGGCTGACTTCATTATATCAGCCCAGTTTTCACGCCCTGGTGGGATTCACCGGGGCGATTTCTTTTCTGACCGGGCAGAATGAGATCGCTCCAATAATCAAAAGGAGCCTTCTGATGTTGAATATGAATCCAAGTCCACGAACGAAAGCAATTGCAATCCTTTCCAAGTTCCGCCAGGAGTGGCAGGAAGCGGCTAGTGGAAAAAGCCTGCTGGAGGTTGAAGGAAATATCGGCATGGTGCTAGCCGATCTTGTGAATTCCTTTGAACTTGCCTCCCATGAACAATCCCTTGTGTTGGGGCCACAGCTTTTCGAGGAAATGCGGGACATCCTTTACCAGCCATCCCGTAACTAAGCGACAGCCAGCCCGGTCTGGCTCTGCTAATCCTATACCATTCCCCAAATAAAAATAATAACCATGAAGGAAGATCATGAAAACAATTAAACGTGCTGTACTATATGCAAGAGTTTCCAGCGATGACCGCGGCAAGGAAGGACGTAATCTGGCGGGACAATTGGAAATGTGCCGGGATTTTGCACTCGATAACGGGTGGCAAATCATTGCAGAATTATCCGAGGATGATCGTGGCGCATCTGGCGCTTCATTTGAATTACCCGAACTTAATCACGCACGTGATATGGCGCAAAAAGGAGAGTTTGATGTATTGGTGGTTCGCGAGATTGACCGCCTCAGCCGCAAGCTTGCGAAACAACTTATTGTTGAAGAACAATTGAATCGAGCCGGTGTCGAAGTTGTTTATGTGCTTGCCAGCTATGAGAACTCGCCGGAAGGACGCTTGAACAAGCATATTCGTGCGACTATCGCTGAATACGAACGCGAAAAAATCGCCGAGCGTATGGTTCGCGGCAGGCGGCAGGTGGTCAAAAACGGGAAGATCATGCTTCACGGAAATAAACCCCCATTTGGTTATCGCTTATCAGATGACGGTAAGAATTTGGTGATTCATGAAGAGGAGGCAGCGGTCGTACGGTTGGTTTACACATGGTACGTGGAAGGAGATGAAAAAGGTCGGCGCCTTTCCACACGCGAGATTTCAAAGCGACTCACCCAAATGAGGGTTCCCACTTGGGCAGACCTGCGTGGAATGTTCAAAAAGCGTGGGAAAGGGGAATGGTCAGGGAGACTCGTGTATCGAATTCTGCAATCAGAGACATATGCCGGACACTGGCACTATGGAAAACGTAACACTTTTGGAGGTTATCACAAGCCCAACGCCCGCGAATGGTGGCTGACATTTAACGTGCCTGCCATTGTCTCTGAGGAAATGTGGGAGAAAGCTAAGCTTCAGCGAAAGGCAAATGTAAGTGTCTCCAAACGCAATATAAAAAGGGAGTACTTACTGAGAGGGCGTGTCCGATGTGGTCTGTGTCATACCAGCGTCAATTGCTATGCTACCGTGCCTCACGAAAGGAAACTTTACATGTATTACAAGTGTAATGCGCTTATGGGCACCATCGCCAACGTGAAGTGCCATCTTCCAAGCTTTCGCGTAGAGGTTGTCGATAAGTTGGTCTGGGATTGGGTGAAGGCGCTTCTTACTCAACCGGGAACTCTGGAAACTGGGCTTGCAGAATATCAAGAAAGCCGAGAGCATTTCATTGCACCCATACGTGACCGTTTGCTCGTTCTTGATGATCTTTGGCAGGACTCGAAGAGTCAACTGGACCGCGTACTTGACCTATATATTTCTGGTGACATTCCAAGAGAATTGTTGGTTGATAAGAAACAGCAATTAGAAACCACCCTCACCTCGTTGGAGAAAGAACGCGACGATTTGAATCTGAATTTGGAAACAGAAACCATAACAGAAAAAGACATCCAGCAAATTCGTGAGTTTGCTTTACATATTGCGGAAGGATTGGAGCCTGGAAATGAAACCTTTGATGATAAGCGACGCGTGATTGAGTTACTAGATGTTGGCGCTTTACTAACTGTGGAAGACGGTCAAAAATTCATTGATATATGGTGCTTTCTAGGTAGAAACAAGCTATCGGTTGGGTCGCCTAGTTCTCGAAATGTGGAATTTTCCAGAGATTGTCGGTGCTGTAGCGCGCAAAGCCGCCGCCGACCACATCGTACATTCCGCCGCGTGACATTGCATTCAGGCAATGTTTGATGAGTTTTGTGTAGTCCTCTGTTTTATCCGCAACGGAATGGTGAAGCAGGAATTCGATTGCCATTGCCTGTGGAAATTTCGGCGCGTCGCCCCAGCCGCCGTAACCCCAATCGTAGGAGGATTGAATGGCGTTTGCTATGGCTCGAAAATGTTCGCTTGTGAGCATATCTCCGATTTCTGATTTGCTTTGTATGCGAATATGTTCCCCGACCTTTTTTCCGATGTTTTCAACTTCGTTCCGGTCGTTTTTCCAGGCATCGGCGAGTTTGCTTAATACATCCTTGAGGGAAGGCAGATTGAAGCGCCGGACAGGCGGGAAGTAGGTTCCTGCGTAAAACGGTTTGAGGTCTGGCGTGAGAAATACGGACATGGGCCAGCCGCCGGAACTTGTCATTGCGATGGTGGCTTGCATGTAGATGCTGTCAATGTCCGGGCGTTCCTCACGGTCAACTTTTATGTTTACGAAGTTGGCGTTCATCAGCGCGGCGGTTTCCGGGTCTTCGAACGATTCGTGCGCCATGACATGACACCAATGACAGGCGGCGTATCCGATGCTCAGGAAGATGGGCTTATCTTCCACCCTGGCTTTGGACAACGCTTCTTCTCCCCAAGGATGCCAGTCTACAGGGTTGTGGGCGTGCTGGAGGAGATAGGGGGATGTTTCGTTTATAAGATGATTTGGCATGAGGAATCTGTGGGATTGTTTGGGGTCAGGTTTATTGGATTATAGCGTAAACTTGGCGGCGTCCCGTCCTGGCTGGTGTTTACGAAACTTCAAAAAGAAAGTATCATCCTGGGGCTGGCTCTGTCTGCCAAGCGAATATCAACAACAATGATAATGAGGATTGAACCCGACAATGATTGATATGAAAGAAACCGTTTATATTGTGTCTGGCTTGCCCCGATCCGGCACATCCATGATGATGAAAATGCTCGAGGCGGGTGGGATGGAAATCCTTACCGATAATATTCGTTCTGCGGACGATGATAACCTGCAGGGCTATTACGAATTTGAACGGGTAAAGCAATTAAAAGATGGAGATGCCGAATGGGTTGGGGAAGCCTGCGGAAAAGTGGTGAAGATAATTTCGGCATTGCTCGAATATTTGCCGGATGCTCAGCATTACAAAATAATTTTCATGGAGCGCGAACTGGCGGAAATCCTCTTGTCACAACGCAAGATGCTGGAACGCAGAGGCAAACCCGGCAAGGCCGATGACGACAAGGCGTTTGTAGATTTATACGCCAAACATTTGGGGAAGGTAAAAGCCTGGCTTTCCAACCAATCCAATATGGATGTTTTGTACGTAAATTATAACGAGTTGATGAAAGAACCGGTCACTTACGCTTCAAAAGTGGCAGACTTCCTGCAAATTCCGATGAACGCGCAAGCAATGGAAGGCGTGCCGCAAGGTCGGTATTACCGGCAAAGGAAGCCGGATGCGTAACCAAAAGAACCGCCATAAGCCTGGCGGTTCTTTTTTCTTAAATCCGTCTCTTGAATTAAAGATAGCCGAGGTCTTTCAGCCTCTGTTCGATTTGCTCCTCATCTTCGTCGCTGTAGGACGGAGGCGGGGCGGCATCGCGGCTTTTCAATTCCTTGCCAAGCGCCATCGCCGGGAAATCCCGATAGGATGGTTTTGACCAGTTGGCAAGTCCATCGCTTGAGAAAATAACGCCAGGAACCGCGTTTGAGTCAAAACAATGATCTGCCCCCCAGTGTTCCCGGTTGGTTTCAATTTCCTCGTCTTTCCATTGCCCGAGCCCGGTCTCTGCCGACCCGCGGTAGGGCGGGCGATAACCGATGAACAGGTCGGGGGCATAATCTGCGAGCGGTCCCTGAAACGCCTCCGAGCGCGTCAGCGCTTTTTGAACAACTTGTCCGCCGTCAGGTCCCTTCCATTGGAGAAGTTCGTTCTTTAGTTTATTGAGCAACTCGTTGCCGTCATCGTCAGGGACGACGCCTTCTCCTTCCCTGCCCGCAATGTTAAGGTAAAGGCTGTTCAACCCCAAAGCATACGCCTGGGTCTTGCTCCAATTTACGTTTTTGAGGTCGTTTGAGCCTGCGGGGTCTTTGAGCGATATGTAATCATGATCAATCAGCCACCGATTGAGGTGGGCTTTGTAGTCAAACTTTCCGAAGCCGTGATCGGACACGATCAATAATTTGACCTCGCCCTTCTCCAGCGCCTTTTTGTGGATGCGCCCGATCAGGTCATCCAGTTTGATGTACCAGGATTCGATGACGTCTTCCCGATCCTTCCAGAACATGTGCTGAACGCGATCGAGGCTGTCGAACACGCAGGCGAGGATTCCCTCATCGAAAGAATCGAGGGATTTCATTAGCGCCGCTTCACGCTCTCTGTCAACTGTTTCGCACAACCTTAGAAATTGATCGTCGCTGATAAAGCCATCGTTGAGGGCGGTGGTATCCTGCGGCCAGCCGAGCGTAAGGAAAGGTCCGCTTGACCTCCAAATATCTTTGATAAAGCCTTTCGGTGTCCCATAGGGCCAGGGTGAAGAAAGCGGGTGGAGTTGAAGCGGCAGGAAATAAAGATTTGCCGGGCGGGTATTTGTCAGAATCGCGCGGGTAATTGCCTTGACTGATATGCCAAACCCGATCGAGAACGAAAGCTCGATAATTTCACTCCATTCACCCTTTCTTAATGAAATGACCTGCTTTCCAATCAGCATCTTGGCGGATTGTTCCTGTTCGATCTCAATCTCGAAGTTTATGTTTGCCGATCCGCTTTTGCGGGCGGGACCTTCAATGATTCCTGCAAATCTTGTTTCATTTTTTTTGGCCAGAGTGCGTGTGGCGGTCTTTCTCTCCGGATCGTCTTTTTGGTTGTCGGGAGAGAAGTTTGTCCCCACTCCGAGGCGTCCGAGAATATCGGGCGTGCCCAACCCCGGGATTGTCCTGACGGGCGACGCGAGTTTGGCGGGGAATGTGGCGGGCCACCACAGCGATGTGGCCGGGTAGCCGTCATTTACTGCTTCGTCGAAAATCGTCGGGGCATTATGAGGCGGTATGAATTGAAGTCCAAGAAGGTTCCTCTGGGTTGGAAGGAGGGATACTTGAAGGCTGTAGTTGGCAGGGTTTCGATGGACAAAATCGAACATTCCATGCCCACCGGGATTAAGTCCCGTGGCAATGCTTGTCCAAGACACCTCACTTTGCGGTGGATCGACCACTTGAAAGTGGGAGTAGCCTCTTTTTTCGATGAACTTGTTCAGGTTTGGGGTCTTTCCCTTGGACTGCATCCGTTCGAGAAAGGACGGGTCAAAGGCGTCCAGACCAATGATGAGAGTACGCATCTGTTATAAATTCTTCTGTGGGTTTGCAAGATTTATTGATCTTACTTTTCGCTTTCATTGGATGTTTCGTTTTCGCCATCTTTCTGACGCCGCGACCGGCGGAATTTGGCAATGCCCATTTTGATTTTTCCTGCAAACATGAGAACCGTCCCTGACAAAACGCCAAAGACGACGGCGAGAACCTGGAACAGCATTCCGCCAAAATTGGGGTCAATGTACATGATACTCCTCGTTATATCGTTTTCTGATGGTATTGTTTAAATGAACGACGTCATTATATCAAAGAACGCCCGGCGCGCCGGTTTGTACCGCGCGCTCTTCCGGGGGTTATCCGCCCTGAAACGGCTTGTTCACTTCCTTTAGCTTGAACTTTAATTTCTCCAGCAATTCTGATGCCGTATCTTTTTTTGTCGTTGAAATGTCATTGAGTTCCTCGGGGTCGGCTTCGATGTCGAAGAGTTGCCAGCGCTCGCCGGCGCCGCCAATCTGCTCATAGCCGAGATAATATATCAACTTGTATTTACCCGAAACCTGCATGATGGTCGCCTCGGTTAATGGCAATTCGACGTTGTTGCGGCGCGCCTGAACTGTGAACACTTCACTGTCCGATGGCGGCGCGTAAGGCGGCAGAATGGACCCTTCCGACCACGCGGGGATATCGTGTCCCGTGACATGAAGCAGGGTTGTCATCAAATCAACCGCGCTGGTGGGTGTATGGACTTCCCTGCCGGTCAGTTGCCCCGGCTCGAAAATCATCAGCGGCACTCGAACGATGGGTTGGTAAAGTGTGGGTGTAACATGTCCCGAAATGCCGCGTTCCTGCATCTCGCCGTGATCGGATGTGAGAACGACCCAGGTGTTTTCAAGTATGCCGGAGGATTCCAATCTGTCAAACAACCGCCCGAACTCACTGTCAACGTTCAGGATGGATTCGTCGTAGTAGGCTCGTGCCTTTGCAAGGGTCTCGTACGAATTTTCCTCAGTGAAGAGATCGTCGGGCTTGTTCAGGGGTTTCCATAGATCGTTTACGAAGATATTGTTGAATTCAATCCTCGGTTTGTATGGAAAATGCGGTGGATGGTAATGGACGTATGCAAAGAACGGCTGCGGGAATTCGGTAATTTCATCCATAAGCCAGTCTATGCCTTCTTCGAGGGCATAGTAATTGCCGCCGTTGGTGTTCGGCAGTCCGTTGGGGTAACGTTCTTTGTAGCTTGCGAGTTTTCTTTCCTTATACTTTTCGTACAGGCGGGATAAGAACAATGAATACGAATATCCATATTCGCTGCGTTTCATTTCCCTCGACCAGCTGACCGTTGCAATGTCTTCATCTTTGGCGAACAGATCGCGGATCAGACCATCGTCGCTGATGAAAAGCTTTTCCATTGGAACGTGTTCGTCGATGTTTCTTTGGAACTGCGATAACAATATGTTTGCGAGAGGATTGTGGGTGTATCCAATCCGGTGATAGTCTTCGAACGCGCGAAATACGTTTTTATCCATATAAGATTCCACGACTTCAGCCGCAAAGCGGAATGCGCGATGCGACCAGGGGTGGGTCATGGTAAGAAGAGATGCGGTTCCCGGCGTGGTATAGTTGCCCCCGGCATAGTGGTTGAAATATACCGTCGCCCGGCGCGCCAGTTTGTCCAGGTTTGGCGTGGTCTTCCGTCCGTATCCGTGCAGGGAGATGTTGGAGGCGGAGAACGAATCGAAAAGAATCACCAGCACATTTTTTCTTTCACCCTGCAACAGCGAAGCGGCTCCGAGCTTTTTTACGAGCGGCGGAGCGACAAACCCAATGGGGAGCAAGCCTGCAAGTTTCAGAAAGTCCCGCCGTCCAAGACCATGGTTCATACTAATTACCTCTGTCGTTTCTGATGCGCGTTTGTTTGCTTAGTTTCGTCGTTTTGAAAAAGGTTCATTCACTTCTTCGAGTTTTGCCAGCGTCATGTTTAACAGTTCGGACGCCGTGCTCTTTTTTGTCGCGGACAGATCGTTCAATTCCTCGGGATCAGCCCAAACGTCGAAAAGTTGGAGGCGTTCCCCATCCTCCCCAAGTTGGTCGTACCCAAGATAGTAGATGAGTTTGTAGTTTTCTTCCACGCGCACCACAGTCGCTTCTGTTAATGGGTGGGCTGGGTCGTTGCGTCTTGCCTGCACTGAGTACACACTTTTTTCATTCCTGGAGGCTTGGGGTGTATAAGGCGCCAAAATGGACCCTTCCGACCACGCTGGGATATCGTGTCCCGTGACGTGCAGGAGGGTCGTCATCACGTCCACTGCGCTGGTGGGAGCGTAAACATCCTGACCGGTCTCCCGTCCGGGTTCAAAGACAAACAAAGGTATTCGAACAATGGGCTGGTAAAGAGTGGGTGTGGTGTGACCGGAAATGCCGCGTTCCTGCATTTCGCCGTGATCGGAAGTGAATACGACCCAGGTGTTTTCAAGTATGCCGGAGGATTCCAATCTGTCAAACAACCTTCCAAATTCGCTGTCGACGTTCAGGATGAATTCATCGTAGTAAGCCCGTGATTTTGCCAAAGTTTCGTACGCATTCCCTTCGGTGAAGAGGTCCTGGGGTTTGTCCAGCGGCTTCCAGGAATCGGTGACAAAATGATCGCCGAACTCGACGCGCGGTTTATAGGGAAAGTGAGGCGGAAAAAAATGAAAGTATCCAAAGAATGGCTGGGGAAGCGTTTCCAGGCGTGACTGAAGCCAATCGATGCTGTCTTCAAGCGTGTAGTAATTGTCGCCATTTGTGCTTGGCAATCCGTTTGGATAGAACTCCTTGAATTTGGCGATTCTTTTGTTTTGATACTGTTCATAAAGGTGGGATGAAAAAAGCGAGTAGGAATACCCTTCGTCTTTGCGTTTCATTGCCCGCGCCCAACCGACCGTGGCGATGTCTTCGTCGCTGGAAAACAAGTCGCGGATCAAGCCGTCGTTATTGATGAAAAGCGTTTCCCGCGGCACGTATTCATCGATGCCCATGCGGAATTGTTTGAGCAGGGTGTTTGCCAGTGGATTATGGGTATAGGCGATTCGGTGGTAATCTCCAAAGGCATTGAAGACGCTTTTATCCGCCAGTGACTCCCTTACTCTTGCATCGAATCGGAATGCGCGATGGGTCCAAGGCAGCGTCATGGTAAGCAGTGACGCCGTGCCGGGCGTTGTGAAATTTCCCGCCGCAAAGTGATTGTGATAGACCACTGCCCGTTTGGCGAGTTTGCTCAGGTTTGGCATGGTTTCGCGTCCGTACCCATACAGGGAAATGTTGAGGGCGGAAAGCGCGTCGAACACCACCACCAGCACGTTTTTTCGCCCACCCTGCATCGTGTGGTTATTGCCGAGATTCTGTATTAACGGCGGGGTGAAAAGCCCCAGAGACGCCGCCCCCGCCAACTTTAGAAAGTCGCGGCGATTGATCTTATGGTTCATTTTCTGCATGTCAAATATTGCGGGCAACGACGATCACGAGGGCGGCGATATCCAGTATCAGGTACAGGATCATTAACAGGGAAAGCCGCTCGATGCCTTCGCGGACGAACGAAAAAACTTTCTCGGATCTTAGGATAAAAAAGGCTGGAATGAGAAATGTCGGCGCGACGATGAGGAAGGCGAAAACATAAAGCATTCTCAATGGGCGGCTGGTTTGCACAAAGAAACTGATGATTTCGGGCGAAAGGGAGGTTTCCCGCAAGAAATACAGGTGACTTACCATTGCCCACAATGAAACGATCACAACCAGGGCGCTTAGCAGCGCGAGACGCTTCTTTTCACCCCATTTCCTTGAGATCAACAGCCCCAGGGCTGCTATTACAAGGAAAACCGCAATGCTTTCCACAAAGGTGAATATCAACCCATAGGAAACGACCCCAACAGCGTCCCAGGCATCCGTTCGTTCCGCTACCCAGGAAAAATCGCGGAAGGCAAGGATAATGGTCCAGATGTGAAGCGGAAAAGCGCACATCAGGAAGAGCGACCAAAGCCCCTGTTTTGAATAAAATTTGACGGGAGGATTAAGAGTAGTCAAGGTTTTCAATCATCCTTTTCATTTGCTGATCAGGGAAACATTATAACAAAGTCCGCTTTGCGGTCATTAATTGCGAATTGCATCACGGAAAATGTTACCGAGGGGAGTATCGTTGCATCAGGAAAAATGTTACTTTCCGATAGGCAAATAAGCCTGTCGGAGGAGCCACAT
>QZIJ01000126.1 GCA_003598975.1 Anaerolineaceae bacterium | reverse complement strand
TGTCAGCCGCGAACAAATTGTCAGTAACAGAACGCGGCTCGGGATCGGGCCACGAAGCGACCTCGTACACGGCCGCGCGGACTTCGGCGGCAACATCTCGTTCGAGGGCCGTCCAGTCCAGATCGGGCAGGAATTTTTTCAGGCGGAGGAGCGGATCTCGTTTTTGGTCGCTTTTCTTTTCGGTTTCGGTTTTATACGCCTGATCGTCAATGAAGGTGTGACCCATCAGACGCGGCACGCGCAGGTGGAGCAAACACGGCCCCTTGCCCGCGCGGACGTTCGCCACCGCCTCGGCGATCTTCTGCGACGCGTCTTCGGGACTCGAACCGTCGCCGTCAATGATGCAGAGATGCTTGAAGCCGCGCAGGTTGGATGAGAGGTCGGCACCCGGCGTCTGCAAATGTGAACGGACGGAGATGGCGAAGGCGTTGTCTTCGATGAAGAAGAGCATCGGAATTTTGCGCGTGGAGGCGATGTTGAGCGCAGCCCAAAATCCGTTGGCGGCAATCGAGCCTTCGCCGCCGTGCGCCACCGCGATGGCCTTGTCCCATTCCTGATCGCCCAACACGTCGCGATGATATTGGATCGCCTGCGCCCATCCCGCCGCGGGGGTGTACTGCGCGCCCACGTCACCCGAGGAGGGTAATACTGTTACGCTGCCCTGAGCGGAGGTCGAGTAGCCCGTGTTCGTTGGGCGTACCGAGACCGCAGTCGAAGGGCCGCCTTGCGCCTGGTCTCGATACGCTCCTTCGTCGCTACTCGACCAGCGCGGCCGCATCGAAAACACCACGCCCACATCGCGTCCCTCGGACGGAGAGCCTGACTTCGCCATGCCTGCCGCGATGGCTTCTTTGACGGTGAGTCCTGCCGCAAGCATGAAGGGACGCGAGCGATAGTAGACCGTGGCCGCGTCGTGCGGATGGGTCAATTGCAATGCAAGCAGAATCTGCGAGAGTTCATGTCCCTTGGCGGAAAATTGATACGGGACGCGTCCCGCGGGCGCGAGTTCGCGCTCTTCGAGTTCGTCGAGCAGGCGCGAGGTGAGCAGGAGGCGAGCAACTTGAGTCCAGTTGGGGGAGGATGATTTCTTTGGCATGTTCAACCGTTAATTTGGAAGTGGCATGATTTTACCCGCTTTAATGCAAATGCCTTGAATTCTTCGCTCAGGTTGTGACGATATGCTATACTGAAATCACAGTCGTTCGGTAAAAAGTGGAGGCGAGATGAGAAAACTTCCCAAGGCATGGAAATGGATCATCGGCGCGTGGACAGCGATTCTGCTCGCGACCCTGGCTTTTTATTATTTCACAAACTGGCGGTATCCAGTTCCACGCGATAGTCAGACCATAATCAAGTTGTCAAGAGCAAGCGGGTGGACGGGCTTAATTTATCAAGTGACAATTTACGATGATGGTACTGTAATATACGAGGGCGGAAGTTATGTTGGCACTGGCGGGATTCGAAAAAGAAAAATTAAGCCAGAACGAGTTAAAGAACTTGCTGACATGATCGAGCAAGTGGGTTTCTTTGCATTGGAAGATAAGTATTATCCATTAGTTTACGATGCAGGAAGCGTATATTTGTATGCCAAAATTGGACAAAGTGAAAAGGTTGTCGTCCGTATAGACCCTGTTCCCTTGAACTTAGAAATACCCGACAGTCTCTTCAAAATCGAAGAAGCAATTGACAAAAACGCTAAAACTGATCAGTGGGTTGACTGTAATTTCGAACGGAGCAATTTATGTGGAATTACCCCTCTCACCATTGTCGTGGGTATTTTTTTCTCTAATCTAGCCCTATGCATGGTATGGATATTTACGAGAAAGAACAAAGGGCTGCTAGGGATTTTACTTGGCCTTGTTGTAATCTCAATCCATGGAACGTCGTTAATATTTGGGAATTGGTCTGTACCAAACGCCAGACTTACGCAACGATTTGTTATCTTCGAATTCGCAACTTTCTTGCCGATCAGCCTGCTTCTTATTTGGTGGCATAAACGAAAGACAAAAACAATGCACTCTCAAGCATGAGTTTAAACAAGAACACAGTTTCCGTTCATGACAAGAAACCTTGTTCTGAACTTACGGCATTGCATCGTAGTTTTGCATCACTTGCTTTGATTCACCCTCGCATACACTTCCTTCTTGCTCCAGCCGCTTTGCTCCGCGAGTTCGACCGAAATCTCTTTGGCGGATTTGCCGTGCTTCAATTCTTCTTTAATCGCCGCGAGCAGCTCATCCTCCGTCCACCGTCCACGGTCTTCGGTCTTCCGTCCTCCAACCACCAGCGTAAACTCCCCTCTCACTTCCCGCGACTTGAACTCCTCCACTGCGCCGCTCAGTGACCCGCGCCAGAACTCCTCGTAGAGTTTTGTCATCTCGCGGGCCACGCATACGGGACGGTCACCGAGGACGGCGAGCAGGTCTTCGAGGGAGTCGACCAGTCGGTGCGGGGATTCGAGGAAGATGAGCGTGTATGGCAGGTTGCCAACCTGCCCCACGAATTTCCGCCGTTCACTTGCTTTATGCGGGAGGTAGCCGAGATACAGGAACGCGTCGGTGGGAAGGCCAGAGACGCTCAAAGCTGCGATGGGAGAGGATGGCCCGGGCACGGGACGGACGTCATAGCCAGCCGCGAGCGCGGCGCGGACGAGTTCGTAGCCCGGGTCGTTCACGGCGGGAGTCCCCGCGTCGGAGACGAGCGCGACATCCCCGTCCGCGAGAGAGGCGAGGATGCGGTCGAGTTTGGTCAGTTTGTTGTGTTCGAAATAACTGGTGAGGGGAGTCTGAATCTCGAAATAGTTGAGCAGTTTGGCGGTGTGACGCGTGTCCTCGGCGGCGATCAGTTTGACCTCGCGCAAAATCCGCACAGCGCGCGAGGACAGGTCTTCGAGATTGCCAATTGGCGTGGCGACAAGGTAGAGCGTGCCCATAATGATATTTTACCCCTTCAGAGGAATAAATTAACCGCGAAGCACGCTAAGAGCGCAAAGAATCAAGGTTTTCTTCGCGATCTTAGCGGACTTTGCGGTGAAAAATTTTATTGCACAGGGCGGAATTCGAATTGCGGATTTGCCCGCGGGTCGTTTTGCAGGTCGAAGGGAATGGCGATCGGGTCGCCAAACTCGCCGGTGGTCAACGCTTCGACGGGAGCGTAATACAGCACGTTGCGAATCTCGTTGCCGAGAAGAATATTTTGGAAAAGGATCAACACGTGCGTGCCATCGGGACTGAAGCGCGCGTCGCGGTAACAACACGTTCCATCTACGGGATTGATGCGACTGCCCTGCTGGGTCTTCATATCATACAAGTACAGGTTGCCGAAGCCCTCGAGACGGACCACATCGGAGAACAGGAAGCGCGTCCCGCCGTCCCAATCGAAACTGGGCAGGAGCGGGCTGTTCTTGTATCCGTTGACGAGGAAACGCCCCGTCGGGAAATCGTCCTTGCGGACGGGGTCGGCGGGCGGGCAGTGCGAAACGTCGAACACGCGCAAGGCGTCGTTCAGGCTCGCGGCGGGATCGCGGAAAATGACCGCCAGCGATTTTCCGTCGCGCGACCAGCGCACATCCTTGACCGCGGCCTGGTTATACAGGCAGACATCCTGCATCGCCACCAGACCATCGCGGGTGCGGACGTTCTTCAACGCCTCCGCATCGAACGGGACGATGAAGAGTTCGCGTCCGAGGCTGATCGCCACGCGCGTTCCATCGGGGGATAGGCGGAAGGCATCCAGGAAGTCGGTCGCCTCGAAACAGACCAGTTGTTCCCTCTGTCCCGCGTCGAGGTCAAAGCGAAACGCGCACAAGCGGGAAATGTACAGCACAGCCTTCCCATCGGGAGTCCATTGCAGGTTCGATTTCGGCGCGCCGTCGTTCGTGACGGGATACGCCTCGCTCCCGTCCGTGTTCATCACCCAGACCTCACTGCGTAAAATGAAGGCCACCTGACTTGCGCCGCCAATCGGCGTGGGGATGGCAGTTGACGCGGGGATGGACGTCTCCGTCGGCGGGACGGGCGTTTCGGTGGGCGGGACCGACGTGGAGGTCGGGAGAGGCACGGCGGTGGGACTCGCCTCCTCCTGACCCGATAGCGGGCCGCGGACGAGGAAGAATCCAGCCACGAGGAGGAGGATAACAGCCGCGCCGCCGATGATCCAGCCGAGGCGTTTGTTGCCCGAGACAGGAGCCGCCATCTGCGGACGCGTCACCTGCGGGTCGGTGATGTGACCCTCGTCACCAAAGGCGGCCTTGTTCAGCGCTTTCGCCAGTTCGATGGCCGTCGCATAGCGCTCGTCGCGATTCTTGCTCATGGCCCGCTTGATGACCTCGTCCACTTCGGGCGAAAGGTTGGGATTCTCGCGCAGGATTTCGGGGACAGGCTCGGTGATGTGTTTCACCACCACGCCCATGGGAGTATCGGCCTTGTAGGGTTGCTGACCGGTCAGCATTTCGTAGACGATGGCGCCCAGCGCGTAGATGTCACTGCGGCCGTCAATTGCTCCGCTTTGCGCCTGCTCGGGACTCATGTAGGCCGGGGTTCCGACGATGCCGCTCCCCGTCATGCTCGAAGCGGACTCAGCCAGTTTGGCCACGCCAAAGTCCGAGATGAAGGCCTCGCCGTTGCTGTCGAACAGCACGTTGGCCGGCTTGAGGTCGCGATGGACAACGCCCTTCTTGTGCGCATACGTCAATGCCTTGGCCAACCGTTCAACGATGCGGGCGGTGTCCTGCAACGAGAACGCGCCCTGCTTGAGCCAGTCGGAGAGCGAGCCGCCCGTCATGTTACGCATGACGAAGTAGGGCTGGCCGTCATCCTCGCCCACGTCATAGACGGGCACGATGGCGGGATGTTCCAACTGTGCGATGGTCTTGATCTCACGCTGGAACCGCGTCAGGAATTGCGGATCGTGCAGGAACTCGCGCGGCAGCACCTTGACCGCCACTTCGCGGTCAAAGGACGGGTCGTGGGCGCGATAGACGGTGGCCATGCCGCCGCGTCCCAGTTCCGATTTGATCTCATAACGGCCGATCTTTTGTGGAGGCATGGGACAAGTATAATCTTTCAGCAATGAGAGTCAAGACGATAAAAGGGGGGTTCCATGGTTTTCTCAAAGTCGGGAGTATTCGCACAACATGAAAAAGATAACCGCAAAGAACGCTAAGATCGCGAAGTTTAATGAATTTTCTTTGCGGTCTCACCTGCACTTGCGTGTGGTGCAAGCGTGGGCGAATTCCACGAATTTTTCTGACCTATTCGCGTCATTCGCAAATTCGCGACATTCGCGTTCCAAATCGGCTAATTTGTCAAGCGACTTTGAGAAAACGATAAGATGGGGGATGACTCGAAAAAAGACTTCATCGTCCATTTCTATCGTCATTGCGAGGCGGTGTAGTTCCACCGAAGCAATCTCTGCTTTGTCGAGGAGATTGCTTCGATGCCCTTGGCATCTCGCAATGACGGGCTGTCAGATAACGGCAATAGGTTGGTTTTCTCGAAGGAGTGGGTATAATCCCCCCATCCAAATTTCAGAGGACAAGGCATCCAACGATGAATCGCAAAGACATTCTGCTTCGAGGATCACTTTCCCTTCTCATCGGGCTGGGACTCAGCCTGGCGCTGGGGATGGAGTATTTCGACTTCCAGCAGAAGAATCTCCTCGACCGCGTCTTTCTGGTGGGTGCACCGACGGTTGCCTTCACTATTTTACTGTGGCTCGCGTTCCCGTCCGTTCGAGCACACGTGTCGAAGCCTGTCCTCGTCAGCGGCGGGATGGCGGTCCTGCCTGCCATCGTCCATCTGTGCCTCATCCAACGCGCCTTTTCCGAGGGGTGGAAGCAAATGGTTCTGGCGGCCATACTGATGTTATTTTATGGAAGCATTATCTTTCTCTCGCGTTGGCGCATCCTCCAATCGTGGAGACAGGTCTTCCGCGTTCGCGTCCTGCTGACGTTGGGAATCTTCCTGCTGTTCGACGCGGGCGTGATCGTCATTGCCCTGCAATTCCCCAACCTGTTCCATCCCGAACAGTTCCTACCGCCGATGAAAAACCTCGGTTGGATTCTCTTCGGCCTGCTCGCGGGACTGGCCGCGCTGGGCGGATTGGTGGACAGCCTCCTTGCCTGGCCGTGGCTGACCTCTCGAAAACATGCTCTTGGCGATTGGGTGGATGAGAACCTGCCCGGCCTGCTAGCCGCCGCGCTCGTCTTCCCCGCTTATTTCATCCTCGCACACGGATTCAACCCGCCGGTGGACGGGCTGAGCCTGAACAACACCTTCTTTGCCTCCGACACATATTTCTGGCAGGTGCGCTTCGGCACCGAGCAGGGATATCCCATCGGGCGAGCAGTGCATCCGCTGGCGCTGCTCATCCTGCGCGCGGCCTCGTGGATGCTGGCATTCGTCCACGGCGGGGATTGGCGGCTGGGAGCGTTGCTGTTGGTAGCGATCACCGCCTCGGCCTGTGCCTTCCTCGCGTGGACGTTTGTCTATCAGACCACGCACAAAGCCTCGTACGCCCTGCTCTTCAGCGGGATGCTGGCGCTTTCGGCCGCGCATCTTGTCTTTGGCTCGGTGACCGAAACGTACATCTTCTCGGCGTTCGGCCTGCTTTTGTTTTTTGTTTTTTTGCTTTCAAAAACGCGGCCTGTCAAACAATTCCTCCTGCCCGGCCTGCTGACGCTTGGAATCACCATCACGAACGTGGTACAAAGCCTGCTGGCCTTCCTCATCGTGCGGCGGGACGGGCGGCAGTGGCTGCAGTTTGCCACCCTCGTGGCGTCGGTGGGAATCGCGCTCACAACCCTGACCGCGCTGATCTACCCGGGGCACATTGGGTTGTTCTTCGTCCCGTCTGATCTTCTGCTCGAGACGAAACACGCCTCACACCTGGAAGCGGGCGCGGGACTTCCCGAACGGTTCGTGCTGGTGAGCAAAAACATCTTCCTTTATGATGTGGCGGCTGTCCCGCCGACCGTCACCCGCGTGGACAAAGAAGACCGCCCGCCATTCCCCAAGTTCAACTTCTTTCATCCGCCATACGGATTGCGGGAATACGGTTACTCGCGTCTGGGATATCCAACGCTTGCGCTGTGGCTGATCCTGTTGCTCGCGGCAATGACGCGCTTCTTTTGGCGCGGCGGGAAGTCTCCCCACTTTTCGTTTCAACTCGCCTTATTAGCGGTTCTCGCCCTAAACCTGTTCATGCATCTCTTCTACGGATTCGAACCCTTCCTCTACACCCCCAACTGGACGTATGCCCTGCTTTTCTTCGTCGCGCTTTCATTGGATGACCTGCCGAAGCAGGCCTGGCTGGAGTGGGGATTGCTCGCCTTTTTGTTCCTCCTGCTCGTCAACAACGGCCTCTTCCTGCGACTGTTGGCGGGGAACCTGTCCCCGTATTTTCCCGCCCTCGGAGGCTGAACCCGTTTCCCCGTTCGCATGAGGCGAGGAGGATGCGTCGCACGCAACGCGAGTGCGACGCATTCGCGTCTATTTCACAGTCAACCAGACGCCGAGCATGACGATTGCCAGTCCGAGCAGGCGCGTCCCATCCAGCGGACGGACATCCGCGCCCAGCCAGCCGAAATGATCGAGCAATGCGCTGATGAGGATCTGTCCCGTCACGATGCTGGTGATGGCCCCCGCCACACCGATGCGCGGGATGGCGTAACTGACGGCGCTGAGCACTACCAATCCCAACACACCAGTGAAGAGCGCATACCAGGGCAGGCTTTTCCACAGGCCTAGTTTGCCGCCGCCGATAAAGATGAGGGGAATCAAGGCCGCCACCGCACCGCCAAAGTGGACGATAAAGGCGCTTTCCATCATGCCCATTCTTTGCGTGATGATGCTTGCGAGCGGACCTTGCAATCCCACCGCAATGCCGCCTGCCAAACCGATGAGGAGGATGAAAAGGAGAGTGTTCATGGATTTGCCTTTTGTTTTCATGAGAGTTCCAATTTAGTACCTGCCAGTAAGTTCTTTAAATTCCTGCGTCATTGCGAGTCTTCGAGAAGCAATCCCCCGCCACAGTGAGGAGATTGCTCACCTGCACTGCACCAAACGCAGTGCGGTGCAAGTGTCGGTCGGAAGAGCACCGACCTCGCAATGACGAAACATTTTTAAGAACTTTTCGACATCTACTTAAAACATGACAGTCACTTTGTAAGTGACTGTCATGTTGCACACACGTTACGAAGCCTTCGGCTTGGGACGCCGCGGACAGTCTACGGTCTCACAGCCTTCGCAGTGGGATTTGGAAGATTCGGGGAGCCACCAGAAAGCCACGAAACAAAAGATGGCGAGCAGGGCCAGCACAGGCCAGGAGAATCCCGTCACGAGCAGGAGGTAGGCCGCCACGATGGGAGGGACGAACCAGCCAGGCACCATCACCCACAGGTTGCGGCGAAATTCGCGGGCGAAGGTGGTGCCGAGTTTGGGCTTGAAGCGCCGTCCAGAAAGGATGTGAAAGCCCGCGGGACAGGTCCCGAGCGCATAATGTCCGCAGTAGGGACAGACCCAGGCCATGTAGAGCACGTTCGAGAGGACCGCGTAGGTCAGGTAGAGAAGCGCAAGCGGCCACCATAGGAGCGCGCAGATAGCCGCGCCGAGGATATACATCACAATCTGCAGAGCGTTTTCGCGTAGGATGTCGCGGGGGGTCATGGGGAGGGTGGGTTTGGTGGACATGGAATTGCGCCGATTATATGCGTTTTTTGGTGGAAAAACCATTGTTCACCCCAAAGAGAGTAGCTGAACCGGGCTAAACACAAAGTCACGAAGGCACGAAGCCACAAAGGCCTTTGAGTCTTGGTGCCTTCCCTGGCACCGCCCGCCAGGGCAGGTGTGTGCCTTGGTGTTAAAAATGCCCAGGCAATATTCAACTTCCCAAAAAGATCACGATAGGGAAAATGTGGATGCGATATACTGCGGGCATGGCTAACAACATCGTTCACCTCAATTGGAATCCCGAAACGCAGTTCGTTTTGCGTGACAACGAGAATTATCAGATCGTGATGAAGCCGAAGGGCGTGAAGGCCTCGGACCTGCTCACGATGGGTCTGATCGGCTGTTCTTCCCACGATGTGGTGGAGATTCTGCAGAAGCAACGGCAGGACCTGCGCGAGTTACGCGTGACCGCCGACAGCGTCCAGGATGATGACCCGCCCTGGCGCTTCCGTAAAATCCACATCCGTTTTCAGGCGGTCGGCAAGGGCCTGGACGTGGAGAAAGTCTGCAAGGCGATTAAATTGAGCGAGGAGAAGTATTGCTCGGTGTATGTGACGCTGCGCGAGGCGGTGGAGATCACGAACGAGGTGGAAGTGGTGGAGATGAAGTGAGGGAGAATGGGGAATGGAGGGTGGGGAGGTTTTGATTATGCGCTGTTGTGTTCCCGATTGGATGGGAATCCTCTCAGGGAAGGATTTAAAACCTTCCAAGGAAGGTTTGGAAACGAGTCTAGACTCGTGGCTGGATGAGTCTAGACTCGTTGGCTTATGAGTCTAGACTTGTTGCTCGACGAGTCTAGACTCTTTTTTCAACGAGTCTCAGACTTGTTTGGGATATAGCCCGTTTTGTTGGATAAAAAGTGCTGTTTGGCTGGTGGGACGGTCAAATTCTGCCTGCTAACCGCCCCTGACACATACCGCCCCGACATGGAATGTCGGGGCTAATATACGAAGTCCATGCGGACTTGGTATTTGAGCCTGTGGGTTTCGCGAAGCACCCTTTAGGGCACCGTCGGACGGACGATGTCCGTCATTCGCTCGCGGGGAGCAAGGCGGCTATCATTTGAGAATTACTTTTTCACCTTCAACAGCAAAGGATTTCAATTCTTCACCAATCCAGCGAATCCAAGCCATAATTGTGATGGTGCGTCTTCCGATGGTTGATTTCGAATACCTCTTGCTACCATCATCCATATTGACATCTGAAATCAAATTGTCAACATCTAGTTTTGTGAAATAGCCTTTTCTTTTAGCTTTTCGTAACAATTCTTTGAAGAACCAAGTGTTGACGACCAACTTTGCTATGAAAAGTTGTTGATCCTTGGGAATTGTAGCAATGAATTGATGTCCGCGTTCAGTAAGTTCAAAAACGCCGTGAGCGCGAGTTATCAATCCGAGAAACTCTGCTGCCTCTCCGTAATAGTGACTTTGCCTTTCATCGAATACAAAATAATCTGCAATTTCTGTCGCGGTGTTTTGTCCGCTGTTAATGAGAGTCAGCAATTCAAGAATCTTGTTTAAGTCATCTGCCTGAGGAACAATATTGTTATCTGTTGCAAAATTCTTATCTGTCAATTCGTCAACCGCGTAAGTCTGTGGTTTCGTTAGAGAATAAACACAACACTTGATTGGGTAAATTGAATCGAATTCTTCGGGTTTGCTGAATCCAAACTCGTACAATGAATAAGTTGCTTTGCTCATGTTGTAAGCAAAGAAAATAGGTCTGATTTTTTTGTGGGGAACAAGTTGCGAAAAATGTCTAAATGGATAATAGAGTTGTCTGATATTGAAATGACCGCGATCTCCGATTTTTCCTTCAACAATCAAGATGTCATTGTCGCCTTCATAACCCGCGTCTACTTCTATTTGAACTCTATCGACATTAATCTCCATGCGACCTGTGCCAATTGTGAATCTAAATTGTTTGGTGCGCTCTCTACCCCGAATGGTCATGTACAGTTTGCCGATATTTGTGAATTCCGAAATCAGCCCTGTGTTGAAAGCGTTGTCAAGATATTCGGCCTCACCAGTTCCTCTACCTGTGGTATCCAAAGGGAAATCCAATTTGGGGTTGTACATTGCTCTTGTTTGACAGGGAGGAACTTCTGCAAATACGTTTCCTTTGAAAAGGAAATAACTCCCATTTGTAATTGCCAACAATGAATACTCAGCCAAACGAAAAACGCTGGGTAGATGTTCAGGATCATCAACCTTTGCCAGCAAACGTGGTTCACGACCGGTGATCCTTTTTAGGTCTTTAGCATTCACCTTGTAGGATTGTCCATCCAGTTTGATTTTGGTGGTCTCAATGTAATTTTTCCAGGCTGTCTCATTTGCGCTTGCCATATGTGCTCCTTTGAAAAGTTCACGATAAGCGACGCTTGGTTGCCCAGTAGTAATTGATAATCAGCAATTCGGTGATTTTGCCTCGCCCTTCAGGCTTGCTGTTAATTGCTCTAGTTGCTTGAATCTCATAAATGTTGAAATCTTTATAAATTTCACGTATGAGTGGTGTGTCAGAGTTACTCAACATTACAAAACAACCCCGATTGGCAAGTTCTCTGTAAACATTTGCCAATTCTTTTTGTTCACCTTCTCCAAATCTGTCAGACGTGTATGAAGTGAAACTTGATGTTTTACTCAATGGATGATATGGCGGATCGAAATAAATAAAGTCAGTTGGTCGCGCTTTATCTAAGACAGATTGATAATCAGCATTTGTAATTGTGGCGTGTTTTAATGCCATGCTTGCGGCTCTCAAACCTTCCGCGTCACAAATAGCAGGATTTTTATATTTGCCAAACGGAACGTTGAATTCACCTTTGCTGTTTACTCTATAAAGGCCGTTGAAACAAGTTTTGTTCAAATAGATGAATCGCGCAGCTTTTTGTATTTGTGATAAAGCAGCAGGTTTCTGAGCACGCACCTCATAAAAATAATCGGGTTCATTTTTGTGTGGTTTCAGAGCATGTATCAATTCTTCCACATTATTTTTGACAGCTTGATACAGTTCAACTAAATCGTGGTTGCTATCAGATAAGAATGATTTTGGCGGCTGAAGATGAAAGAATACAGCCCCTCCACCTAGAAAGGGCTCGAAGTATCTCCCAATTTGATCTTTTGGGGGAAAGAGATTTGACATCTGGGGTAAAAGTTGGGCTTTGCCACCAGCCCATTTGATAAATGGTTTTGCTTTTACCCGCGTGTTGCCAAAGTCAAGGGAGTAACCCATTTGGGGTTCAGAAATTTTTAGCAGTTTTACTTTTTTAGTAGACATGAAAATCTAAATCCAATACTGGATAATTCTTCAATTAGTGAAGAGGCTGTTTTATTCTTTTTTGAGCAATTCATCAGGTGGAACTTGAAGAGCCTTTGCGAGCGCATGAATATTTACAATGCTCACATTTCTCTTTCCCAATTCCAAAGAACTGATATAGGTTCTGTGAAGTCCAGAAAGTTCAGCCAATTTTTCTTGCGATAGCCCGCGTTGAATTCGCAAGTCTCGTACTTTTTGACCAAAGCGTTTCAATATGTCCATGAGCGAAGATTACCTTTCTGCATACGATAGGTCTACACACTATGAGTAACAATCAATTAAACAAAAAGACGAGTCGTTTGACTCGTCTTTTTCCGTGTATTGTCCGCGTTCATCCGCGTCCCAAAGCCTCAGAATCCCAACTCCTTCAAACTCTGCGCCTCGGACTTGCTCTTTCCCAGCAACTCCTTCCAAAACTTCTCATCATAGCGGCGCGAGCGCACGGGCTTTTTTTCATGCCAAATAGTGATCCACAAACTCTCGTGGCTTCAAGACCTGAATTCCCTGATACCCTGAAACCTTCAGCAGATGTTTATCACCGCTGATGATGACTTTACTTCCGCTTGCCAGCGCGCAGGCAAAGAACTTGTCATCATCAGGGTCTTCGCAGATTGGCTCAGTCAAAACCGCGGATTGGTATACCGTGGCATGTTCAAGTACGAAATTCAGAATCGGTTGCAATTCCACGCCAGGATGTTCCTTGCCAAGAATTTCCCCCACCCGCCGATATTCTCCCAGTATTTCCTGCGAAACTACCAGCTCGAATTCGCCCGATTGCCAGGCATTCAGGATTTGATAGGGAGGTCCGCTGAAGAAGACTCCCGAGACAAATACATTCGTATCCATCACCACTTTCAAATCCAAAACAACCTTCATTTGTGTCCTCGTGCTTTGGCAACAGCCAATTCAACATCCTTTTGCTTCAACCCTGCCGCCTTCGCTTGTTTGCGTGCTTGCTGGATGAGCGCGGCAAATTCACCAAGGTCGGGCGGAGTAATGGCCTTCAGGATGATCGTGTCTGCCTCACCGACAACAACGAATTGCACGCCCTCGTTCAAATTGAGGCGTTTGCGAATTGTCTCAGGGATGACAACCTGTCCCTTTGAAGACATGCGTGTGGTGGCTAAAGTGTCCATCATTTCTCCTTTCTTACCAGTAAGATTATATCACAAGCCTGCTAAAACCCCAACTCCTTCAAACTCTGCGCCTCGGACTTGCTCTTTCCCAGCAACTCCTTCCAAAACTTCTCGTCATACCGCCGCGACCGCACAGGCAACGGCATCGGGACCCCCCAGCCGAGCAGAAGTACTTCCTCCTTCGGTTGCAGGCGCGCCAACATGCCGCGCAAGGCCTCCCGTCCCGCCAGACCCGAGAGCACGGCATGGATGTCGTCCTCGTCACCGAGCCAGCCTGAAATGCGCGTCCCCAACTGCGACATGACCTCATCGTAAATCTGCGACGGGCGCTGGTCAACGATCAACAGGGTGACGTAATACTTGCGCAGTTCGCGCGCGATGGTGGCGAACGTGGTCTGCGCGGCCATCTCGCGGTTGAGCAGTTTGTGCGCCTCCTCCACCACGATGATCAGCGGACGCGGCTCCGCTTTTCCGTGCGTGCGGAACTCGTTGGTCTTCTTCTCCCAGGCGTTGCGGATTTTGCGCGTCAACAGGTTCGAGACCAGCAGGTAGTCCAGGTCGCTTTCGTTTTCGCCGAACGACAAAATCACATGCCTCCCGCCCTCCAGCGCGTGGATGATCTGCGCCACGCTGTCCGCGGCGGGTTTCTCCACGATGTACGGCTTACGAAACACTTGACCCAATTTGCTATGCAATGCCTCTGCGGCCATTACATTAACGCCATTTTCAATCGCCCATGCCGCCACGCTATCGGGATGGGGTACTTTTTTGGCTTTACCAGTCTTTTCATCTTCCACTTCAATCATCTTGCCATTTAACATCAGACTAAACTGTTTGAACCATTCCCCTTTAAACGAATGGACCAGGGCGTCTAATGTTGTCGGAGTGGTTTCCGTTAAATCCAATGTGCGGGTCAAAAGTCTTATATCAGAGGTTGAAATATCTGACATGGCGATCTCTAAATTGAAATCGGGGACTTGACCTCGGATGGTCGCGCCGCCGCCCAATCCCACCACGTTCACGCGTGACTTGAACTTGGTCTTCAGTCCCGTCACGGCGTTTTTCGTGTCTGACGCGATGTCGTCAAAGCCATACTCGTTGTGCATGTCCAGCACCAGCACGGAGGCTTGTCCGCGCTGCATCAATCCCGCCAGCATCAGCCGCGTCAAAAACGACTTGCCCGTCCCCGTCGCCCCGAACACCCCCGACGACCTCTGCACGAACTTGTCCAGGTTGACGCAGACGGGATGTCCCTGCTCGCGCGTATACCCGATGACGAAGTTCCCGTCTTCATCTGGTTTCCCGAAAATTTCCGCGATATCTCCCTCGTTGGCTAATCGCACCTCCGAATGATGGCGCGGCACCGTCTTGACGGGGATCGGGTGCGGCGTGTTATCGCCAATCTTCTTCAACCAATCCGCATAGGCGGGTGAGCCAGGTTCTGGACCGCGCTCCAGCATCAGCGCGGGTAAAACTTCAAGGTTAGTATAAAGCGTTTGTCCATGCAACGCGTTTGCCAATTGGGGCGGGAATCGTTTTTCGCTCTGTTCATCAGCAAAGCGGGGATCGGTCGCACCCAACTGTAAATCCGTTGCCAGACCATAGAACAACCAATCGCCATCCTCGATGGTCACAAACGCGCCTTCCTGCACTTCATTTGCAGGCACAGTCAGCCGCGCACTGAACGACTCCTTCAACCCGCCGCTTACGATGTAGCCAATTTCTTTTTTATTCTCAGCCATAATCTCTCCAATCACAACCCCGAAGGGGTGTCATGAATCTAACCCGAGGGCATTTGCTCGCCGAACCCCGAAGGGGTGTCATAACCCTATGCCATCCCTTCGGGATTATCCATGCAAATGAATTCCATCATCTACAATCATTTCATCCCTTCGGGATTTACGCGACATCCGCCAACGCACCCAACACGGACATCAACGTTGGATAATCATCCCTCAACAACGTAATCACTTCCTGCGTCGCTTTCTCTTTCCACGATTTATCTTTATGCGCGGCCTGCGCCTGTTGAATATGCGCCGCAAGAACTTCCCCAATCGGAATTTCTTTTGCATTCAGCACATGCCTGAAATACCCAAACCGCTCCGTGAAGCGCGCCACATCCTTCTCATCGCACAGATAGATCACATCCAAACTCAGCGGCGGACGCGGCGGGAGCAGATGATGAACTTTCCC
>QZIJ01000075.1 GCA_003598975.1 Anaerolineaceae bacterium | reverse complement strand
TGACGAATTCTCCCAAGGCTCGGGAGACGCGACGAGAACCCAACACCGCACGTTCCCAACGTTTTCGACGGGTTTCCCCCGACGCGTTTGTTGACTTCGCCCGAAGCCGCCTCCTATAATCGCGGCCGTTTGTCTTACGTGACCATCCGTTATTTTGCCCTCGAGGGAGAAAGCGACCTCACCGCTCGATACACGGTTGCCACCAGTTGAACTGAGGGGGACCGGTCAACCGCCGAAGATATAGGCGGTGATATAGAGAGTTGTAGCAATCGCTACTGGTAAACCGAAAAAGGTCTCACCGAGCCAGCCAATGAGCAGGAGCAAACCTGCCGTCAGGCTGAATACGATTTCACGGTTTTCCTTGTACCAACTGCGAAAACCTTCCACGGGAATTTCATATCCCAGGGAGCGGACGCGTTTCTCGATGGAGGCGCGATTTACTTTTTGACTATCGTATTCGATCCACATTTTTTCAGCGGGGTAGTTGACGTTGACAGACAGCACGCCATCCATTCGTCCCACGCTATGCTCGATTACGGTCACGCAATCTGAACAATCCATGCCTTCGACGGCGATTGATTCGTGATGGAAGCGGTTGATGATCTGCGCGCCTGCGCGTTCGGCGAGGCGTTTGACATCGGAGAGGGTCAACAAATTGGGATCATAGTGTATGCACAAATCCACAGGGGATTTATCTCGCTCGACGTGCGCGCGTATGATTCCTTTGTAATTTTTAAATGATTCTTCCAGACGATTTAAGCATTCATCTTTATCATTTTCAACGCCTGGCATTAAGAGCGGGATTTCGAGATCAATTGTTTTTTCCATAAGACATATCCTTGTTTATTATCTGGTACGGGAAATGGTTAATAGCCCTCGCCTTGAACAGGCAGGGCAACAGACTGAAAGGTCAAAATTAAATTGTTGGCGGGTGGGAGATATTTTCGCGCAAACACCAGGGGATCGTCTGATCTGGCGTCGGCAGAAGGGAAACATCGGGTTGGTTTTGTGAGGGTTTGGGTTGTTCTGGCAGCAGAATCCCCGCATGAATGACACAGACCGACTCACTGGAAGCGTGAGCCGTGATTTTTGCTGTATTCACCCAATGACCCACCATCCCGAACAGGATGAGGAGGAGTAGGAGTGTTAGCAGAACTCGTTGAACAGTATTCTTCATATCAGCCATGCAGGACGTGGTCGAGACCACGTTTGAACAATTCGATCACATGATCATCATCGAGACAGACAAAGACGTTACGTCCCTGTTTACGGGTGCGGATGAGTCGCTTGTCGCGCAGTCCGCGCAATTGATGGGAGATGGCGGATTTGGTCAACCCCAGACGCTCCACCAGGTCGCCGACACCAACCTCCCCATCGAGTAACGCGCTGATGATGAGAATACGTGTCGGGTCGCTCAACGCATCGAACAGGTTGGCGAGATCGGAGGCGACTGCGGGGGTGACCTTATCTTTTGCCATGATTAGATCCAGCGGCGCACGCTCATTTGGTACTTGCGATAGTTCTCACCATATTTCTCGGCAAGGAAATCCTCTTCCAGCCGCACCTGCACATGGATGAGGACAAAACCAAGCGCGCTAACGGTCAGGGTGGCGGCGGTGGGCAGGATCAACAGCAATCCAACCAACATGACCAACATGCCCAGGAAGATGGGATTGCGTGAGACGCCGAATAATCCATGCTGGACGAGGGCAGATTCGCTTTTCTCGTCGATGCCGATGCGCCACGAGTCGCCCATTTGAAGTTGGGCAACCAAGACCCAGATTAAAGCCAGCACGAGCAAGGCGATCCCGATAATTATGAGCATGGAGGAATTCATCCATATAATCGGGGACAGCCAGTGATAATACCCTTCAAGGAAGGAAAACACGAACACGATCAGCGCGGCGACGATCAGGGTCAGGCGAAACAGTTTGCCCACGAAATCGTGGACGGTATCGCCATTTCCCAGTTTATAGGGGTTGAAGCCTGTTCGTTTCCAGGCAATATAGGATCGCCAAAACATGGCGAGTCCGAAAAACAGGAGGAAGTAAATGGGGAGGAAGATTTTCAATAGGGTCGTCATAGGTATCTCAAATAGTTGAATAGTTGCTCAACTATTTGAGATTGTACACCCCCATCATAGACTCGTCAAGATGGCAATGTAAATCCAAATGTTGTCCCCTGAGGCGGCTGACTCTCCACCCATACCCTGCCGCCGTGCGCCTCCACCAATTGCTTGACGATAGCCAGTCCAATTCCCGAACCGCCGCTGGTACGAGAACGAGATTTATCGGCGCGATAGAAGCGGTCGAACACATAAGGCAGATCGCCAGGTGAAATCCCCTCGCCTGTGTCAGATACTGTGATAACCACTTGATGGGGTGTATCACGCTCGCAACTTATTGTTACCTGCCCGCCTTCGGGAGTGTGACGTAGGGCATTACTCAACAGATTCCGTATGACTTGTGTTATCCGATCAGTATCCACCTCAACCTGGGGAAGATTGGAAGCAAATTCGAGATTCAGTTCCACTTGGCTGGATTGCGCTTGTAGGTGGAACGGTTCAACTGCATGAGTGGTCAGTTCTGCAATATTCGTCCTGACACGTTCCAGTTTCAATTGACCCGACTCAGCCAGCGAGAGCAGGCGCAAGTCCGCGACGAGACGCGTCAACAATGCGGTCTCATCACGAAGAGTCGCTATCTCCTGTGGGCTGGTAGGCAGGACGCCATCGAGCATGGCTTCAAGATTGCCTTGAATGACTGTAAGAGGAGTTCGCAATTCATGGGCAACATCCGCGATCATGCTGCGGCGCAGCTCCTCGTGTTTTGCAAGAGAGTCTGCCATCTGGTTGAACGCAGTTGCCAACATTCCGATCTCGTCCTGTGACTGATTTGGAATCCGTTGTTTCAGGTCACCAGCGGCGATTTTTTGTGCGGCGGAAGTCAACTTCTGAACAGGGGATACAATTTGGAAGAATAAGATCGAGCCGAGCACGAACGCGACCAGGGTTGCGATTCCTCCCGCCAACCAGGTGGATTGATTGACGGATGAAACAAAATCTCCCGCCGCACCAGACACATTTGTTCCAGCGCTCACTGGCAGGAGCGTTCCCACCTGTTGATTCCCAACCAGGATGGGTACACCCGTTGTGAGGTCTGCCGACGAAATGGTCTTCCCCGTATCCAGCGCGGCACTATCCGCAATGATGGTTCCCTGCGTATCGGCAAGCAGGAGGCGTATTCCCATCATGTTCCACGGATTGGAGTCTCCCATACCCATCCCGCCGTTTGTCCCCATACCATCCCAGCCCTGCCACATGCCCCAATCCCCTTCGTCCATCATCCCCATGCCATCCCCCATCATGGAACCACCCCAGGGATTATTGAGCAGACTTTCCACACCCTGCCAGTTTCCTTGTCGGCTGTAATACTGGGCAAGGGTTGGGGCAAGTTGTTGCGCGAACACTCTGCCGTTTTGATCAATGTACTGACTGAATTGAGTCCGCGTTGAACGGCTGACCAGGTAGGTATCAATGCCGCCGCCGATCAATACGATCACCAGAAAAGCTCCCATCAACTTAAGCCACAGGCTACGAATCATGTCGGAACTCCGCAGAGAAACGATATCCCACGCCGAATACAGTTTGAATAAAACGCGACGCACGGGCATCGTCACCCAATTTGGCGCGCAGGTTTTTGATATGCTGATCAATCACCCTTTCATAGCCTTCATACGCCACACCCTGCGCAGCTTCCACCAGTTGTAATCGTGTGAACGCCTGCCCTGGATGGCGCATCAACGCTGTAAGGATGTCGAACTCAGTGGGAGTCAGGTCAAGGGGTTGATTGGCATGAGTCGCAGTATGCGCTTCAAGGTCCAAAATGAGCGTATCGGCGCGCAGGATGGGCGGTGGCTGCACCTGTCCACGACTGCGACGCAACACTACTCGAACGCGCGCCGTCACTTCACGTGGACTAAACGGCTTGGTAACGTAGTCATCGGCACCGAGTTCCAATCCGATCAATTTATCACTCTCCTCGCTGCGGGCGGTGAGCATGATGATGGGCGTATCCCCCTCGCGGCGGATCTGACGGCAGATCTCCCAGCCGTCTACGTGCGGCAAGTGCAAATCCAGAATGACCAGATCAGGCTTTTCATGCCGAAAGGCTGGCATTGCCAGTGCACCATCAGAGATGATGACAACCTGGTAGCCAGCCTGTTCGAGATATAACCGCAGGGTGCGGGTGATGTGCGCTTCGTCTTCGACGACTAAAATCTTGTCTGCCAAAACCGATCTCCTGCTATTTGTGCATGGTTAAGATGGTGAAGCCTGCTTCTGCGTTAGTGTGCGCACAAGCCAGAAAATGCCACCGATGATGAGCGCAAGAACGCCAAGTGGTACGAGCCACATGAACGCCATGCCGAGAAAACCAAAAGGCATCATGCCCCATCCACCCATCATGGGCATATAACCGCGATTACCCATCATACCGTAGCCGTTCCAACCATCACAGCCGTAACCGATTGCTGTGTTGTTCCATCCAAAGGGCATGAACATACCGCCAAACAAGCCGAGGGCGAAGAGAGCAATTGCGCCGATCACGATCCAGAGTGTAACGTTTTTCATTTTATCATTTCCTTTCGTAATAGATTTTTCATTAATTATTGGGAGCGCCCAAAGCAATCCAATCCAGAATGGTTTGAATTTCGGTTGAATTAAGTGGTGTGTTACGGAAAGGCATGTAACCGCTGTACACATAATAAGCGAGTCGACTGTTATATACATCGGTGGGAACAACGACCGCGCCGTTGACACTGCCTTTCAGAACATTCTCATATGTGTCGAGAAACAATCCATTTGTCCCGCCATGACAGGCAATACAACGCGCGGCAAAGATAGGTTGAACTTCATTCCTGAATGAGACAATGGTGGAAGGCGTAGGATAGTATGGCGAAGTGTTGGGGACAGTCTGCGTGAGATACAAGTTGGGATTGGTCTGCCAGCCGTTCATCATCCCGCCATTCATCATACCGCCGTGCATACCATTCCAATTTTCATAATCCCCATCGTGCATGTCCCAGCCTTGTTGTCCTTGAGGAGCGTAGTTCGGGTTCATCATCCACCAGTCTCTTCCCCACTGTCCCTGTGGTGGAATGACAGGAGGCGTAGTCTGCGGAGCGGGTGTTACCTGGAGCTGTGGAAGAACTATTGTCGGTTGAATCTGCTGGTGCGGAATAAATGTCGGCTGGGCAATTTGCTGAGCGGGCATGTTCGCAGTTCGTAACTGCGTGATGAATGTTCCCGCCGCAAATCCGCCCACCAGCAAAACTCCTGCCGCGACCAATCCGAGAATGAATTTTAAAACTTTCATTAGGCATCTCCTGTTTGTGAAGTTACGCACAGGATACCTGCTAGATATATAGAAGTTGTGTAGAAAAAGTAAAAGTCCTATATATGCCTTGACAATCTGTCTAGAATAGATAAAATATCATTACATACTGATACGATGATATGAGGAATGTATGATTACCGTCTCTGCCCCTTCTAAAACCAACTTACAAGCCAAACTCTTTCGCGGCTTCGGCGATCCCTCGCGCTTGGGAATTCTTGATGCGTTGCGTAATGGACCATTAACCGTAAGCGAAATCGTCGAGGCTACCAGTCTCTCTCAGCCTAATGTTTCAAATCACCTGGGTTGTTTGCGTGATTGTGGTTTGGTGGTGGCTGAACAACAAGGACGGTATGTCACCTACCATTTGAGCGACGACCGGGTGGGTGAACTGCTGGCTCTTACCGAGTCATTGCTCGCCGATGTCGCGCTCGGCGTCTATGAATGCACGCGCTATAACATCCCTCGCACAGAGAAATAGAAGAAGGCTTTGAATGAAACCGATTTATCGCGCGCTCGTCTCCCTGCTGATTGTCTTGTCGTTGGATTGGATGACCAAAACATGGGTTGAACAAGTTTTGATCCCCTTTCAGCCGATGCCGCTTGCCGGACAATTCTTCCGCCTGACACTTGGCTATAACACAGGCGTTGCATTTGGGCTGTTCGCCAACGGCGGAGTTGGACCGCTGGTTCTCACCGGGATCATTATTGTGGGCATGGTGATCTGGCTGGTAAGTACGCTTCGCAGTGGCGAATTGCCGCCTACAGCGGCCGCGCCCATCGGACTGATCCTTGGCGGGGCAATTGCCAATTTTGCCGATCGCTTACCGGATGGCCGCGTTACCGATTTCCTCGATGCTGGCTTCGGTACAACTCGTTTTCCGACATTCAACGCGGCAGATACGTTCATCGTGCTGGGCGTTGCCCTCTTATTGTTGGTTAGCTTGACGGATAAACAGTCTGAGGGAAGTGGCGGATAAAGATCATCAGCTTGGGATATCATTTTCAAATACTTTTGGAGAAAATTTCATGAACACCAAACAACTCGAACTTCGCGTTGGCAATCTGGATTGCGAACATGACGCCAATGCCATTGAGCGCGGCTTGGAAGGATTTAATGGAGTGGTGAATTTGAAGGTGTACTTTAAATCTGCCAAGGTTGCAATCACATACAACCCCGCCGCGACCGAACCTGAAATACTAAAAGAGAAACTGGAGTCGCTTGGCTTCCCGCCGCAGAAAGGAATGGAAATGGCTGAGCAGCCCAAGCCGTGGAAAAACCCCAAGGTGCTTGCATCTGCCGCGTCGGGCATCCTGTTGCTGATCGGATGGCTGATCGGACTGGCTGGCGCACCGGCAATCTTATCCACTGTGATTTTTATTGCCGCGATCCTGATCGGCGGATATTACTTTGGACGCGAAGCCCTTGAAGAATTGATCTTCGAGCGTGAAATTGGCATTGAACTCCTGATGACCATCGCCGCGGTCGTTGCCGCTGCTATGGGTGAGCCGTTGGAAGGCGCCATGCTGGTCTTCCTCTATTCCATCAGCGAAGCTGCCGAAGGATATACAGAAGAAAAGACCCGGGCGGCGATCAAAGCCTTGATGAATCTCGCGCCAAAAGTGGCGTTGGTGCGACGCGAGAATGTCGAGCGTGAAATCCCGGTTGAGGAACTCAAAGTTGGTGACGTGTTCATCGTCAAGCCAGGGCAATCGATAGCTACTGATGGCACAGTACTGGTCGGATCGTCGAGTGTGAACCAGGCCCCTGTCACCGGCGAGAGTGTGCCGGTTGAGAAACAGCCGGGAGATGCGATCTTTGCTGGAAGTATCAATGGCGAAGGCGCCTTGGAAGTTCGCGCGACAAAAACGTTTGCGGATAACACTATCGCCCGTATCATCACAATGGTCGAGGAAGCACAGGAAAAGAAAGGCAAGAGCCAGCGCTTCATCGAGCGCTTTGGCAAACGTTACAGTCCCATCGTTTTACTCTTCGGAATTCTGATTGCCATTGTGCCGCCTCTGTTCTTCGGCGCGGGCTGGGTGATGTGGATCACCCGGGCGACCGTCTTCATCGTCGCCGCCGCCCCCTGCGCTCTGGTTATTTCCATCCCAATCACATTAGTAGCTTCACTTGGCACTGGTGCGCGCAATGGTGTGCTGATCAAAGGCGGAGTGTATGTGGAAGAGCTCGCTAAAGTGAAGGTTGTGGCGATGGATAAGACTGGCACCCTAACACGCGGCGAGCCGGAAGTGACAGATGTGATCCTCTTCCGTCAGGACCCGGACCGCTTAACAAATTCCAGGCAGGAGTTATTAGCCGCGGCGTCTGGCATTGAGCGGCGCAGTGGTCATCCCCTGGCACAAGCTATCGTTCGATATGCAGAAGCGCAGGGTGTTCAACCGGTTGAGCTGGCAGACTTCCGCTCTCTCACAGGGGCTGGCGCTTCCGCTCGTTTGGATGGACGCACCATTTATATTGGCAGCCCCGATTTATTCCACTCGAAACTGAGCGTGTCGCTGGAGCACGCCTGGGGTGATATCAACCAACTGCAGGGTGAAGGCAAGACAGTCGTTATTGTGGGCGACGAACAGGATCCCTGGGGACTGATTGCCATCCGCGACAACATCCGCCTCAACGCCCAGAAAGCCATTGATGCAATGCACGCTGCGGGAGTCGAAAAAGTGGTCATGTTGACCGGTGACAATGAGCGCACCGCCCAGGCTATCGCCCGCGAACTCGGTATTGACGAAGTGTATGCTGACCTAAAACCGGAAGATAAGGCTGTCAAAGTGCGCGAACTCACCTCCCGCTATGGACATGTGGCGATGGTCGGGGATGGAGTCAACGATGCCCCTGCGCTGGCGGAAGCGACCGTAGGGGTTGCGATGGGAGCGGCGGGAACGGACGTGGCTTTGGAAACCGCCGACGTTGCGCTCATGGCTGATGATCTGGAAAAATTGGCGTACGCGCTGAAACTGGCGAAACGCAATCAGTCCGTCGTCAATCAGAACCTGGCTCTTTCAGCGGTCGTGATCGGCGTGTTGGTCATCGGCGCGGTGGGCGGTTGGTTTACCCTGCCGATCGCAGTCCTGGCTCACGAGATCAGCGAGTTCGTGGTCATTGGCAGCGGATTGCGCATGTTGCGAGATTAAGGAGTTATTAAACCTATGGAAGCAAATAAAACTTTAGAGGATTTGAGACGCGAGAAATCTGCAGCAGCGATTGCCAATCGCATGGTTTATTGGCTCAGCCGAAATTGGCTACTGGTGTTTTGCCTGGCGTGGGGACTTCTTATCGGCTTGCCTTGGCTGGCGCCTGTGTTTATGAAGTTCGGCTGGACGGGGGCAGCCAAAGTAATCTATTTTCTTTACGCTTTTGAGTGTCATCAACTTCCATACCGTTCCTACTTTCTCTTTGGACCTAAGATGACCTATTCACTGGCTGAAATTCAAGCCGTTTGGCAACCTACCAATAATCCGCTTATATTGCGGCAGTTTTTAGGCAATGAGCAAATGGGCTGGAAGGTGGCTTGGTGCGAACGGACAACTTGGTGGTATGGAAGTATATGGCTTACGGCATTGGCATACCGCTTTATTTATAAACGGTTGCCTGCTCTTTCATTGCGAGCATTTCTTTTGTCGGCATTGCCGATGGCATTGGATGGCGGTACGCACTTTATCAGTGACATCATGGATTTTGGTAATGGCTTTCGCGACAATAATGCCTGGCTTGCCACCCTTACGAACCACATTTTCCCTAGCACATTCTATGCAGGTGATGCATTTGGCTCATTCAATTTATGGATGCGGTTGATCTCGGGTGTCTTGTTAGGTTTCACTGTAGTGTTGTTCCTATTCCCGCAATTGGAGTCGGCCATGAATGATGTGACTCAAAGGATTGAACTCAAATTTCAGAAAGCTGGTCTATCACTGTGATTGGCAGAATTTTTACCGAAGCAAAATCATAAGCGAACGGCAAGCAAGAAGGAATCTGGATGCCTAACTCAAAAACTCTCGAAATCCCCATCTCTGGCATGGACTGTGCCGAATGTACCCAGCACGTTCAACATGCCATCGAAAAACTGCCCGGTGTGCAATCGGTGAATGTTTTTCTCGGCACAGAAAAGGCAGTTGTAAAACTCGACCCTGCCCAAGTGGATATTCCCGCGATTCGCTCCGCTGTTCAGGGTGCGGGATATGACGTGCCCGCTTCCAACTCGCCGAAAGTTGATCCTATTTCAATGGGCGATTTCAACCGCAAATTGACTGTCATGCTCGTTAGCGTGTTCGCCATTATTCTCAGCGTGGTCATCTTTGGTGAAGTCCTGGGATTGTTCGACTTCCTGAACGAACGTGTCCCCTTCCTGTTTGGTCTGGTACTGGTGATTGCAGGCGGCTATCCTGTCTTCATGAACGTTATCCGCGCCACGCTCAAACGCCAGATCATCTCCCACACCCTAATGACGCTCGGTGTCATCGCTGCGTTGGTTGTCGGTCAATGGGTCACAGCGGCGTTAGTGGTGGTATTCATGCGCATTGGTGATTACGTGGAGAACTTCACCACCGAAAGCGCACGCCGCGCAGTCAAGGAATTGACTGCACTCACCCCACAAACTGCCCGCGTGGAACGCGATGCTAAAGAAATAGAAATCCCTGTCAGCGAAGTAAAAGTTGGTGAGACCATTATCGTGCGTCCTGGCGAAAAGATCGCCGTGGACGGTGAAGTCATCAGCGGGCAGGCAACCGTGGATCAATCTGCCATCACAGGCGAATCCATGCCCATTGAAGCGGGGAATGGAACCCATGTCTATGCGGCAACGATTGCCAAATTGGGCAGTCTGCGGATCCGCACCGAACGGATTGGATCCGATACGACTTTCGGTCGTGTGGTCAAAATGGTGGAGGAAGCGGAAGCGCATCGCGCCGATGTGCAGCAACTGGCAGATAAATTTAGTGCCTGGTATCTGCCAGTGGTCGCGGTTATTGCCGCGTTGACATTTATTTTCACCCGTAATCCACTATCAACTGCTGCTGTTTTATTAGTTGCCTGTTCATGTTCCTTTGCGCTGGCGACACCCGTTGCCATGCTCGCGTCAGTGGGAGCAAGTGCGAAACGCGGACTACTCATCAAAGGTGGAAAATATCTTGAGTTGCTTGCACGCGCCAATGTGTTATTGGTAGACAAGACAGGCACACTCACTCTAGGTCAACCGCAGGTGACAGATGTTATTCCTTTGAATGGACTCTCACGTTCTGAAATCCTATCCCTTGCTGCCTCTGTCGAACGCTATTCCGAGCATCCATTGGCAGAAGCAGTCCGCACCCTTGCCCACGACGAAAATATCGCTCTGGTCGAATCGCAGAACTTTGAATCCGTGCCTGGACATGGCGTGCGCGCCACGATTGACTCGCGCCGTGTTGCTGTGGGCAATCGCCGCCTGATTCCTTCTGCAGAATCGTTATCCATTGCCAGTGAACTTGAAGCGCAGGGCAAAACGCTTCTGTTCATGGAAAGGGACAATGAACTTGTGGGCGTGTTTGCCGCTGCAGATACGTTGCGTAGTGAAGTTCCTGCCGCATTGAAGGAAGCGCGTTCATTGGGCATCCGTCATATCGAATTACTTACTGGCGATAATGAACGGACTGCATCAGCACTTGCAGATAAACTAGGAGTTTCCTACCGCGCCAACCTTCTGCCCGAAAACAAAATTGACATCGTGAAGGAATATCAGGCGAAGGGGCATGTGGTTGTAATGGTCGGCGACGGTGTGAACGACGCGCCCGCGCTGGCTCAGGCGGATATTGGTATTGCGATGGGCGCGGCAGGGACGGATGTCGCCATCGAAGCAGCACACATTGCGCTCATGCGCGAAGATTGGAATCTGGTTCCAGATGTTTTGAAGATCGCCCAACGTACCATGCGCGTTGTGAGAACGAACCTGTTGTTTACGACAGCTTATAACATCATCGGGCTGACTCTGGCAGCATTTGGCTTCCTACCACCTGTTCTCGCCGCTGCTGCGCAGTCGCTTCCCGATATCGGCATCATGGGAAATTCAGCGAGACTGCTGAGGCACAAATAAATCAACTGCCTTCGGAAACTCCGAAGGCAGTTTTTTATCTTGTTGACACACTGGCTGGGATTTGGTTCTTCCCTTGAAGAATCAATATGACTGCCAAAATTACAAGGTAGCCTACATAAGCGCCGACTTCTGTCAGGGAAGGATTACCGTTGTATCCGACCAGCGCTTTGAGAAGCAATCCCACCTCACTCTTGTCGCTCAGAATGGCATTGATGTTCCAGACGTTTTCGATTACTGAAGGAATGATCCCTGCTTCATTGAACTCGTGAACTCCCAGCCCAACCAGACCCGCCGCAAAAATAACCAGAAGAATGTTGGTTACGCCAAAGAAATTACGCAGACTGAGTCTCATGGTGGATGAAAACACTATCCAACCCAAAAACGCCGCACTGATCAAGCCAAGTAATGCGCCGGAAACCGTTTGCAACGGACTGGAAGTCAGTCTTGCCGCGAGCAGGAACAACGCCAATTCAATCCCCTCGCGGAATACTGCCAGGAAAGCCAACGCGAACAGGGCTTTCTGTCCCTTGCCCAGCGCTGCCTGGTTGGTTTGTTCCTCAATTTCACTCTTGAGTGTACTACCATGATTTTTCATCCATAGGATCATCCAGGTTAGGACTCCTGCGGCAAGAAGCATGGCAATGCCCTCGAAAATTTCCTCGCCTCTACCTTCGAATTCCATTCCAAGCAGGTTAAGAGCCAGCGCTGCGACAAGACTTAACAGTGCGGCTAAGCCTACACCTCGCCAGACGACGCCGTTCATATCCGTGCGCTTTAGTTTTACAAGGACTCCCAGTACGATGCCGATGATCAGGGCGGCTTCCAGACCTTCACGCAGTGATAATAGAAAACTTGCAAACATTGAATATAGACCTCCAGATCTTAGGGGATCCAATTGGATAGTACATTCACAATCAGATCAGGATTCGCGGGATCATTTGTTTTCAAATGAACCGCAAAGTTGTGCGGGCCATCCATGCCTTCGTGCATCATGAAGACACTGGATTCGACAATGGTGCTTTCGCCAGGTTTGAGTACCATCGAACCGATGGTTAGTTGAGGTGGTCAGCATCCCTCCAGTACTTCGATGTACGGGTCTTCCTTGAAGCGCAGTGTGCCATCCCCGGTATTGGTAACTTTGATCGCGAAAGTCTTCTCCACGTTAAACTTCACATCGCCATAGTCAATCAACTGTTGATCCACTGCGATCGACGGCGTGCTGCCACCATCCCCCTGACGCGCGAACAGAAATACTGCAAGGGCGATGAACACTCCGCCCAGCGCCAGAAACAGCCACGGGAACTTCTGCTTTTGTTTCTGTCTCTTATGTTTTTTGCTCATAGAGCCTCCTTAATTTCCATATTCAAACTGGAACGAATAGATGTATGCGATCAGGTCCCAGATTTGTTTTTCGGTAAAAATGACGCCCCACATGGGCATCCCTGTTCCCATGCCTCCGCGTAGGATTTTCCCTTGTAATAATGCAGGGCTTGCACCAAGCATCCGCCGCGGATCGGTGAAATCCACAGGCACTTGCATCACCATATTCATTGCGCCCTCCATTGTTTGCATGGAGGCTTCACCTGCCTCGGCAAGATCGTCGGCAAAGACGCCATCGCCTGCGCCATTTTCACCGTGACAGGCGGCGCAATTTTGGGCGTAGAGTTGTTTCCCGTTTGCAAGGGATTCAGGGGTGGTATTGGATTGCCAGAAGTAGGCGACTGTGTCCCAGCGTTGGGCTTCGGTTAGGGATGTGTTTTGTAAACTTTCAAAAACCTCATAAGGTGAATGAGAACGATAGTAGTCGGCAGACTGGTCAATTGGTAAATTGGCTTCCAGTAATTGACCGCTGGTCGCCGAAGGCTTTCCTGTTGGAACAACAGGCGCGTCGTGCGGAGCGTCAAGGTCGAGGTTGAGGGAAACGTAGAGGGGAACAGAGGCAGGCTGGGGGTCAGTAGAAGCGCCGCTGACTTCTATTGTGCCGCGCATGCGCCAGTGGTTGAGTCCGCACCAACGCGTGCAGAAGAAGGCATAGATTCCAGGCTTGTCGAAGTTCAATGTGACCTCGGTAACTTTGCCGGGCAGGATGTCCACACTTCGCATGTCCATCTGACCGACTGCAAAACCATGTACAACGTCATCGGAAGTGATCTTTAGATGAAGAGGCTTGCCCACTTCTGCTTGAATGACATCGGGATTCCAGCCGCCATCCTCCGCCATGCGTGCGTGGATCAATGGTGTACGCGCCCAAAGGAATAATGGAGCGCCAACGGCAAGGAGTATCCCTGTGATAATCAGGATGCGTGAGATGAGTTCGGAGCGTTTCATAGCAATAACCAGAGCATGAGAGAGGTGGCGATAAAACAATATATGATCACTGGAATGGGTGAAACCTTTACTTCACCTGCGGCTTTTTGCGCGGTGCGCGCCGACCAGATCAAGCCGCCAACAAGTGCTAATGTTTGTGCGGGCGCGAGGATGGAAGTGAGCATCGGCTGCCAAGCTGTATTTGCTGTGCCAAAGAGATTCCAGCCAAGACCCAGCGGATCAGAAAGAGCAGCGAAGATGTAGGAGACATTGGTCAGAACGAAGGACAGGCTGAACGCCACCCAGAACATCAGACCCAATGGAATGAGGGCGGTTGAGAGTGATGCAAATCTCTGTTTAAGTGAAAGAGTATTTTTCGCAGTCTGAATGCCAAGCGTAAATAAGCCAGGCAAAACCACAAAGATGATCGCAAGGAAAACAATGGCATAGATGAACCAGGAACTTGAGCCGACGTTGTAGGCTGCATCCTTGAACATGCCCCACGGACCCAGCAGGACACCGGCATAGATGATTGCTGAACCGAGCATGATGAAGGCTTTGAAGGCTTCGTCCATGCGGGTGGAAGGTTTGGCAAAGTCGGCGGAGAAGGGACGCAGGTTGATGGCGATATTATCGTGCGGGCAGGTGCGGATACATTCCATGCAGAGCCCACAGTAGGTGTTCTTGGTCAAGCCGCCAGGAAAGACATCCCACGGACAGCCGTAACCTGCCACAGAGCCGTTATAACAAGGCTTACCTTCACAAGTAACACAGACCTGCTTGTCCTTGATGCGCAATTCGATGGGAGCCGTTTGGGAATACAGACCGATAAATCCACCAACGGGACAGAGATAGCGGCAGAAGGCGCGACGTTCAAAGACGGTGCTAAGTCCAATCGCTGCAAAGAGCATGGCGGCAAGCACAATGCCTGTAATGTTCGGGGTGGTGAGCAGAACACTGCTGAACAATGCCAGCAAAAGAAAAGAAGCGGTTTAATCAAAAAAGGTACTTGGAACTTCATAATCTTCTACAACCCCTTATTTCCCTTTTCCTGACAAGAAGGCGCGCGGCATACGTTGAAAATGGTGAAGCATCAACCCGGGAGCGGTGGTCCTAGGCGGCGGTAGGCGAATAGCGCTTAGCAGTTGTGCCCGTGTTTTGAAAGGTGTTCAATTCCGAGCGAGTAGGTCGCAGGGGGAAGGACTGGCAACAAGGCAAGAGGTTAAGGTTATTATGAATTATTGTGCAACAGCGCTGAATAATTTGTTGCGAAGCCTATGCTTGAAGAAGATGTAGGAAGGCATAGCTCATTATCACTGGGAAATGGGAGAGATGGAAGCGGCAATTACTTTATTTAACGAGTTGTCAGGCTTAAACCCCTGTTTAACGTTACCTTCCTAGACAGGGCAGGGATAATGGCGGTAGTAGAAGTTTAGATCTAGAATACCTTCTAGAATGGCCAAGGAGTTTGGAAGAATTAAAAAAGGGAACGAGGACTTGTATAGCTTTTTGCTTTATGTCAATGGAGAGTAATTTATTAAAGCTTTATAGAAATAATAAACATATTACCGACCATCATAAAACAGAGGATATCCGTATCGCTCTTTTAAAAGTTGATGGTCTCGAACTTCAGAAATCGTTGTAATTTCCCGAT
>QZIJ01000054.1 GCA_003598975.1 Anaerolineaceae bacterium | reverse complement strand
TGATTATTCGGCGATCTGTTTGGTTGTGGAAGATGCAGAGAATACCCACATCGTTTATTCGCTGAATGGTCATACCTATACTTCCCCCGCGACACCCATGCGCTCCTTTCTATTGTTCGGATATAACATTGCCGCCCAGCATCCCTACCTGTTCTGGATCGCCGCAACCGTCATCAACCTGATGGTCGGCGGGCTGGTGGTGGTGATGGCCTACGCGGTCGCTTTCTTTGGCGTTTCGTGGCCCGACCGTGTGATCAAGAGCCGCCTCGTCAAGTGGATCATGCGCGGGCCGGTCACCGCGTCCGTCGCCCTCGGCGTGATGACCATCGTCCGACGCGCCGGCGTGCTTCTCGATGGTTCGGAATACAACGCTTTTGTCCCTTTTTCTGTTGTGGGGGTGGTGCTTCTACTGGAGCATGCCATCACATTGACCGCGCCTCTCTGGGAGCGCTGGCTTTTCTTCGGACGCGACCGCGCCGAACTTATTCTCTTGCAGAATATCGAAGAACGCCTGTTGACGCGCGGCGACCTTCAGCAATTTCTCGAGAGCGTGCTGGCCGCCGTGCGCGACCACATGCAATCGCCGTCTGCATTCATCGCTGCGCTGGACGGGGACGAACTGTCGCTGATCGTTGAGGCTGGAAACCGCAGTTTATTGGAACAGGATAACCTGTCCGAGGCGCTTCAAGTGGCGGAACAGCATGATGATCGCGGCAAGGGTCGCCGCGAATTCATCTGGGGTGATTTCTGGATCCTGCCGATCCGCCAGCGAAAACGCGGTGATATGGATCGCGACGAAATTCCATCCCTGTTGGGACTCCTCGGCGTTGCGCGTCGTTCCGACCAGCCATTGGATGTTGATCAGCGCGACGCTCTCTGGCTGTTGGCCGAGCGCGCCGGACTCGCACTGGAAGACCGCCAGCTTCAGCGGCAACTCTTCCGCTCGCTGGAAGACTTGCAACCCAAAGTGGATATGCTCCAGCGCCTGCGCGCTTTTGGGCGTTACGACAGCCGCGTCAACCTGCTGGCCGAGGAACTCCCGCCCGAATCGGACCTTGCCAACTGGGTGAAGGACGCGCTCACACATTATTGGGGCGGGCCGAAATTGACTCAAAGCCCGCTCATCAAGTTGCAGGTGGTGCAGGAAATGGCCGACGAATACGAGGGGAATTCTGCCAACGCCCTGCGCGCCCTGCTTCGTAAAGCCGTGGACCAGGTGAAGCCTGAGGGAGAGCGTCGCTTTACCAGCGAGTGGATTTTGTTCAATATTCTTGAGATGAAATTCATCGAGGGACGTAAGGTGCGCGAAGTGGCTTCGCGGCTGGCCATGTCGGAAGCGGATTTATATCGCAAACAACGGGTTGCGGTGGAAGCCGTAGCCCGCACCATTCTCGAAATGGAATCTGAAAAACAATTATTGAGGTATGAGGAGGTCGCATGACTGGTCAAAATAAACCGTTGGAACCGCCCGCTCCGGTGGACGATGGCTGGTGGGTTTCGGTGTTGGCGGAGGAGGAGCGGCATAACGCGTCCGTTCAGCCGCGTCCGCTCAAAGTCGGGGCGGAGCGAAGCGGTGCGCGTCCGCAAGGTGTGTCAAAACGCATCAGCGAAAAACTGACGGAACGGACAGGGAAGATCATCGAGGTGCAGGAAAAACCTCCTGCCGACTGGCCTCAGATCCAGAAACTGTTCCACAACGATGAGATCGTCAACATGACCGTCACGGGATACAATCGCGGCGGCCTGTTGGTGGAGGGGGATGGGCTGTTCGGTTTTGTCCCGTTTTCCCACTTGGTGGAACTGGCGGGCAGTGAGCCCGCCGACCGCGACAGGGTGCTTGGCGATTACGTGGGGCGTTTGCTTTCGCTGAAGGTGATCGAGTGCGTACCCGAAGATGGACGCGTGGTTTTCTCTGAGCGCGCCGCGCAGGCCGAACCAGGCCGTCGTTCCAAAATCTTCGAAAGTCTGCAACCTGGACAAAAAGTGACCGGGCTGGTCACCAACATTACCGACTTCGGCGTTTTCGTGGATTTGGGAGGCGTCGAAGGCCTCATCCACATCTCTGAACTCTCGTGGGGGCGCGTGGCGCATCCCAGCCACATCGTCGGCCTGGGGCAGGAGGTGGAAGTGCTGGTGATGGATATTGCCGCCGAGCGTTGCCGCGTGGCGCTCAGCCTCAAGCGGCTTCATCCGAATCCCTGGCTGTCCATCGAGCGCGACTTCGCCGTGAATCAGATCGTCCCCGCCACTGTGACCGCTGTCCTGTCGTACGGGGCGTTTGCCCGTTTGGACATTGGCGTCGAGGGTCTCATCCACGCCTCAGAGATGAGTCTCGAAGCGGGAAGCATGGTCAAAGATGTCCTCAAAGAGGGCCAGCGTCTCGATGTGCGCGTCCTGCATGTGGATGCCGCCCACCAGCGCATGGGACTCAGCCTGCAACTGGATGCCGAGCCGGTGAACTAAATTTCATGCCGTCTCAAACCCGTCCGCCGCAGGAAGAACCCAGGAACGATTGGCTTGACCGCCTCGAGCGATTCAACGCGCATTTCGGCCGCTTCCTGCGCGACGTGGGCGGGGTGATTCTGCTCGCCCTCGCGGCCATGACGCTGATGGCGCTGTGGGGCGTCACGCGCGGTGTCCTGCTCACGCCCTGGGCGGGATTTCTGGAACTTTGGTTGGGATGGGGCAGTCACCTGTTTGTATTGGGACTGGCTCTCGCTGGACTCCATCTTCTTCGGCGGGACGAGAAGCCATTCAGTTTTGGATGGGTCATCTCGTTTGAACTCGCCTCCTTCCTGACTTTGGGCCTGATCGCGGCTTTCGGGGGCTTCGACCTCGCTCGCGCCGAACTCGGCATGGATGGTGGTCGCCTCGGCTGGGGGCTGGGGCGTTTCTTCACCACGCTGGCTGGAGAGACCTGGGGGATTGTCCTGCTCGGCACACTCTGGTTGTTCTTCATGCTCGGCGTGTTCAATGTTTGGGCGCGGGTAGAACAGCGACTGCATCATCTAGCCGAAACCGAACCCTCGCCGCATTTTGCGGATTCGCAGGAAAAAGAAAAAGAGATTAAAACCGAGGCGAAACCTCGTGAGCCGAGGAAGCGCGCACCTGCCATTCCTCCCGAATTTCGCACCTCGCTTCGCCCGCAGGAGACAAAGGACGAGAAACCCGTCAAGCCCCAGCCGCGTAGTGAGCGCCTGCCGCCGCTGAATTTGTTCTCCACCGAGCAGTCCTCGCGTCCCGACGAGCGGACGATCAACCAGACCGCGGGCCTCATTATGAAGACCCTGTCCGAGTTTGGCATCCCCGCGCAGGTCATCGGTTACCGTGTCGGCCCTGCGGTGACGCAATTTGCTGTCCAGCCAGGGTTTATCAAAAAGCCAGGCTCCAACGAAGAGGATGCCCAGCAAATGAAGGTGCGCGTGGCGCAGATCGCCGCGCTCGAAAAGGATCTGACCCTCGCACTCTCCGCGGAACGCCTCCGCATCGAAGCGCCCGTTCCAGGCAAACCGTATGTGGGCATCGAAGTGCCGAACTCGCGCACCTCGATGGTCAGGCTTCGTCCCATTTTGGAGACGGATTCATTTTACAAAGTCGGTTCCCCATTGGCGATTGCCCTTGGCCGCGATGTGTCGGGACAGCCCCTCGTCGCGGATCTGGCACGCATGCCGCATCTCCTCATTGCTGGTGCAACGGGGTCAGGCAAGTCGGTTTGCATCACATCCATAGCGGCCTGTCTCGCCATAAACAATGCGCCCGAGGATTTGCGTCTGGTGATGATCGACTCGAAGATGGTCGAGTTGCTTCGCTTCAATGGTTTGCCGCATCTCTTTGGCAAAGTTGAGACGGATATTCAGCGCATCCTCGGCGTTTTACGCTGGGTGGTGGTGGAGATGGAGCATCGCTACCGCCTGCTCGAAGGCGCCCACGCGCGCGACCTGAATTCGTATAACCGCAAACTGGCACGCCGCAAGGATGGCGTGACTCCGCTCCCGCGCATCGTCGTTATCATTGACGAATTGGCCGACCTGATGATGTCCGCGCCCGATGTGACGGAACATAACCTCGTCCGCCTTGCACAGATGGCGCGTGCCACAGGAATTCATCTTGTCGTTGCCACGCAGCGTCCCTCCACCGATGTGGTGACGGGGCTCATCAAGGCCAACTTCCCCGCCCGCATTTCCTTCTCGATGGCCTCGGGCGTGGACTCGCGCGTCATCCTCGATACAGGCGGCGCGGAGACCCTGCTTGGCCGCGGTGACATGCTCTTCCTTAATCCCGAAGTTGGGAATCCCATCCGCGCGCAGGGCGTGATGGTCACAGACCAGGAGATCGAAAAACTCATCAGCCACTGGCAGAAGATGACCACCTACTCGGAGGAATTGCCTCCGTGGGAGAAACTACTCTCGGAACCAGGCGAGGGCGAAGATGACGGTCTCGTGGAGCAGGCCATCACCATCGTCCGTGAAACGCAGCGAGCCTCCGCGTCGTTGTTGCAGAGGCGGTTGCGGATCGGCTATCCGCGCGCCGCGCGTCTCCTTGATCAATTGGAGGCGATGGGCATCGTCGGAGAATCCCAGGGAGGTGGGCGCGAGCGGGACGTGCTGATCGGTCCCGATGATGAAATGGACGAAGAAGAGTAAAGCGACATTATTGTCGCTTTATAGATATTGGAGGATTTGACTTGGAGAATTTGGAACCCACATCTAAAATTGCTTTCAGCGACCGCTTGCGTATCTGGTTCAAGTGGTTTCTCGATCCTGTGGCGGGATTCTTCAACCGCATCGGCCTGACTCCCAACACGATGACCCTGATGGGACTTGCGGGAAATTTCGTAGCCGCCTATTTCGTCGCGACGGGCAGGATGTCCACAGGCGGTTTAATCATGCTCATTGCCACTCCCTTTGACGCGCTGGATGGGACAATGGCGCGCCTGCGTGGCGATGCCAGCGACTGGGGCGCTTTCGTGGACTCGGTCACTGACCGTTACACGGAGCTGGCCATTCTCGGCGCGTTGGCCTATCATTTTTCGACGACGGGTGACTGGCTTTCATCGGTGGTCACTTTTGCCGCCGCGGCAGGGACGGTGCTCGTCTCTTACGTTAAAGCCCGCGCCGAGGCGGTGGGATACTCTGCCAAGGTTGGCTTCTTGACGCGCGTCGAGCGGTATCTCGTCCTCGGCCCGCTGTTGCTCTTCAACCGCCCCGTCTGGGCGGTGTGGTTCATCGCCGTCTTCGCCAATTTCACCGCGTTGCAGAGAATCTTCTTTGTCCGTAAGCAGGCGCACGCGAGGAAGAACGCGTCGCCTGAAATTACTGAGACTCAGCGATAAGATTCCAGGGTTCTCCAAGGTAAGGGTTTGAAGCAGGTTTACAAATCTGTTTATCGATCCATTTTCAATCGGTGATACCATTCTCCAAAGGAGCATTCAATGATTCGGTTTTTCATGGACGGTATTTACATCTTCCCAAGCAACGGCGACCCGTGGCGTTTACTGGCCTGGTACGGCGTCATCCTGATGCTGGGCGCGGTGGGGGGGGCCTGGCTGGCCGCCCGCGAGGTCAAGCGGCGAGGCGGCGATCCTGAAATCGTCTGGGACTTGCTGGTCTATCTCATCATCGGCGGCGTGATCGGGGCGCGTCTCTGGCACGTCTTCACGCCTCCGCCCTCGTCTATTGAGCAGGGGATTACCACTGCCTATTATCTGACTCACCCGCTCGATCTCATCAACCTCCGCAAAGGCGGGCTGGGCATCCCAGGCGCGGTCATCGGCGGCGCGATTGCGCTTTATTTCTACACGCGCAAACACAAGATGAGTTTTATGGAATGGGCCGACATTGCCGCACCCTCCGTCGCGCTCGGTCAGGCTATTGGCCGCTGGGGCAATTATGTCAACCAGGAACTCTACGGCGCGCCCACGAACCTGCCGTGGAAGATTTACATTGATCCGCGTTTTCGCGTCAGCGGCTTCGAGAATTACGAATATTTCCATCCGCTGTTTCTGTACGAGTCGATCCTGAATTTTATTAACGTATTCTTTTTGATGTGGCTAACGCGTCGCTTTGAAGACCGCCTCAAACCTGGTGACGTGCTGTTGGCTTACATCATCACCTATCCCATCATCCGCTTCTCGCTTGATTTCTTGAGACTGGACGCATCCGAACTGGGCGGCATCAATGCCAACCAGACCTTCATGGCAATTGTGGCCATTGTTGCGGCGGTCGTGCTGTTCATTCGGCATCGTTCCTCGAAGGACGCGTAGAGCCGCAATACAACAAATCATGATCGAAACACACGACCTGAGCAAGCAATTCAATAACGACTTCTGGGCGGTGGACGGTGTCTCGTTGACCATCAAGCCTGGGCAGATTCTCGCCCTGCTTGGACAGAACGGCGCGGGCAAGACGACCACCGTCCGCATGTTGACGGCGCTTCTTTATCCGACCCGCGGCTGGGCGCGCGTCAACGGATACGATGTCGCCACCCAGGGCGCTCGGGTCCGCGCCTCCATCGGTGTGCTGACGGAACAACACGGCCTCTATATGCGGATGAGCGGAATCGAGTATCTGGATTTCTTCGGGGAACTCTACGGTGTGGATGGCGACACTCATCACGCGGAGAGGAAACGCCTGATCGAATATTTTGGACTGGCTGAGGCCGCGCATCGCCGCATCGGGGAATATTCCAAAGGCATGAAGCAGAAACTGGCCCTGGCGCGCGCCCTCATCCACAACCCGCCTGTCCTTCTGCTGGACGAACCGACCTCTGCCATGGACCCCGAATCGGCGCGCCTCGTCCGTGACCAGATCGCCAGCCTGAAATCCTCCCAGCGGACGATCATCATCTGCACCCATAACCTCGCCGAGGCTGAAGCGCTCGCAGATGTGGTGGCCGTCATTTACCGCGGGCGGATCCTCGTCAGCGGGACGCTGGATGAATTGAAGGACTCCGTCCTCGGTCCGAGCGAGTACGAAGTGAAACTGTCGCAGAACTGGGATGCGAGCGGACTCGTCCTGCCTGAGGATGTCATTCTCAGCGATCAAGTACCCGATCGGATGCGATTTCGAGTGAAGGACCCGCTTGTGGGAAACCCCAAATTGATACATCAACTTTCAGCAAACGGTGCCCCCATCGTTTCCGTGTCCGAGTCGCCGCGCACGCTGGAGCAGGTCTATCTCAAAGTGATGGCCGACGCGCAGGCCGCGCGTCCCCAGCCCGAGGTCAGGTAGGAAGCGATGAAAGAGTCCCTGCGCCCTGTCTGGTTGCTCGCCCGACGCGAATTACGCGATCAGTTGCGCGACTGGCGCATCCTGACGCCATTGTTGATTCTTACCCTCGGTTTTCCTTTTTTGATGAACGCGGTCGCACACGAGGCTGTGTCGTTCGCGAATCAATACGGCGGGAATCTCATTGTGGACAGGCTTGTGCCGTTTTCGGTATTGGTCATCGGGTTTTTCCCGTTGACGATTTCCCTGCTCGGCGCGCTCGAATCTTTTGTGGGGGAGAAGGAGCGCGGCACCATCGAGCCATTGCTCGGCACGCCGCTTGCAGATTGGCAGTTGTATCTCGGAAAATTAATCGTGGGCATCGTCCCCCCGCTGGTTTCGAGCCTGTTATCCATTTGCATTTATCTGCTCATCGTCCAGCGACAGGATATTAATATGCCCGACGCGGCGGTCTTTGCACAGTTGTTCATGCTGACCGCCGCACACGCGGTGCTGATGGTCAGCGGGGCGATTGTGTTTTCCATCCAGTCCACTTCTGTGAGGGCCGCCAACCTGATGGCTTCGTTCATCATCATCCCTGTGGCGATTCTGATGCAGGGCGAGACTGCGTTGCTGTTTTGGGGCAACAACCAGGTGCTTTGGCTGGCTGTCGTCGCGGTCCTCATCATGGCGGGACTGATCATCCGCCTTGGGCTGGCGCATTTCCAGCGCGAATACCTGCTTGGACGCGAGATCGACGTGCTCAACATCCGCTGGATGGCGCGCACGTTTTGGAGATATTTCAAAGGTGACGCGCGTTCGTTCTTTGGCTGGTACCGTTACTCGGTCGGCGCGACGCTGCGAAAATTGCGGATGCCCATTCTCCTGCTGGTCGTTCTTGCGGTTGCGGGTGGCAGCATTGCTTACTCCTGGTCGCTAGAGAATCTACAAACCTACATGGATGCTTATAAACCCGAGCAGTTGGATGAGATTCAAAAACAATTAATTCACACCGATGGTATTTCTGGCATTGCCAACCAACTGACTGTCTCCTATCTGTTTTTGCATAATGTGCAGTCCACGCTCTTGATCGCATTCTTCGGGATGTTTTCATTCGGTGTGCTTGGAGTGATCCTCTATCTGTTCAACACCAGCCTCATTGGCGGACTGATGGGATTCGTTAAATTGATAGGATACGCACCTCTGCCGATCGTCCTGGCTGGGATTGTGCCGCACGGAATATTCGAGCTTCCCGCCTTGCTTCTCTCGTGCGCAGCGGTACTTCATATTGGACTGGTGCTGGTCACACCGCAGGCGGGACGCACCATCGGGGAGGTCCTGCTTGAAGCGTTGGCTGATTGGGCGCGCGTCGTTCTTGGATTGGTCATCCCCCTGCTGTTCATCGCGGCGATCATCGAATCTCAATTTACGCCTCCTATGCTATTCTGTGCAATGACTTCACCCGACGCGCCCATCACCACCTGGCTGGCGTGCGCTTTTGATGCCATTAAGTAGTCATGGCAAGAGTAACCATCCTCGGTTCGGCCAACGCCATTGCCGACACGGAACATGAAAACACGCACCTTGTCGTCGTCGGAAGCGAGCGCGTCGTACTGGTGGACTGTCCCAGCAATCCCAATTTGCGCCTTGAACGCGCGGGCGTGAACGCCAATGCTGTCACTGACCTGATTGTGACGCACTTTCATCCCGACCATGTTTCAGGTGTGTCAATCTACCTGATGGAAATGTGGCTGATGGGGCGGAGCAGTCCGCTTGAAATTTTTGGGCTGGACGATACCCTCGATCGTCTCGAAAAAATGATGGCGCTGTATGGTTGGGGCCAATGGCCGAATTTTTACCCCGTCTCTTTCCACCGCGTGCCTGCGGTTGAATTTGCTCTTGTGCTGAATTGCCCCGATTTCAAGATAATTTCGTCCCCTGTCAAACACCTCATTCCCACCATTGGCCTGCGGATGGAATTCTCCAGCGGAAAGGTTTTTGCCTATTCTTGCGACACCGAACCTTGTGAACAGGTGGTCCGATTGGCTGATCGTGCCGATGTGCTGTTCCACGAATCATCTGGCGCCACAAAGGGACATTCCTCCGCGGCGCAGGCGGGAGACATTGCCACTCGGGCGGATGTCTCGAACTTGTATCTCATCCACTATCCCAACGGTTCGTATCGGACCTCTGATCTGGTGGCCGAAGCCCGATCCCGTTTTCAGGGACGAGTCTCCCTTGCCGAGGATTTCACAACGCTGGAATTTTAAGGACAAAACCGTTTTCAGCGCGAAAACGGTTTTGTTTACCATCCGTTGATGTACGGCACCCACTCGTCGTACTCGGTCAAATGTCGGCCAAAGATATAGGCCGCGTTGGCAGGCGGCTCTTTTGGAATGTGAAGCAGGTGCATGTGCGCTTCATCGGGCTTTCGTCCGCCCTTGCGATGATTGCAGGCGGGACAGGCCGCCACCACGTTTGTCCAGATATGCTCGCCGCCCATGTGCCGCGGCAGAACGTGGTCAACTGTCAGATTGCCGTCGCGTCGCCCGCAGTACTGGCAGGTATAATTGTCCCGACGGAAGACCTCGCGGCGGGTCAACTTGACGCGGGGACGCGGTCGGCGGATCATATCCTCCAGCCGAATGACCGATGGTCGCGGGAAAACCTGCGAGACCGCGCGGATGCTTCCACGACCGTTTACAACCATCGCCGCCTTCCCCGAAAGGATCAACCCGATGGCGCGTCGCGTGTTGCAGATATTGATTGGCTCGAAATTGGCATTTAGCACCAAGACTGGCTCTTGCATGAGCCCTCCGCAATTTGCACGATTATACCGCTTGTTTTGAAATTTGCTGAAAATATATTCGAGGAATCGAAATGAACATACTCATCACTGGTGGAACTGGCCTGCTCGGCCGCGCACTCACAAAATCCCTGCTCGCGGATGGGAACAAGATCTGGGTGTTGACGCGTTCGCCCGAACGTGCGGTCTTGCCATTGGGATGCACGGCTGTCGGCTGGGATGGGCGCACCGCGCAGGGCTGGGGAGAACTCGTCAACGAGATGGACGCCATCGTCAACCTGGCGGGCGTCAACACCGCATCCTGGCCGTGGACGGAGGCGCGCAAACAATCCTTTTGGAACAGCCGCGTCTGGGCGGGGCAGGCTGTTGCAGATGCCATTCGCCTCGCAAAGAAAAAACCAAAAGCGCTCGTTCAAATGTCGGGCATCGGCTATTATGGAATGCGCGGCGAACCCGCCACCGAATCCACGCCGCCAGCGGAGGATTTTAGTGCGCGCCTCACAGTGGCTTGGGAATTTTCCAGCCAGCCCGTCGAGGACTTCGGCGTGCGCCGCATAATCATCCGCACCGCAGTGGTGCTTGCGCGCGATAACATCATCATGAAATTATTGGAACTTCCCGCCCGACTCTTTTTCGGTGGGCGGCTTGGAAATGGACAACAAACCCTGCCGTGGATTCACATCGCGGACGTGGTGGACGTCATCCGCTTCCTCCTGAACAATGAGCGGGCGCGTGGACCCTACAACCTCATCGCCCCCGAATCCACCATCAACGCCGACTTCCTGCGCGCGCTGACGAAGAGACTCAATCGCCCATACTGGTTCCACGTTCCTGCTTTTCTTATGCGCCTCGTGCTCGGCGAGATGGGCAACATGGTGCTTGAGGGGCGTCCCGTACAACCCAAACGCCTGGTCGAGGCGGGTTATCAGTTCAATTATCCGACCCTTTCCAGCGCGTTGGAGGAGTTGTATCGCTGAGTGAATGTTTTATAAATCAGGATTCGCCACAGATGAACGCGGATAACGTCGATTCCCGACAAAATAGGTTTCCGGGAATCTGCGCGGTATAATGGAGCGCATGTCACGAGAATTTCGTCCCGAATTACTGCCTCGCCGCGGTGAAGTTTTGTCCTGGCTGGCGGCGATTGGCCTCTTTGTGGGCCTGTTCCTTGCCACCGACCGTTGGGGTTCCCAATCATTTGTCTACTGGCTTTTTGCGGGACTGATCGCCTTTTCGGCACTGAGCATCTCGCTCGGAAACTGGATGGATCGCCGCTCCGTCATCCGCCTGGATTCGGACGGAATCGCCTTCGAGAACGGAGTCCGCTCGGTGCGGCTGACGTGGCCCGAGGTCCAGAATGTGGCGCTCATTCCGACGCGGCTGGGAAAACGGGTGCAGGTCCAGGGTGCGATGTTGCATTTCACGTTCAAGACCATGAGCGAGTCCACGCTGAGCGGACAGCAATTGCGGACAGGATTTGCCGATGGTCAGGAGATTCTGGAAACGGTTCTCAAGGAATGTGACTTGCAAGTGAAAGCTGAGAAGAACGGCATGGTCTATTACGCCCGCGCTTGATCGTTTTGTTTTACGACTCACGCATCACGTCGTAAAACGTGGTGCGTATTTTTTTGTGGTGGGGCGGAATGTCATTCCGCCTTACGAAAAATGTGGAGGCCCCATGAACACTGATGAACAAGTTGAACTTTTGATGCTGGGCACGGAGTATGGCGACGAGGATTTGAAGAACGCCATGACCGCCGAACTGCGCGAGCGGCTGTTGCTGGCGCAAAAAGAGGGCAGGCCCTTGCGCGTCTATTGCGGCTACGACCCAACCTCCACCGACCTGCATCTCGGGCACATGATCACGATGCGGAAACTGCGCCAGTTCCAGGACCTCGGCCACGAGGTGACATTCTTGATCGGGAATTACACCGCGCTGGTGGGTGATCCCTCTGACAAGAATAAGGCGCGTCCAATCCTGACCCAGGAGCAGGTCGCGGCCAACGCGGCGACGTACGCCGACCAGGCGTTTCGCGTGCTCGATCGCGCGAAGACAAAAGTCCGCTACAATGGCGAATGGCTCTCGGAACTCTCCCTCGTGGATTTGATTCGCCTGGGGCAGAATTTCACCGTGCAGCAGTTTTTGGCGCGCGATAATTTTTCCAACCGTCTCGAGAAGGGCGAACCGATCTTTTTGCACGAGACGTTCTACGCGTTGATGCAAGGGTATGACGCGGCCGCCATGCAGACGGACATTCAGGTGGGCGGAACGGACCAGTTGTTCAATATCATTGTGGCGGGACGTAAATTACAGGAGGCGCTGGGCCAGAAGCCGCTGGTGGGCATCATCTGCGGTATTTTGCCCGGCACAGACGGCGTGCAACGCATGTCCAAATCCACGGGGAACGTCATCCCGATCAATACCACTGCCGAGGATATGTATGGGAAGGTGATGTCCATTCCCGATTCGGCTATGGGGCTGTACTACCGCCTGGTGACTCGTTTCGGTCCCCATGAAATTGACGAGATCGAGAAGTCGCTCGCGGCGGGCTCCCTGCATCCACGCGATGCAAAGATGAAATTGGCGCGCGAGATCGTCGGTATTTTCCACGGGGAGGAACCTGCGGCCGTGGCGGAGGAGAACTTTGTCCGCATGTTCCAGCAGAGGGAGACTCCTGCAGAGATGGAAGAATACAGTCTCAGGTCGGGGCAGACCGTGCTTGAGGTCCTGATGGACGCGGGGTTGGCGGAATCCAAGAGCAAGGCGAGGGCGTTGATCGATCAGAAGGGCGTCCGCCTGGATGGTGAGACGCTGGAGAGAGCGGATGTTCCGTTCCCGCACGGAGGGGTTCTGCAGGTGGGAAAGAGGCGCTTCCTGCGTGTGAAATAATAAAACGGGATGGACCTATGTCCATCCCGTTTTATTTGGTTTCGGATATTAGCTCGAGGAAGATTTTTGCGATTTTGGGATCGAAGCGTTGGCCCGACTCTTCCTTGATGTATTCGATGGTGTCTTTTTTGGACCAGGTTTTACGATAGGGGCGGTCGGAGAGCAGGGCATCCCAAACATCCACGATGGCGAAGATGCGCGCCGCCAGTGGTATCTCTTCTCCTTTCAAGCCGCGCGGGTAGCCCGTGCCGTCCCATTTTTCGTGGTGGCAATAGGGAATATCCAATGCGGGGCGAAGATAGGCAATCGGGAAGAGCAGATCGTAGGCGTATTGTGGATGCCTGCGCATTTGATCCCATTCTGATTCGTCCAGGGGACCGGTTTTTCGCAGAATGTGATCTGGCACGCCCATTTTGCCGATATCGTGCAGGAGCACGCCGCGGTGAATGTGGGTGATCTCATAGTCGCTGATATTCATGCGACGCGCCAGGCGGACGGTCAATTCTGCGACGCGGCGAGTGTGTCCCTGCGTTTCCTTGTCGCGCAGTTCGAGCGCTTTGCCCCAGCCTTCGAGGGTAGTGTCGTAGGCCAGTGAAAGTTCCTGGTTGGATCGTTGCAGATTCTCGAATAGTTGAGCGTTATCAATGGCAATGGCGGCCTGTCCTGCCATGGTCTGCATGAATTCCAGCCAGTCGGTGTCTGGAGAAAATGGGGAGCGGAAATAGGCCTCAAGGACACCTTTAACCTGTCCTTTTCCGATCAGTGGATAGCCGATATAGGAAGTAAATTTTTCTTCGGCCAGCCAAGCCAGACGCGGGTACTCAGGCATCTGTTGTAATTTTTTTATTTGGAGCGGCTGTCTGGTGAGGGCAATCCTGCCTGCCAATCCATCTCCGATGCGGAATTGTCGGCGTACAGGCCCGCCCTGGAACCCGAGCAGGGCGACCGTTTCGAGAACTTGAAGATTGTTATTGTAGACGAGGACGGACATGGCGTCCGCGCGGAGTTGCGAGGTGGCATTGTCCATCAGGATGTTGAGGGTCACGCGCAGGTCCAGGCTGGACGCGATGGCGTTGTCCACATCGCGCAAGGCGGTCAGGCGGCGGATCTGGCTCTCGCTTTTTTCATGCAACTGGGCATTGTCAATGGCAATGGCGGCCTGGTTGGCGTAGGCGGTGGCAAGGCGAACGTGTTCTTCGTTAAAGTATTCCTCTTCGGTGCTGTCAATCGAAAGCATTCCGATCACTCTTCCGTGTGCGATCAGAGGGACTCCCAGCCAGGAGCGAATATGACTGTGCGGTTCCCTGCGAAATGTGTCGAAGAACTTGCTGGTTGTATTCAGGATGACGGGATGCTGTTTCTGGATGACCGCGGTGTTTGGATTATCGCCAGGGACGGGAAATTGTAATCCAAGAATGGGCGAGTTGGATTCCCAGCCGCGCCCGCCAACAATTTCCAAATAGCCATCGCGCAGGAGTTGGACGGAAGCGCTGTCGTATTTCAGCACGCGTTCCAATTGTTCCAGGATCAGTTCGATGGCGCGCTCGTGTTCCAGCGTGGTCGCGACGACGGCCGTGGCTTCGCGCAGTGTCTCCGCTTCCTGCCGCCGTTGTTGTTCAGACTGATAGAGTCGGGCGTTTTCAATTGCGATGGCCGCCTGTTGGGCGAGGCCGCTGAGGAATTCCAGGTCTGTCGCTTTGTAGTCCTGTCCCTGCCCGACGCGCCAGACTGCCAGCAATCCCGTGAGTTTGCCTTTCAGCAGAACGGGAACGCCCATGATGTGTTCGGACGGGTTTTCCCCGGTGCCTTTGATGGTAATGGCGCGCGGGTCGGCGGCGGTATCGTTGACGATTTCGCCGAATTTTTGAAGGGCAATGTTACCCAGGATTCCCTTCCCAATTTGGAGCGGGTCGTTTTTGATGGCCTCGGCGTCCGTTCCGAGGGCCGCGTTGGCCTGAAGTTGATTCGCGTCCAGGTCGGCCAGGTAGACGGCGCTGGTCTCTGCCTGGAGCAGATCTTTTGCATAGGATGCGATTCTTTCGAGAACGGCGTTGAGTTGCAATGTGGATGATATTTCGCGGCCGACCTCTGCGATGGCGGCGGTCTCCCGCGCCCGGCGGGTGATCTCCTCGTACATTCGGCCCGATTCGATTGCAACCGAAACCTGGTGCGCGATCCCGACTAAATAGTTCAATTCGGTATCGCTAAACAGCCCGTTGGCGCGTAATCTCCAGGCGTTGATCGCGCCGATGGGCTTTTCTCGCAGGATCAGCGGAGCGGACATCATGGTCTCGACTTCGCTGTCTTTCTCTGGTGTGCCGGGGACCCTGATACGCCGCGGGTTTTCCAGCATGTTGGTGACGATCTCGGCCTTGCCAGTTTCCACAACGTTTCCGGTGATACCCTCGCCAACACGAATGGCGTGGAAGAGGAGTTTGCTTTGATAGGAGCCTTTGGCCGTCACGATTTTTAGGGTTTCATCGTCATCCTGAAGCAGATAGATGGCAATGTTTCGGGCATTAAGGAGATTTAGGGAGCGCTGTGCGATTTCGTCCAGTGCAACGGAAATTTCCCGCGTGGTGGCGATCACATTGGCGATTTCGGCCAGCGCCTCGATTATTTTGGCGCG
>QZIJ01000116.1 GCA_003598975.1 Anaerolineaceae bacterium | reverse complement strand
GGCGGGGGTTTGCAAAATGTAATTGTCTGATTCAAAGGCCCAAATCTCTTTTCCCGTTTGCGCGTCGAGGGCGAAGAGTTTGGCGCGACCGTGAACGTCGGGTGCGAGTTCAGGACCGACGAAGGCGGTGGGGACGTAGACGATTCCATCGCTGACCAGTGGCGGGACTTGCATGTTGATCCTCAAATCCTTTTGCCAGACGACCTTGCCGTCCAAAATATTCAGCGCGGCGATGGTCTTATTTTTCACGCCGATGAAGACGCGCTCCCCGTCGCTGGCGTAGGCGCGTTCCCAGATTCCTTCGGGCGGGGAAAATGCCCATTGTTCAGAACCAGTTTCAAGGTCCAGGGCGCGAAGCGGCGCGGAAGAAGGGGCGAGGAGTATCACATCCCCGACGATGAGCGGAGTCTGGTTGATGGCTCCGTCGGTTTGAATCGTCCATGCGAGGGTGATGCCGGAATCGGGCGCGGGGGGAGGGGATGCGCAGCCGACAAGGAGGAGAAGGATGAGGGGCAGGAGTTTTTTCATCGCGTTTCTGTTGTACCGCACACCTGACTTGAACGCAAGCGGCGGGAAAGGCGGGCATGGAAAATGCCTGGAAAAGAATTAGTTCCCGCGCGGAAAATATCATTCCTTTTTCATTCCATGGATTCGCTTGCGAAGGATGACATTGCACTGTCTTCTCCGTTACCCTAGAGATGGTTTTTACTTTTAATGAGAACAGGTCATGCCAAAACGACGGGTGCTGCTGGTGTGTTCGGAACATCTTTTCGGCGAGAGCATGGAGAAGATTTTGCGTGCCGAAGCGGATGTGGAACTGGTCGGACCGTGGGGCTGGGGGGAGGACATCTGCCAGAAGATAACTGAGGCAAACCCCGATGTAGTCCTGATCGCGGACGAGGATTCCCAGAGCGAGGCGGCGACACTCACATCCTCCATCATGGAGAAGAATCCGAATCTGCCCATCATCCGAGCGGGGTTGACGGAAAACGTCGTCCGCGTCCACTCCACCCATGTGCTGCCTGCCAGCGGCGCCGACCTGCTCGAAACCATTCGAAACCTGCCCGCTGTCTTTGCGGGTAAACCTTCCAACGAGAGGAGCAAATAGCAATGACCGAAGACAAAAAGCCTTCCCCCATTTTCAGGCGCATTATGCCGTTTTTGATTCTGGGGGCGGGGCTGGCGTTCATGGCAGGCACGTTTCGCGTTGTCTCCGCCATGCCGCCGAATCAGACAGACGGGGAGGCGTTGTTCACCGCAAAAGGCTGTAATGCCTGCCACACCATCGGCGGCGGCGATCTGGTGGGACCCGACCTTGCGGGCGTGACCGAGCGCCGCACGGAGGAGTGGCTCACGAACTGGCTGACCGCGCCCGACCAGATGCTGGCGAGCGACCCAGACGCCCAGGCGATGCTGGCGCAATATAACAACGTCCCCATGCCGAATTTGGGATTGACCCCCGATGAGGTGGCGGCGTTGATTGCTTACATGGGTGGCGGGGCGACGACGGGCGGCGCAACAGCAGAACTCCCCACGGGGGATGCGACGAGCGGCAAGGCGTATTTCGTGGGCGATAAACGTTTCGAGAACGGCGGACCGCAGTGCATGTCCTGTCACAGCGTTGCGGGACTCGGCGCGGCGTTGGGTGGCGGTTCGCTCGGTCCTGACCTGACGACGAGCGGCTTCGTCCAATCGGATGCGGCGTTCGCTTCGTTCATGGGCGCGCCGTCCACGCAGACGATGGGCGCGGTCTGGGCGAACACACCGTTGACCGCGCAGGAGCAAGCCGATTTGTACGCGTTCCTGAGCAAGGCTTCGGTGACGAAGCGCGACCCAAGCGCGCTGTTGCAGATCACTTTACTGAGCGTAGTCGGCGCGGCGGTGTTGATCGGACTGGCACAGGTCTATTGGGGTAAACGTTCGAAGGGTGTGCGCAAGCCGATGATCGAACGGACGCTGGCGGCGAAGAAATAAACACACACTCTCTCATCCCCAGCCCTTCCCCCGAAGGGGGAAGGGAGTTCCCTCTCCCTGCGGGAGAGGGTTAGGGTGAGGGCAAAACGGAGGCATCTAACATGAGTTGGATTCAGGATTTGATCAACCCGCAAGCCCGCCAGTGGGAGGAGTTTTATCGCAACCGCTGGCAGCACGATAACATCGTCCGCAGTACGCACGGAGTCAATTGCACGGGCGGATGTTCGTGGCAGGTCTACGTCAAGGACGGCATCATCACCTGGGAAATGCAGCAGGTGGATTATCCGTTGTTGGAGGATGGACTGCCGCCTTACGAGCCACGCGGATGCCAGCGCGGCATTTCCGCGTCGTGGTACGTCTACAGCCCGATCCGCGTCAAGTATCCGTACGCGCGCGGCGTGTTGCTGGATTTCTGGCGCGAAGCCAAGCAGAAGCACCTACATCCCGTGGACGCGTACGCTTCCATCATGGAAGATGAGGCGAAGCGGAAGCGCATCCAGAAGGCGCGCGGCAAAGGCGGATTCCGCCGCACGAACTGGGACGAAGTGTTGGAGATAGTCTCCGCTTCGATGATCTACACTGCGCGGAAGTACGGTCCCGACCGCGTCTTCGGCTTCTCGCCGATTCCCGCCATGTCGTATCTCTCGTATGGGGCTGGGTCGCGCTTCCTGCAATTGTTCGGCGGCGTGAACATGAGTTTTTACGACTGGTACGCCGACCTGCCGAACGCCTTCCCCGAAATCTGGGGCGACCAGACCGACGTGTGCGAAAGCGCGGACTGGTTCAACAGCAAATACATCGTCTCGATGGGCGCGAACCTGAACATGACGCGCACGCCTGATGTGCATTTCATTTCGGAAGCGCGGCACGAAGGCGCGAAGTTCGTCGTCATTGCGCCAGACTTCTCACAGGTGGCGAAATATTCCGATTGGTGGATCCCCGTCAAGGCGGGGCAGGATACGGCGATCTGGATGGCGGTCAATCACGTCATCATCAAGGAATATTACACGGATCGGCAGGTGCCGTACTTCATCAATTACTTGAAAGAAAATACCGACATGCCGTTCCTGATCGAGTTGGAAAAGGAAGGCGACGGTTACAAGGCGGGACGTTACATCCGCGCCAACACCGTGAAGCGATATAAAGATGTCGAGAACGGCGAATGGAAGTTCCTTGTTCACGATACGAAGGCGAACGCGCCGCGCATGCCGAAGGGCGCGGTGGGCGACCGCTGGAGCCAGGAAAAGGGCAAGTGGAATATCAAGATGGAAGACGGGTTGGATGATTCTCCCATCGAGCCGACCCTGTCGTTTCTCGGCTCGCAGGATGAGACGGTGGATGTCGCGTTCTACGAGTTCGCGGAAAAGACCACCGCCATGCGCGGCATCCCCGCGAAGTGGATCGAGACCGAGGGCGGGAAGAAACTTGTCACGACCGTCTTTGATTTGGTCGTGGCGCAGTTCGGCGTGAGCCGCGGACTGCCTGGCGATTACCCGAAGAGTTACGACGAGATCGGCGCGTACACGCCCGCGTGGCAGGAATCCTATACGGGCATCGGGCGCGACACGATCATTCGTCTCGCCCGCGAGTTTGCGTCTAACGCCGAAGCGACCAACGGCAAGTCCATGATCATCATCGGCGCGAGTATCAATCACTGGTACAACAATAATCTCGTCTATCGCGCCCCGATCTACGCGCTGATTTTGTGCGGCTGCTGCGGAGTCAACGGCGGCGGGATGAATCATTACGTCGGTCAGGAGAAACTGACTCTCGTCGCGCCGTGGACTTCTCTCGCATTCGCGCTCGACTGGCAGAAGCCGCCGCGCCGACAGCAATCCCCGACCTGGCATTACGTCAATAGCGACCAGTGGCGCTACGAAGGCGACTTTACCGATTACGCGCCCGTCCCGCCTGAGACGAAATGGGCGAAGGGTCACGCGATGGATTTGGAAGCGATGGCTGTTCGCATGGGCTGGATGCCGTACTTCCCGCAGTTCAAAACGAATTCGCTCGACCTGGTGGGTCAAGCCGAAGCCGCGGGCGCGAAGTCTGCGGATGAGGTCTCCAAATGGACGGCGAAGCAACTCAAGGATGGGAAACTCGAATTCGCGGTGGACGACCCCGACGCGGAAGAGAACTGGCCCCGCGTGTGGATCATCTGGCGCGGCAACGCCATTCAATCCAGCGCGAAGGGACACGAGTTCTTCCTGCGTCACTATCTCGGCACGCACGACAACATCATTGCCGAGGAACACGCAAGAGATAAAGTCAAGACCGTCAAGTTCCGCGAACCCGCCCCGCGCGGCAAGATGGATTTGGTGGTTGATCTCAACTTCCGCATGGACTCGTCGGCTCTCTACTCCGACATCGTCCTGCCCGCCGCGTTCTGGTACGAGAAGAACGATCTGAACTCGACCGATCTTCATTCCTTCGTTCACCCGCTCGGACAGGCTGTGCCGCCCGTGTGGGAATCGAAGACAGACTGGGAAATCTTCAAAGCCTTTGCGAAGAAAGTCAGCGAACTCGCGCCCGATATCTTCCCCGAACCGCTCAGGGACGTGGTGACGGGTCCGCTCATGCACGACACGCCCGACGAACTCTCGCAAGCCGAAGTGAAGGACTGGCGCGCGGGCGAGTGCGAAGCCATCCCTGGCAAGACCATGCCGCACATCCGCGTGGTGGAGCGCGATTACGCCAACCTGTACAACAAGTTCATCTCGCTGGGACCCAACCTTCGCACCGATGGCATCAGCGGCAACGGCGTGCAAATCCCCATCGCGGAGTTCTACGACGAGTTGCTGAAGAATCCCGTCGGAGGCTCGCCCGATCCGCGTCACATGCGATGCGTGGAATGGGGCGGGAACAAATATCCGTCGTTGGAAGATGCGCTCGACGCGGCGAACGTCCTCTTGTATCTCGCGCCCGAAACGAATGGCGAAGTCTCGTACGCGGCGTTCAAGCACGAAGAAGAAAGAGTCGGAATGCCGCTGGCAGATTTGGCTGAGGATGTGCGCGGCGTCCGCATGACGTTCTTCGATTTGACGCGGCAAGTGAGGCGCACGCTCATCAGTCCATGCTGGTCAGGCATCGTCAACGACGGACGCGCCTACTCCGCATGGTGCATGAGCGTGGAGCGCCGCGTCCCCTGGCGCACGTTGACGGGACGCCAGCACTTCTACATTGACCATCCCTATTACATGGACTTCGGCGAAAACCTACCGACGTTCAAGCCGAAACTCGTGGCGAAGCCTGGCGACTGGAAGAAGATCGGCGACATCGTGAAGAGTCAGGTGGACGACAAGAGCCTGATCCTGAACTACATCACGCCGCACGGCAAGTGGAACATCCACTCGACGTACAAGGACAACCATCGCATGTTGACGCTCTCGCGCGGCATGGATCCCGTCTGGCTGAACGACAAGGAAGCCGAAAGCGTCGGCATCGTGGACAACGACTGGGTCGAAATCCACAACGACAACGGCGTGGTCGTGACCCGCGCGGCGGTCAGCGCCCGCGTCCAGCCTGGGACGTGCCTGTACTATCACGCGGTCGAGCGCACGGTCTTCATCCCCAAGTCGCAGATACGAAAGGGCAAACGCGCGGGCGGTCACAATAGCCTGACGCGCACGCGCATCAATCCCGTCGAACTCGCGGGCGGCTATGCCCAGTTCACCTACGGCTTCAATTACTGGGGACCCATCGGCGTCTTCACGCGCGATACGTACTGCGTGGTACGGAAGATGGAAAAGTTGGAGTGGTAAAAAGGAGCTCATCATGAATAAGAAAAAACTTTCCTTCGTTATCGCGATCATCTTATTGATCTTCGCAGGCGCTTGTGGACCCTCGCCTGAGCAGATTGCCACCATGACCGCCGCCGCGTGGACGCCTACCCCACTGCCCACACCGACTGCCACACCTTTGCCGTACGATCTGACGGTCAAAGTGACGGATGCCGAGGGGAATCCAATCATGGGGGCGAATGTGCTCTTCCCCAGTGTGGGGGGAGGCAAGCCATTCACTACAAATGAAGAGGGGCAAGTCTCGTGGACAGACTTAAGCACTTCAACAGGCTCCATCACTGCCACCATGCAGGGATATTTCCCCAGTGAGCAGCCCCTCACTCTCGAACGCGGCCCGAATGAAGTTGTGTTTGCACTCAAACGCGACCCGTTCGGACTCCTGTCCTCCGCGGCTTGTACGGAAAACGAATCCCTGCTCTATGTGGAGGATTTCCAGAGGGGCAGCACGGATCAATGGGGTTCGATCGAATCTCAGATGGATGGTTGGTCGGTTGGTGAGCATCCGGAGGAGCCCGGGAATTATGTTGCGATTAACAATTCACCGGACCATATTGGCGCTAATCTCGATGGCGGGTGGCAATTTCAGGAAACCGTCTGGCGGGTGCGCTACTTTGTGATCGGGCGTCGTGGTATATCCTTCAACTGGCTCCAGAATTGGGGTATTGAGTTTGATGGGCAAGCTGCAGATGACATGCGCTATCAAATCATTGTTGGCGCGAGCAGCAATGAAGTCCATCGCCTGATTTTGCCTTCTTCGAACCGAACTGTCGATCGCGGTTACGCGGTGAAAACCCCGGGCTGGCACTTAATTGAGATCAGTCTCTTCCAAGATTCCCTTCAGATTTGGATTGACGGTGTTCTCAACATGGATCACATCGATTCCAACCCGCTCCCAGCCGGAACGATTGGCATTGAACTGTTTCCGCCGCAGGACCCCGATACCCTCGTATACTTCGACGACATCCGCGTCTGCGGACTGAACGCACCGTTCACTTCGACCTATTCTTCTACGCCTTAGAACTGCAAACTACAAGGAGTCAATTATGGATATTCGCGCACACGTTTCAATGGTCTTCCATCTCGACAAGTGCATCGGCTGTCACACGTGCAGTATCGCCTGCAAAAACATCTGGACGGATCGCAAAGGCACCGAGTACATGTGGTGGAACAACGTCGAGACCAAGCCTGGCACGGGTTATCCCACGCAATGGGAAGACCAGGAAAAATACAAAGGCGGCTGGGAAAAGAAGAACGAAGAACTCAAGTTGAAGTTGCACAGCAAACTTGGCGGGCTGGGCAACATCTTCTACAACCCCTACCTGCCCACCATTGACGATTACTACGAGCCGTGGACGTACGACTACGAGAATCTCTTCAACGCGCCCGAAGGCGACGACCAGCCCACCGCCCGCGCCATCTCGATGATCACGGGCAAGCCGATGGACTCCATCGAAGCGGGACCCAACTGGGACGACGACCTAGGCGGCTCGCCCCTCTACGCCCGCAACGACGTCAATCTCGACGAACTCACCGACGACGAGCGCGAGCAACTCAACGAACTGGAGCGCGTCGTCTTCTTCTACCTGCCGCGCATCTGCAACCACTGTCTCAACCCTGGCTGTGTCGCTGCCTGCCCCGCGGGCGCGATCTACAAACGCGGCGAAGACGGAATCGTTTTGCTCTCGCAGGAAAAATGCCGCGCCTGGCGCATGTGCATTTCGGGCTGTCCGTATAAAAAGACCTACTTCAACTGGGCGTCGGGCAAGTCCGAAAAATGTATTTTGTGCTACCCGCGTCTCGAATCGGGACAACCCCCCGCCTGCTTCCACTCCTGCGTGGGACGCATCCGTTATCTGGGAGTTTTGCTCTACGACGCGGATCAAATCGAAAAATGCGCCTCAGTCCCTGACCATGAACTGGTCGCTGCGCAACGGAACATGATCCAGGACCCGTTCGACCCCGAAGTCATCGCTGCCGCGAAGAAGAACGGAATCTCCGACGCGATGATCACCTCCGCGCAGAATTCGCCCGTCTACAAGTTCGTCAAGAAATGGCAGATCGCGCTTCCGCTTCACCCCGACTTCCGCACCCTGCCCATGCTCTACTACGTCCCGCCGATGCTGCCTGTCCTTGCCAAGACCAAGGACGGCAACTACGACGTGGACGGTTTGGAAAAGGAAGGCTTGCCCGCCATGCTCAGTTCGCTGGAGAAGGCGCGCATGCCCATCAAATACATGGCGAGCATGTTCTCGGCGGGCAATGTGCAGGAAGTGGAAGATGTGTACCGCAAACTGATCGCCGTGCGTATCTTCAAGCGCGCGCAAAAGGTCAAGGACTACCAGCAAGCCGATGTAGACGCGGCTCTTTCGCAGGGCAAGACCACTGCCGAAGAAGTCGAAGCCATCTTCCGCCTCACGGCGCTCCCGACCTACGAAGAACGCTTCGTCGTCCCGCCGCTCGGGCGTGAAGTCGCCGTCGAAGCATGGGAAGTCCCGCTCGACCACAAACGCGAAGCGGGCTTCGGCGTCCGCAACAAGATCGCGAAGAGGAAGTTCTAGGAAACGTATGTCATTGCGAGGAGGAGCGGAGCGACGACGAAGCAATCTCCAACACGACGCGGGGATTGCTTCGTCGGGAAGATCGCCCTCCTCGCAATGACATAAACGGAGACTCATTAATGTACACCGAAACCGAAATGCGAAGCCTCTACCAATGTTTTGCCCGCATGTTGGAATACCCCGCGGGCGGCACGCTCCAAGCTGCCATCAAAGCGCAGGGACTCTTGCTGGACGAAGACCCCGCTTCCGCCGCGCAGTTGAAGGAATTTCACGACTACGCCGAGTCCCTGCCGCCTGGACGACTCGAAGAAGTGTACACAGGCACATTTGATCTGGACGCGGCATGCCATCCTTACGTCGGCTATCACCTCTTCGGCGAGACCTACAAACGCAGCGTCTTTCTCGTCGAGCTGAAACAGCGCTATGCCGCCGAAGGCTTCGTCTTCCCTGAGAACGAACTGGCGGACCATCTCGCCGTCATCCTGCACTTCCTTGCCGCCACGCGCGACGAAACGCAGGCGCAGGAAATTGCCCGCGACGCCATGCTCCCAGTTCTTGACCGCATGACGGGACGCGCCAAATCCGAAGGCTTCGACGAAGACGAAAACGCGGACGCGCCCAAAGCGGAGGAAGAGTCCGAGAAGCGCACCCAGTTCCACGGCGTGTTGGAGGCGCTGCGCTCCGTTCTGCAAAATCAATTTCAAGTTTCCCGTCATTGCGAGGAGGGCGCACTTCCCGACGAAGCAATCCCCACGCAACAGGAGATTGCTTCGCTTCGCTCGCAATGACAGAATCATTCGACAAGGAGCAACCCATGTTCGATAACGCCCTGTTCATCGGCTTTCCCTATGCGGCAGTCACCATCTCGATTGCCGTCACCATCTACCGATTCTTCTTCGACCCCTATTCGGTCTCCAGCCAGTCGTCGCAGTTTCTCGAAAATCGCAAACTGTTCTTCGGCTCGGTTCCCTGGCATTACGGACTGATCACGATCCTGCTCGGACATCTCACCGCCCTGCTTTTCTCTAGGCTGTGGGGACTGTTCACCGCCAACCAGACCCGCCTCTACGTCCTTGAAATCACGGGGCTTGCGCTCGCACTGATGGCGACGGTCGGGCTTGTCATACTGTTTTACCGCCGCATGGCAGACGCCCGTTCCCAAGCCGTCACATCCGAACTCGACTGGATTCTGCTCGTCGTGCTTTTCCTGCAAGTCGGTCTCGGCTTCTGGGTCGCCTACTACTACCGCTGGGGTTCGGACTGGTACCTGCATACCGCCGTGCCGTGGCTGGTCTCGCTCCTCAAATTCCAACCCGACATCACCTACGTCACCGCCCTGCCGTTCTGGGTCAAGTTCCACTTCCTCAACGGCTTCACCATCGCCTTCCTGCTCCCCTTCACGCGCCTTGTGCATCTGCTGGTCTACCCGCTCTCGTATCTCTGGCGCGAACACCAGGTCGTGATTTGGAACAAGGCGCGGCATTAATTCGGTACACGGATTACACGGAACGCACGGAAATTTTTTAAAGAAAGTCCGTGTCCGTCCGTGTAATCCGTGTCATCCGTGTACAAAAAGATGATCTCCCTGACTGACCTCCTCGCCCTCAGTGCGACTCACCACCACCGCCTCTGCCCGCGCCAGGTGCTCGGCGCTCGCATCGGACTTTTGGCTGGACTCCTGCTCGACCTGCCTTTACCTCAGCCCGAAAAGCGTCTCATTGCCATTGCCGAAACGGACGGCTGTTTCGTAGACGGAATCTCCGCCGCGACAGGTTGCTACGTCGGCAGGCGCACCCTCCGCATCGAAGACTTCGGCAAGACCGCCGCCTCCTTCATTGACTCGCTCACCGAGCAAGCCATCCGCGTCGTCCCGCGCGCCGACATCCGCGAACTGGCATGGGACTACGCCCCGTCCGCGCGCAACCGCTGGGAGGCGCAACTCATCGGCTACCAGCACATCCCCGACGACCTCCTGCTCGACTGGCAGCACATCGAACTGACGACACCCATCAAACAGATCATCGGTCAGCCTGGCAAACGCGCCGACTGCGAAATCTGCGGCGAAGAGATCATCAACCAGCGCGAAGTCCTACGCGAAGGGACGGTGTTGTGCAAGTCCTGCGCGGAGGAGTCGTATTACAGTAGCGCAACATTCATGTTGCGAGAGTTTTCCACAAACAAGCACGCAAAATGAATTTCCCTGGCACTTGCACGCCAGGGCAAGTGTGCGGTACAGATATGTTAATCACAGATGCCCTCCTCGGCGAGCACGCCGTATTTCATCTCATGCTCGGCAGCATCGAGCAATCTCTTCCCGCGCTCGATTCCCTTTCCAACCTCCAAAACCGCATCGCCGCCTTCGCCTTCGCGCTTGAATCCCACGCGGGTCTCGAAGACGAACTGCTCTTCAACGCCCTCGAACCCCACTTCGGCACGCAAAGCGGACCTCTCGCGGTCATGCGCATGGAACACGACCAGATCACCGACCTGCTCGGCAACATCCACTCCGCGAGCGACCTCGACTCCGCCCGCGCCTTCGCCAAACAGATGATCCAAGTCACACGCGGACATTTCCAAAAGGAGGAACAAATCCTCTTCCGCATGGCGCGTCAATTTTTGAGCGAAGAGGAACTCTCTGCCCTCGGCGCGGAATGGGCAAAACAGCGAACGCCTTTGGTTGGGCTGGATATGCCGTAATCCTTGCGGCTAAGCGAGTTGCGGGGAAGACGTGAAAGGAAATCAACATGCAAAATTCACATGTGACAGATACCCTCGTACAGATTCTCTCCCTCGCCCTACGGCTGGAAAACGAAGGGCAATACAACATCGCCAAGATCGCCCGCGCCACAGCGGACTCAATCTCCCGCCGCGCCGCGTGGGAAATGAACCTGCCCAACGATAAAGAGACTCTCACCAACGCCCCCGAAAAATGTCCAACCTGCGGCGCGTGGGGCGGGACGTTCCAATGGTTCCCGCCCGTCTACTGGCTCGAAGCGCTCGACCCCGCCGAAGCGTTGGAGCGCCTGCGCAAGACTCCGCTCGAAGTCGCCGCGCTGATCGAAGGTCTGAGCGAAGAGGCGCTGACGCGTCCCGCCCCCGACGGCGGCTGGGCGATCCGCAATGTCGTCTCGCATTTGCGCGACGCGCAGGGCGTGCTTGATTTCCGAATTGACCTGTTCCTCAAAGAGAAAAATCCCGTGCTGGAGATGAAGCAAGTCTGGAAGTGGGCGAAGGACGAGACCGAACGTCCGCCCTCCACGCGCGAGATTTTCGAGACGTATCTATCCACGCGCCGCGAAGTGATCGCCAAACTCGAAACCATCCCCCTCGCCGATTGGTGGCGCACGGGACGCCATGAAGAGTTTGGGGTTGTATCCATCAAGCAACAAGCCAGTTATTTCGCGTCGCACGAGTTGACGCATCTGCCGCAGATCGAACGGTTGGTCAAGCAGGTAAAGTGAAAGGAGGCGCGTATCGGATTCAGGAATTTGCAAGAACTCACCGCGTTTTTGGAAAAGTAAATGAAGGATTCACCCGAAGAAAGTTCGCCAAAGAGGAGATGAAGCAATGAAAACAGAATCCAGCCCCAAGTCCGCGAGTGAGGCGAAGGCGTATCCAACCAGTTTTGTGGATCGGTTGATGGCGTGGATCGAGCGCCTGCCAGGTCCCGCATGGGCATTCTATGTGCTGGCTACCCTGCTATTCGTCGCGCTGGGACACGGCTTGCGCTGGCTGGACGGATCCCTGCAACCTGGGACATTCGATCCGCTGAAATTTGCCAATGATTCCCTTACGTTCTATTCTAAATTTACAGAAACAATCCTACACTACTACTAAATGTTGTGATTCGCTTGGATTTACAAAAGATTCTCGATCAAGATGCAGGTTTGGAGAACCTTAGCCCCGCGGCATATTCCAGGCGGGGCGAAATTTATACCCGTATACCAGATATGTACCCCGCAGGACAGATCCGATTGCGGTTGTGAAGCAAAATAGGATACATAACTTAATACTTGGCACCGCTGTGAATCTCGTGAGTCCCGCTGTTCCACAAGACCTTTTGTATGACGCCACCGATTTTCCATGTTTCTGTTTCTTTTACAAGGTGGAACGTATAATGGCAGTGGGTGTGAAATTCGCCCGCTGCATTCCAAAGGGTCGCATCCTTCGGAGTGTTTTGTACGCGCCAGATGAGCATGGAAGTGCGGCACAGAGCACCTTCGGCAGTGGTGAATTGAATCTCCAGCCCGCCCAGCAGGTGATGCGTGATCAGCGGGGTGAGCGCTTCCCTTCGCAAGCGAATATATTCGGCGGCGGCGAGCATTTCAGGCGGTGTGTCGCGTAGGTCGAAGTAATCGGTGAAAACTTGCGGGGCGAGACAGTCTTCCAACGCTGACCAGTTTTTCTGGTCAAAACTATTGGCGAAGCGGGCAATCACGTCCTGGATGGCGAGGACATTGTTCATGCTACTTGCGATTCCATTTTTGCCATTTGCTTCCAGACAACCCACGCCATGAGCAGCAAAATGGGCAACAATGCCACGCCAAATTCGCCGGTGAAGTAAGCGGTGTGACCGGTGTTATAGGTGATGCGTTCTAAAAAGGTTTGAATGACGCCGTTGTGTGTGGCGTGCATGATGGCAACCGGGATGATGCTGCCTGATTTCATCCGCAGCCACGCCATGACCATTCCACTGGCAAACACCATCAGGGTAAAGCAGACCAGCCTGTATGCCAGCGGAGTGCCTTGTGCGCCATACTCGCCAGAAAGGATACCCGGAAAATGCCAGGCTGCCCATATTACTCCGCTCAGCCAGGCGGCGTTGCGCACACCCAGCCACTTTGTCAGTTCGGGAACGAGAAAGCCGCGCCAGCCGATTTCTTCACCCAGACTCAACAGCATGGACGGAAGCAGGTTGATGATGGTAATGTAGAAAAACGCGGCGGGGATGAGCAGGTGTGTCGGCACATCGGGCATATTCAGCGTGAAGCGGGCGCGTTCCAGAAAGGTTGGATTGGGAACGCCGCCCAGTCCCGTCAGCCATAGGACGGCATAAGCAGGCATGGCATACAAAATGGGCAGAATCCAGCCCAGCCCCAGCCACTTGATCGGTGTCACGCGCCAGCCAATGTCTATCAACGAGTGGCGGGTAACCAGGCTTGCCAGCAGAGCTGCCAGTGCCGGGCTGGTCATCAGAATCAACCCGGCAACGGGCGAATCTGTCAGCCGGGCGGCAATGACGTTGGCAGCGATGGTTGCCAGCAGCAGGAATATAAGGTAGATGGCGATGCGCGATTGTGGAGAGAGTTGTTTCAAGGTTTTCCTTTCTTGTGTTATGAGACCTGCGCCAGCATGGGGCTGGCAACTTTGAGGTAATCATCCTTGTGGATGAAAATCGAGCGGTCGAGCCGCCCGGCGTTGAAGACCAGTTCTTCGTGTTCGAGCAGGGCGAGGTCGAGCACCAGTGTCAGGCTGGAATCGAACGTAAATGGTGGCACCGCGCCCATTTCACAACCAGTCAGTTCGCAGGCTTTTTCAGCGGGCGAAAACATGACATGCGTGCCTCCGCACAGGGCTTTGACGGCGTCCAGGTTGGCGCGGCGGTCGCCGGAGATGTTGACCAGGAAGTAGCGGCTCTCCTTTTTGCCAATTTTGACCAACACTACCAGCAATTTGACGGCTTACGACAACAGGTTGCCGCGCATCTGACTCACGAGTTCGGTTCGGCCTTCAGGAGCGTGTTCCACTATACGGTAGCGGGCGTTCGCTTGATCCAGCAGGGCAATGAGTTTTTGGCAGGTGTTTTGGGTTTCCATAAAAGATCCTTTTTGATTGGCAAACAAACATGCGGTTTGACGATATTGCGCAGTCTTTGTTCCCTGCCGAGCCGGTCAATCGCTTCTTCTGTGTTCTTGTCGGAGCGCACCTCTGCATTGCCAGCCGCAAGAATCAGTAGACTCTTGAAGGTACTCTCTACGCAGGACTTGCAGGTGGAAAATCCAAACATCGTATGAATCAAGCGCGGTGGATTCGATGTGGAAACACTGCTCACAGGCTGTCCTTGGGTGGTGAGTACGTTGCCAATTTAAGATGCAGTTCAACACGTCCGCGCAACCATCTGTTCCACAGGAAGATCAAGCCGCAACCCGCAAGCGCCCACACGAGACTGATAAGTCCGACCTCCGGTCCATAGGCTCCGCCTGTCCAGGCGTCTGGTCCCGTGATTTGGATTGAGATAAGACGGGTTCCCTGAGCGGCGCCGCTGAGGGCGAATCCGTACACGGTGGCAAGGAACAGATTCCATGTGAAGTGAAAACCGATCGGAACACCAATCTCCCCGGTCAATAGGAACGGGAGGCAGAACAATAACCCTGCGCAGATCGTGGTGAGCGTGCTGAAAACGGTCGCATTCCCATTGGCTAGATGCATCATCCCGAACAAGATGGAAGATGCGAGAAAGGTAAGCAGGATCGCGCCGCGCGGACCCACCCGTTTGTACGAGAATCCTTCAGAAAGATTTTTTAGTTGGTACCCGCGAAACGCCAGCTCCTCATTGATCGACACCACAAAATGCTTGACGACCCGCAGGAGAAATGCCAGGACAATGGGCACATCGTAGTTGGTGCTGGCAGGTCCGGTGATGACAAGCCAGCCCAGGGTTTTCATCGTAAGAAAGATGCCGGTCATCATTAAACCGCCCAGAGCCAATCCAAAACCAAGGTCCAGCCACCACTTCCGATCGAAATGGAAGCCAAAATCGGAAAATGACCGACGGTCTATGAAGCGCGCGATCAGCCAGGTCGAACCGAGACCACTCGCAAGGTAAAGCAGGTTGATGATTACCCCGGCTGCGGGCAGCGCTCCATACGTTAAATTCAGGGCATCCTGACCCACAGTAAAGAACAGGAAAACGATGAGATGGATCAACAATCGCCAGCCTGCCCGTAAGCGGTTTTCATCGGCGTTCCAAAATAGATTTTTCATTGTTTTCATGCTTGATCTCCAATTGATAGATTTCATTTCTCTGGGAAAAAATTGTCATACTTTGCATACAACATTTGCAGCTTGCTCAACTCCCTGGGAGGCCAACTCGGCTCCGATTGCGCCAGCGCCGCCAGTTCCTTGAAGTACTCCTCGAAACCGCCGGGGTAAAGAAAGGTCAGAAAGCGGGCGGGCGCTTCCTCCTGGTTCGAAAATGTGTGCAGAACGCCTGTTGGAATATAGACCATCGCCCCGGGTGTGCCTTTGAAGACCTCCTCGCCCATGCGAAAGGTCATGATGCCCTCTAAAACATAGAAGGCTTCATTGGTCACCTTATGCCAATGTAATGGCGGTCCTGCAAAGAGGGGCGGCGCAATGTATTCCAGCAA
>QZIJ01000118.1 GCA_003598975.1 Anaerolineaceae bacterium | reverse complement strand
GGCATTTGTTTTGCCTGTGGCAGGGGCTGAAACAATCAAACGTGTCGGCATGGTATCTCCCTTATCTTTCCGGTCCGAGATTGTAAAGTATAGCAGATGAAATTCTGTTTAGAGTTTTAAATTTGTTTACAATCAAAACAAAATCTCTACCACTTGATAATCTGCTCTATGGTCAATACTATATTTTAGATAATCGTCACTTTTCCCCATTCAACATTTGGTAGTTTTCCGTACTTTCGCCTATCCCCTATCACCACTGCGATGTCTTCAGGTAAATTTTTAAATGCCCAGAGAGCTGCCTTCTTGACCCAATCAGGGCTTACCTGTGCATATACAAGCCGGACACCAGTTTCCCGGCAGAATGCCAATGCCTCTATCCATCTCTTTCGTGTAATATCCTCTATTTCTTCCTTCTTTTTGTGCTCATCCCCAATTTCCAACCAGAACAAGGTCTCGAAACCCTGAATCCGACCCCAGGCAAGTGCATCAGGGCGCACTGCCGTTTCAGGAAGTTGCACTTCGGTCCATCCCGTCCATATTTCAACTTGTGGGTAGGCGGATCGTAACCATGCCGGCCACCTGCGGGAATTCGTCCTATGTGATGTCCCAATTAAGTGCGGGTTCAATTCCTTCACGCCGCTAAAATCCACTCCATTTGATGCCCCCCAACTGCGTAAGGCAACGGATACTCCTTTGCGGGTTGGATGCCACATCCAGTACGGATCCATTTTCTTTGGCTTTGACTTGTCTTTTTGGAACTGCTCGCCAAGTTTGAATACCACCATTTTGCTTTTTTGAAGCCTCTGCATAACATCATAGGTCATTGTTTCAGGAAGGCCTGTCAAAGAAGCGATCTCCTCCTCAATCCCTTTCCGGTTTCTTGCCAAAACCTGGAGACATTTCAACTCTTCACGAGAGAAACGGGAGAACTCATCGTCCACCTTGGGAGGATGATGGAGTGAAGAAGAAAATAATCTTGGACGAAAAGAAAAACTCTGATAACCCGGAGTTTCACCCGCGCGGGTAACAACATATGGGATCGAAAATCCACGAGTCATAGAACGTTTGACTTCCATCAGATACCATTCACCAGGGGAGTCCACGCGTATCCATAGAGATGCACCGGGTCTTTTTTGATTTAACTCGGCAACCAGTCGCTGCAAGAGAGGATGAAAGCCAAACGGTGGCAAGCCATTCAATGCGTCAATATCGAATATGAAGGTATCGGTATAACCGCCCTCATATTTCAGGCTGATCCAATCGGAGAAAGTTACATCACCCAGTCGAACGGTCATGGGTTAATCCGAACATCCAATGTTGATGTACTCATCAACCGTAAAATAGTTTTGAGGGTTCAGCCATACAGCGCTTTTTTCGCCCGTCTTCTGGCGAATGCCGTAATGCAGATGCGCGCCGGTGCTGTTGCCGGTGTTGCCGCTCAATCCCACCACATCGCCGTAATTCAGGATCTGTCCTTCCACAACCTGAACATTGCTCAGATGCGCCAGCCACACCTGATAACCATTATTCTCCACCACCACCAGATTACCCCACGGACCGTTCGAGCCAGCCCACACGACCTTGCCTGCGATGGTTGTATGAATCGGCGTGCCTTCATTCACGGGAAAATCCGCGCCTGTATGAGTCCGGTAATGCGGGTCCTGAAAAACACAACCGAGTAGCGGTTTGTCATACCAATCACTCCAATGTGGAATGGGACCGATCAGGGGCAAGCCATAGATCTCTGAACCGGGTCCAACATAGCCATCGAAGGGAACAGCGCTCATTCCAGATGGAAGCGAATTGCCATACGAACCGTTGTCGCTGGTCTCTGCATACTGGGGGATATCGAACAACCACTGTTCAACACCAGGCTGCGCCCATGCCGGGAGTTGGGGAATGGTCAGAACCACCAGCATGACATAACCCACCACCAAAGCCGCCCCGCATAACAACGGGGCGGTCATCAAGGCAATGGAAAATCGGAAGAAGCCTTTCACTACAAGACCCGCCCAAGACGATCCAGGCGGATCTCGCCCTGCTGTCCGGCTTGCAAGCCTATCGAGGCTTCAATGGACAAACCGTTGCGGATCATGCGCATCGAGAGCCAGTAGGACACACCGGAGCCGATGATCACCGGGGATAAGAATAAGGGATTACCTGAATACAACTTCCCGACTTCGGGAGTGGTGATGGCAATCAATACCAAAACGGCAGGAGGGAAAAGAGCAAGAAAACGCGCCTGCCATTCTACGCCTTTGGCGGCAGCACGCGCACGGGATAGAACCTCCACTACAGTTCCCAGGGTCTTTCGAAGCGATGCCACCAACGGACCGATCTCGATACGACCTTCGATGGAAGCTAATAATGAAGTAGCGACAATGTCCACGGCGGGATTGTCCCAGGCGGTTGTCCATTCGCGGACAGCTAATGCCGCTTCATCGGCGGGTGCAGTCCGTAAGCGCACAACTAAATCACCCAGCACCATCCTGCCATCCGGTCCCACTGCTTGCGCCGCATCATCGAGGGCATCTCCCAATGGCTTGCCTTGTGATAACAATGTCTCCACTACACCCAAGCCACGTAAAATATCCTTGGCCTGCTTCAAGCGAAATTCCTGGCGTTTGTCGGAAAGTGTTCCTGCGTACAGCAAGCCACCTGCGATGGCAAACAGGATCGCAGGAAAGACTCCGAGGAATATCCCTCCCGCCAGTCCACCACCGACCCACGCCAGAAACCCATACGCAATCTGGTTGAACGCCAGTCCTGTTCCAGTCTGACGCGCAAACTTTTCGGGATCGAATTTCTTCTTTGGCTGCGCAATGCCCATCGCACGCGCCATGCCCGCTTCGTCCACGGTGCGACGCCAGCCAAAGGCAATCGGGATGGTTGCCAGTGCCAGGGCGCCAATGATTGAAATCAACGTGATCATATTGTTATCTCCATATAAACCAGAATGCGAGTTCCTGCGCACCACCGTTTGCCAGCCAGACGGCAAAATAAATTCCCACGACTCCCAGCAAGACTGTCAACAGCGGATAGACTCCGACTTCGTTCCATGCGAGGTCAATGGGACGTATGGTTGCTTGCGGCATCTGTGGTTGGTATGAAGGCGCAGGACGTTCACGCTCTACTGTTGGACGCTGTGCTTTTTGTTTGGATGGAGGTGGATCGCCTTCGGTTCTGCGGGTGGCTGCTTGTTGGTTGACATACTGCCGGGTCTGCATCGAATAGCGAAAGCGACGCATCAACCAGACTTCCGGCGGGACGCGGTCGGGTCCAAGGCGCAGGAGCGCGAGCGCCATGAACCCGACCAATACCAGAAAACCGATCACCACCTTTCCGGTGAAGGATAGCGGGAGGAATAAACATAGAACAGCAAGCAATGCGCCAGCGCCAAGGATGCCAAGATCACGGTCGTTGAACATGACACTCCTAAAACGGTGGTTTGGGTTGGAAGTTCTTCAACATCTCACCCAACTGCGGGAGAAAGAGGAAGGCAAACAACACGATAATGACCAGACCGACCACACCGATGATCGCCATCGAGGTCATGCGGCTGCCGCCAAACGCCATGCCCGCCGTGCCTTGCAGAATGAAATACAAACCACCGAGCAAAGCAACAACGATCAAGAGTCCTGCCATGAATGCCCAGGCGTCGCGGGCAATCGCCAGAATTTGTTCCATAATGGGATCGAACATAAATATCTTCTCCTTTGAAATTTCAACAAGTACCAAGGAACCAGGCAGCCAGAGGAATGGCGGCGCTGGCAAGGATCATGCCAAAGAGGGCTTCACCACTTTCGATGAGCGCATTGGCGAAGGAGGATGCGCCACCAATGGACGCAGAGAGCATCGTGGTAAAAGCCGCCTTGAGCATTCGTAACGCTGCCAGTCCGCCGATCAATCCAGAGGCAAGTGTGCCCAATTCACTGATCGGCCCACAACTACCTCCACCTGGCAGGGTGGACTGCAAAGCGCTTACGATCTGTGGGATGCCGAGGAAGGCAAACAAGCCGAGTACAACAATGGAGACCAGAGCAGATATGGATTCCCATACCCAAAGATTCGCGCCTAATACAGAGGCGGAACTCACGCGCAACATCTGGGCAATACCCGCCAGCAACGCGAAGGCGACAAATGCGCCTGCCAGGGCAACCCAGGCTTCGCGCAGGAAGGTCAATAAAAGGGATGTGACTTCACTCATGACAATGCCATCGGATTATGTTTATGGAATTCCGCTTCGAGGGCGGGGTAGAAACGTTCACCCCAGAACTGCATGGGCCAGCGCCGTGCCGGTCCGGTGCGATCTTTGAGGGTCAGGACTTCCAGTGGAGCGCAGCCGCAATCGCGGACATCGCCGGTGCGGTTGACCACCAACACACGATCTGCTTCATAAGGAACTCGTTCGTCGCCAAGGAGAGCAGACAGATCATCACCATCGTTGAAGCGTTCGGATTTCAAGGCGGCAGCCGCAATGATCGCCCAACCATGATGACGTGCCATCTCACGCAACGCGGCGGCCGCTTCACCACTGCGACCATCTTCGTTCATCATGCCAGTCAAACCAACCACTGGAACACGGTTGAGATAATCCACAGCGATCAGCGCTGGTCCTTTGACAGGGAAGGCGTAATCATGGATTAGCATGTCTTCCAACGCGCGCACTGTATCCTCACGTGAGTTGAGCGACAGCAATACCGCTTCACTGGCGCGTGCCAGGGCTGCTTCCACAACGGGTTGTGAGGGTTGCGTATGAGGTCCACCGGTCATTGCCTCTGTTTGCAGAAACAGCCGAAAGCGCAATTCCTCCGGGGTATGTTCATAACAGCCAATGGCAGATGGAATATGCAGGCAGGCAGACTCGAAGATCATCCGCAGCAGCCAGGAAGTCTTTCCGATTCCTGGCGCTGCGGCGAGCAGGGTCAAGCCGCCGCCCCAGAAGGACAGGCCAGCGAAGACACCAAAGGGAGTGTAGGGCTGAGGGTTGCCCAGGATTCCAGAGCGTGGCATGGGGTCATCTTATTCAATTGTGGAAGGGGGATGTTTGATCGTGTCGCTATGGAGTCGGTAGGAATAAACGTAATAAAAGATAGGCGATCAATCCAAGTAACAGACCTGGCAGGGCAGGGATATTCCCTTGTTGTCTGCGTACCCAAATCCTGCGCCAGAGTTCCAATCCCAGAAGAGACAGCAATACGGCAGGTAAAGGAAAAAGACAGGCAAGCCCGCTAATCGCAAGCAGATCTGCCCTGCCGATGATGCCCTTGCGATACCCATATCCGGTGAACAACACCGGCCAGACAGGTGGGTAAAACAACAGGGGTATGGCGAACCAACCAGATAGATTACAGAAGATACCCCAAAGACATGCCAACAATACGATCCCGGTCTGAATGGGTGTGGCGGGAAATGTCAAAAGGATCGTTCCTAACAGAAAGACTTCGATTCCTGGTACCAGGCGATAACGCAGGTCGGCATAGCTGAATATGGAAAAGGAGACCAGCGCAAAGGTTTCTGCGAGGGTCATGAGCGCTCCTCTTCATCCCTGGAGTTTGGCATGAATGTGAGTATCTCCTTCACCCGTGTTGCGTTTCCGATTTCAGAAGCGCGCATCAATGGATCGCGCGCTGTCATGATCTCTTCAGAATGATCCAGATAAGCTCGTGTCATCTGTGCCGTTTCCTGCGGGTATTGAGCGGCGAAAACATTTGGGTCCATCCCATGTTGAGAGATGTCTGCGGACATGGCTTGAAAGCCCTGCTGGAATTCCTGGGGGGAGCCGTTGAAGTTGGATTGAATGGAGGCATTCACTGATGGCGAGAAACCAAAGTCATCTGAAGGTGATGAGGGTGGAGCACCATTGAAGCGCTGCATTCGTTCCCCCAACTCCGCCTGTCGCGCCGCCAATTCATGTCCATGTGCCAGGGAACGATTGTAGGCAGCCGGGGCACGCAGTCCCATTGCTTCCAGATTTCCAGCTTGTTGTGTCAATTGCTGTGCCGCATTCAGATGACCCATTGCGGCTTCCGCGCCGGTCAGTCCACTCGTGGCAGTAGATGTTGCAGATGCGCCCGCACTTGTCGTGGCTCCTGCCGCGCCAACCGCACCAGCTCCCGCCGCTCCCACGCCGCTGGCAGCCAGCATCCCGATGGAGACGATCTGTTGCGCTGCCTTGATCATCGCGCCGAATGCATCTGCCGTGGTGGAGATGGTCATCTTGCCCAGGATGCCTGCTAGGGATAACAACAATCCCGTTGCACCCCACAACCAGACCACACGTAGAATGGCAGACAATAATCCCTGCTGTCCCATCCATGTGCTTGCAGCCATGCCTGCCTTGAAGACTCCTCCTGCCACAATAGGAAGTAACGCGATCAGAATAACTGCCTTCATCCATAACGAACGCAGCCAGGTTGCCTGGGGTAGAACACTTGCGATAGCAAGTGGCGGAGCAAGAACAGCAAGAATGAAAAGAACGGCATTGGCAGACGCAAAGCCAAACAACATCCCGCCGATGGCGAGTAATGAACCGATGGATAGCCCGATGTTGAGCAAACTGCCAAGGAAGGTCTGGTTGGCAAGGCCCAATAGAATGGAAGTTGCTGTTGTGTTCTCGACGAAGCTGATCGCCAACGCGCCGGTTTCACCGATGACTTTTCCAACCACCCACCACCCGAGTCGGACGATGAGGTCAAGGAACGGACCGGAGGCAATCGCCAACACACCAGCCGTAACCCAATCCCCGACCACACGCAATCCGCTGTCATCATCACCGAGTAGCCTTCCCCAGTGATACAGCGCCAGTCGTAATAGAAACAAGGCAGGTGCTAATGCAGCCGCGACCGGCAAACTGGACTTTGCCACCGTGCTGTAATCGCCCTGACTGGGAGCCTGCACGATCTCACCGATCACGCTTGTCCAACGCGCCACTTCCTCGCTCATGGCGCGCACTTCCTTGTCGGCGGCTTTATCAAAGATGCCCGCCAGGGCTTCGGAGATGGTTTCGGCGGGGAAGATCAGGTGATTGAAGATCTGCGAGATGGTGGTCGTGGTATTTCCTCCACCTCCCGTGGGTGGAGTGGGCGTGACTGTGACCATCACAGTGGGTGTGGGAGTCAGGAGCAGGTCTGCGTTGGAGGCATACACTGGCGTGGCAGACATTGTCATTCCACTCAGGAGCAGGATGGCAAGGAAGATTGTCAGGACGATAAGGATGCGAAGTTTTTTCATAAATCCTTCAGGGCGTGTTGGGAGATATAGTTCCTTGTAAAGCACAATTGCTGGTATCCGCATTGTTTGCAGATCAATGGTTGCCGCAGGGCATTCATGGGTGGGTGCGGACCTTTCTTCGCAAGGTTGGACAGGGACTCCACCGTTTTTTCCAGATCCCTATTGGCAAGGAGTTGATCGAAATGCTTCGCTTCGCCGGTCTCCCGATCCAGGGCAAAGATGGCAGGCGTGTTGGACCAGGGTTGTTTTCCCAGGGTGGTGCAACGGCTTAGCAGGGAAAAGCGCAGTTGATCCTGTTCGCCATTGGAGACGAGTGAACCAATCTTGGTTTCCGTGACATGTCCCACAGGGATCTGCCAGACCCAGGTATCGAATTGGACAGGCAGACGTACTCCAGGCAGGGTCAGGCAGACTTTCTCCGCATTTAGGCTGTAGCCAGCGTCACGTCCGATCAGCATCGCGGCGCGCCAATCCTGGGAGAGGAACGCCCAGGTGCGAACGTAAATAAACAGGTTGCGCCAATCGCCGCCGAGATTATTGATCGCATTCTGGGAACCATACCGGCGACTCATGGAGATATTCCCGCCGCGAAAGAGGGGCATAAGTTCCGGGGCGCGAAGATTATTATGTTGCCTTCTATATTCCTCCACTTCGCGGATATAGGTTCGAATTTCCTCGATCAAAGAGTCAAAGTCATACTTGATCAAGAATTCGAGCAGAGTCCCACCGGATGATAGATCTTCGAGGGATTTCCAAACGGGATCGAAGGGCGGGGTAGGGTCGGCGCCTACCAGCCACCAACGTGCGGCAGCGGGGCAGAAGGTGTAAACCAACGCAGATAGGATGGGATTCCCGCGCGCGTTTTTGGGGTTGAGCATGGCAAGGAAGAGATCAGTGTACATGCCAGACCATCAGAAGAAAGGGAATCGTTCGCCAGGCGGCGGGGGATTTCATGCCGGTGAGGGATTGTTTCTGAAAGAATCTCCAGAAGAACTGAATGATGCTGGTGATCAGGAAGGAAAGGAATACAAGCAGGATCAGGGATGGGATATTGGAATCGGGTAAAGCCCAAAGAACTGCCATCCAGAGTTTGACATCTCCGGCGCCCATCCATCCGCTTGCCCAGGCGGAAAGCAACAGAAAACATGCCAGCCACAAATCCATATGCCCTGGGAAATGCGCGATCATGCCCGCAAGCATCAATGGATACGTGGACCAATTTGGAATGCGGCGGGTACGCAGGTCATACAGGCTTACAGCCAGAAGATAAAAAAGTAACCAGGTCATTGATTGCTCATGATATAGAGATGGATGGGTGGGTATGGGGCAAGTGTCGCTTTCGCCCATGATCGGAATTGGCGACAGAAGTTTTATACTTGATGAAATATTTGGTAAAATATCTTTGCAGCGTCTAGGGTGCCCCCCTCACCCTGGGCGTTGTATTTTTAATGCGTGATGCTTGACTAAAGAACATTTGTTCTGTTATTATCCCAGCAGTATGTCTATCTGGGATCGTCTTCTGTACCTGATAGGCTTGCGCCCTACGCCCGGTCCTCGAACCTACCACTTTGATGCGAGTGAAAGCCTGCAAGTCACGCTTTCCACCTTATCTTCTGACGAAGGCCGTCCTGAACACGATTTGATCCCCGATATCCTGGTCGCCGGCCTGACACAATACACTGCCAATGAGAGGCTCTGGAATACCTGGGAGTCCCTCTCTCAACGCGAAAAGGATGTGACCGCGCTGGTGTGTCTGGGCTATACAAACCGCGAGATCGGGGCAAGATTGCATATCTCTCGTGAAACGGTCAAGGACCGTCTGGAAACAGCGTTTCGAAAATTCAAAGTGAACAAGCGCAATGATCTGCGCGTTCTAATGTCTCATTGGGATTTTAGTGAGTGGGAACGCCAGCAATAGGGGCTCACCCCTGTCTTCACCACTACATGTAGTACCCCCGTTTCACCCCCATCTGATACCCAGGTGGGGGCTGTTGTTTAATAGTGAAAGACATTAATCTCACAGAATGGATATCCTCCCCGTTCTCAAAATCGGTAAGCTGATCGTCCTCTACACCCCGGATGCCGCACGCACCGAAAGCATGACTCTGATCGCCGAACTTGGCTTGCGTGGCGCTGTCACCATCATGGACGGTGGCAACTGCTATCGACCATATCAAGTGGCCATGCAACTGCGAAGAAAAACTTTGGATATTTCAACGGCAGCTAGCCGCCTGTTCAGCCGGCGTGCTTTTACTTGTTATGAAATGAACACCTTGTTGAGTTCCACCCCAGCCCTAAACCAACCCTATTTGATTCTGGACTTGTTGAATACCTTCTATGACGATCATGTGCCAACCTATGAAGCCTATCGACTCTTGAAATCCTGCCTGGGTCAGATCCAACGACTGGTGTTGTCGGGCCCTGTAGTTGTTACTCTCGCCCCACCGCTGGCGGAGGAACGCGACTTCCTGATTGAACAGGTTTGCAGGCAGGCACATGAAGTGTTCCTCAAAGAAGCACCGGACTGTGGACCTGTCCAACCCACACTTTTCTGATCGAACCGTATGGGCCGCACCGTTATCACCATTACCCAACAACTGAATGAGACCGAGAGCATGCTGTCTCCCTTTCGACGAACCTTGCGTCGGAGCGACCAGTATGTATTCGACGGTCTCTTTGCGGCAGCACGCCGGCACATCGCCGCGATTGGGCAGGCGGAATCGCTGTTGCCATTCGAGTCAGCACTACTTGCCATGCTGCTGGAACAGTCAAAGGAAATTGCTGTTCTTCAACAGAAAATCGAAGAGCTGATAAAGAAGAACTCGTGTTGAGCTTGTCGAAACATGGCTGAGGCAACTGGCTGGCTGCTGGATGTGTATGCAGAGGAAGATGGAATCACGTTATGGCTCCTGACCGATGATGATAAACGCCTGTGCCTGCGCATGGACTTTGACATCACCTTTTATGCAGCGGGGGACTTCGGTCTTTTGCGCCAGGCATGGATATACCTGAAAGAAAAGGATGTAAGGCTGGAACGTACCATCCGCCGCGATCTCTTTCTTGGCGAACGGGATGTCATGGCAGTCACTACCTCCAATCCAGCCGGTCTTCAAAAATTGTTCGGGGAACTACAAAGACAATTCCCATCTCTGGATTACTACGATGCAGATATTCCCATTACCCTGCGTTTTATTGCCCAGACGAATACGCATTTGTTGGGACGCTGCCATGTCAGGTTCGATGAGAAATGGATTCAATCCATCGAGCCTTTATCCTCGCCCTGGGAGATCGACCCGACACCCATTCCCTTGCGCATTCTGACACTCGCACCAGACTGCAATCCTGCGATTCGGAAACCCAAACAACTGCATGTGAAATACGGGCAGAGGGAATACAGCCTGTCCCTCGATTTACCGAGGCTGTTCATGATCGGGTTGAAAGCCGACCTGCAGCGACTTGATCCCGACCTGATCCTGACCGACTACGGTGACACCTGGTTATTCCCGCAACTGAGTACATGGTCTGAGGAAACCGGCATTGAGTTGAATCCGAATCGAGATGAGCATAGGCAGGTGCTCACGCGCAAGGCAGATAGTTATTTCGCCTATGGACAGGTGACCTACCGCGGTGTGCAATCGTATTTGTTCGGACGCTGGCACATTGATCGCAGGAATGCCATGTCGTTTGGAGAATATGGCTTGGAAGGCGCGATGGAACAGGCGCGTGTCACGGGCATTGGCGTGCAGGAGATGGCGCGCAAGTCTCCCGGCGCAGGGATCACTGCCATGCAGATGCTGACGGCATTAGGGAATGGAATCATGGTTCCTGTTCAAAAGCAGCAGGTCGAAGGGACGAAGACCCTTTCCGAATTGATCCGCGCTGATCATGGCGGCTTGATTTACCAACCCTTAATCGGACTCCACGGTGATGTGGCGCAGATCGATTTCTCCTCGATGTATCCCGCGATCATGGTGAAACACAACATCTCCCCGGAAACCGTTGGTTTCGACAAGCTCAACCCGGCGGGACTGGAAAATGCGCCAGAGGGGTTGATACCAAAAACTCTGCGCCCGTTGTTGGAAAAGCGTCTGATGCTTAAGAACATCCTATCCGATCTTAACCCGCGCGATTGTAGAGTCGAAATCCTTAAGGCGCGAGCTGCGGCGCTCAAATGGTTGTTGGTAGTGTGCTTTGGATACCTGGGATATAAGAATGCCCGTTTTGGAAAGATCGAATCCCATGAAGCCGTGACCGCCATGAGCCGCGAGTTGATGTTGCAAGCCAAAGAAGTGGCAGAAGATATGGGGTTCACGGTTTTACATATGTATGTGGATTGTTTATTTGTTCAACAGGAAGGCTTTCGTAAACCCTCAGATTTTACGCCGCTCATGAATGCCATTGAAGAAAAAACAGGAATCCCGATTGCACTGGAAGGAGTCTTTAAGTGGGTGGCATTTTTGGCGTCCAAAAGGGATGCGCGTGTGCCCGTTCCCAACCAATACTTTGGTGTGTTTCAGGATGGGATGCTCAAGTATCGCGGGATCGAGTTACGCAGAAGGGATACGACCACGTGGGTGAGAAAGATTCAATTGGCAGTGCTGGAAGTTCTGGCCCGTGCGAATACCCCGCATGAATTCGCTAATCGTATTCCGGAGGTCATGGCTTTGGTGGAACGCGCAAAACGGGAACTCAGAACCGGGCGCGTTTCATTGGAGGAGTTGATCGTTCGCCAGAAATTGAGCCGCACACTGGATGGATACAAATCCCCATCACCTGCCGCGCGCGCCGCACTGCAATTGCAGACAAAGGGTCGGCAGCTCGCCCCCGGTCAATCGATGGAATTCCTGTTTGCATGCAACGCTTCCGGAGTCCATGCCTGGGAACTGGAGGAGGCGCTGGACCCCGGAAGGTTGGATACGAAAAGATATTTTCGGTTGTTGGATCGAGCAATACGAACCGTGCTCGATCCATGCAGACCACTGCTTGTGCCGGAACGATTGTTATAAGTAGATCACTGTCCCGGCCAGCCGATCTGTCCCTGTCCCTCACGTACTGCCCAATAGATGATCCCGCCCCAATTCCATGAATGTTGGTATTGTGGATTGCTCACACTGCCGGCATCATCCATGCGCCGCAGGGTCAGGTTGTTATCCCAATAGGCATCAGGTGTACCATCGTTGTTGACATCTGCCATCAGTGCCGCAGGCAGGTTCGCCACGGCGGAGGGTGGGATCTCGCCGCCGCTGGAATGGTTTTTCCATTCATACCCTGTGATGCCGCGATGCCCCGTTCCACCACCGCAGTTGTAATTGCCATTGCTATTCGGACCGGCAAGACAACCCTCGATGGCTTCATATTCCTGATAACGCAATTCCCAGAACAATTTGTACGGAGCGCGTCCGTTGCCGACGAATAGTGGCATGTCACCAGGCAGTTCATCGAGACCGCCGATGCTTCCCGCAAGCGGACCCGCGCCTACGGCAGGGTGGGATGGCACTTCCCATTGAATGGATTGGGTTGCGCCGTTTGATAGCACTAGGTCTCCGACATGAGGCAGGGTCACAAACATCGGACCTGCCGGTCGCAGAGTCAGGATCAATCTCAAATTCTGCCAGTCACCAACCTGTGGATTGTTGGGTGAGCCTCCACCATTGGAGATGTAGTTCACGCCACCTGATCCGGAAGACTCCGGCATGCCGCCATTCCGTACCATTGTCGGCCAACGCACCAATGTTGCCGGATAGGGACGCGCATCCAGATAGACCTCGGGGAAGGTGACGCGCGCACTGACATTCCAGCCGCTGTTGGTACAGGTGATACCGCCCGGTCCCACGGAGAAGCTAGTGCATGGATGTTGGGGCGGTGAGGTGTCTGGCATTTCACAGCTCATGGTGCCTATCTGCTCTGACATGCCGATGATCTCACCGGTACAGTTATCCACCCGGATGGGATGAACTTTACAGGTACTGGTGCTGGCGTCATAATCCAGCACTCTGAATGCCAGGTGATTGCCTGGCGTACAAGCGCCTCCGCCATTGTTGCTATTGTTATTCCCACCGCCTTCCTCCCCGCCTCCCTCATTTCCTCCACCTGTGGTGCAAATGATGCTGCCATCCGGTTGAAAGGAACAGGATGGGGCAGACTGCGCCAAGACGGATAAAGGTTGAACAGAGAGAAGGGCGATCAGCAGAAGAAACAGGCTGACATGCTTCATGGGGTAGCCCCTGACAACACGGAAAGAATGTACTGCTTCTCGCCTTCATCCGTGAACGACTGCCAGTTTTCCGGCAGGGATTGCATTTCAAGATGATGGGTTGTACTCAACCACTTAGCATCCCACGGTTGAGAGTCGTATAAGGTTGCCACGGTCAGGCGGTCGCTGGCGTTTTCCTCTGTATTGGTAATCTCCAACTTCGGCTCCGTCTGCGTGCCCAGCCAGACCCACTGCCCATCGCCCAGATACCCAAAGAGCAGGAACGAACGCATGGGTGTGGCAGTGGATATGTACATGTGATTATTCAAGGCATAGAGGATGTGAGTGTTTTCGGCATCCTCCACCACCAAACAGATCACGGGATACTCACCGCCCCAGATCTCGACGCGATTACCTTTCACAGAAGATGTCTCGAAACAACCTCTCAGGGCATAGCTTGCTGCCGCTTTGCCATTGGCATTCAGTCGCCATTCCTTGAATTCAGGATGTGGCGGGATGAAACTAACCGGCACATCCACAAGGTCATTTGCATCCCTGGGAAGGGTGACGGTTTCCATCTGGCGCATGGGCATCTCTGTGAACCCAAGCAATTCAGTGGCTTCGGCGCGACTATATCCTTCGCGGATTGCCAGTGCCCAGGCAATGGTTTTCTCCAATCCTTGATAGACACAGGCGGGTTGGATCACCTGGTAGTTCTCGCTGATCATGGTCGGGGTGAAGGACCACTCCGACGAATCCGTTGGACAGCCAAACGAATCAACACCTCCCGATGGGCTGTTCACAATGGTTTCCGTTGCCACCGGCTCCATCGTCTGTGTCGGGAGGGTGACTGCTTCCGGGGTGGCTTGTACGCGGCTCATCAATAGATACCGATTCAATCCTGCCATCCCTCCAGCCATAAAAAGCAGGAGCAGGATCAGCCCGGTGACAACGGTGTAAATGCGGGGTTGCCGTTTCCCGGCAAGGTCTTTATAGGTCAATCCATCCAGGATTGTTTTCCAAAGGGATTTCATTCTTCTCCAAAAAAAATTATTGATCTTCGCGGGTCACGCCATGCGCCAGATATCCAATGGCGCGCACGGTCACCCAGCGGGCGGGGAATAAGTACCCCGCCGATTGAACTTGCGCGGTGACATAGCAGGCGGGGCGTCCCTGATGTCGTCCGCAGGAAACCGAGGTAAGTTGCGCGGATCCCGGTCGCTGTGAATTGAAGTAGGCAGCGGCAATCCCGTTGCCAGCCGTGGTGGCGGTGATGGTCCCATCCGGCAAGACTGTGATCTCCTGTGCGCCGGCATGAGCGGCAAGGTCGGCGGCTGCCACGGCCTCCATCACGCGCGCGTTGGTCACCATGTAGTCGAGGATGCCCAGCAGAAACAGGGACATGATGGGCATCAGGATTGCGAACAACAAAACGGATTGTCCGCGTTCATTTCCTTTGAACTTCATCGCCACTTCGCCTTCCATGTTTCCGAGCGCGAGATGAACCACTCGCTGTTCCATCCACTTTGACTCAAGCCCAGCAAACCATTGAACAGCGTCGGCGCTTGAAACGAGACCAGACACTGACCTGGTTCACCGGGTCCACTGGGCGGTGAGACCTGCACGCGATATTGCACACCTGCCGTGGCAGACCAATCAGCATCCAATGTTTGCCATGCGACATTTACTGCGTTTCTTCGCGCGCGCGACAGGTCAGGCGATTGCGATAGGAATTGCGAACAAGCATAGGCGGCGGCAGTTGCAGCGGTGCGGGCGCGATGGGCTGGGATCCAGGCCAGTAAACCGAACGCCATGATGACTGCCAGCATTGCGAACAAGGCGGTTTCCGCCAGGGCTTGTCCGCGTTCGCCCCTGCAAGGATGAACTTTCATTCAAAACCTCCTGCAGGAGGTGGACCGGGATAGAAACGCCATAGGCGGAAGTTGGTCTCTGCACGTTGCGCCTCGATCAGGCGGATGCCAAATATCCAATTGCGCGAGTCCTCCACGCTGATCAACGAACGCACCTGGCGCGGACCCGTCTGCCCAGCGTTGATCCGATCTGCCAGATCAGGCCATAAGACATTGTCACGGGCGTGCTCAGTGGCAGGTGTGTTGTATGAACCTGAAGCCACGCCCGTGATGAACACGCCCCAGTCCGTGGCAGCGGATCGGAAGGCATAGAACGCGGCGAAGGTCATGCCGAACATAAGCAAAATCAGAATTGGCATGACCAGGGCGAACTCTGCCATCGTCTGCCCCTTTTCCTTCCAGCGGAACATCTCTATCCGCCTCGCGCCATGCGCAGGGCTTCGATGCCGGCTTCGAAGGCGGCGATCAGTTC
>QZIJ01000025.1 GCA_003598975.1 Anaerolineaceae bacterium | reverse complement strand
GACGCGGCGCGGCAGATCATCACCCTGTCCACGGCGTTGCTCGGCGCGTTCTTCGGACTGCTGGCCTTGAAGGATGCCCCTGACTATCTGACCTTCATCGAAATCAAAATCATCGGTGCGTTAGCGTTGCTGGCCTTCTTCATCGCACTGTTCTTCGCGCTGATCGCGGTTTCGCCCAAACGCTATGACTTCCCACGTGCCAGCCTGACGGCCAAACGCGACATCCTGAACGAGATGCTGACGCGCAAGCACAAATTTGTCGGCCTGGCTTCGTGGACATTCGCCATCGGCGCGTTGTTGATGCTCGCCGCGGCGTTGGATATTTTGATATTTCGGCTGTAGCGCGAGTTGCGCGAGTGCGTCGCACCTAACCGACAGGAAAAATCATCTTAAGCGGACGAATCCCAACGGGGAGATTCGCCTCGTTAAGTAAAGTGCGACGCATCCTCTCACAGGAGTTTCATGCTCACCCTCCACCTCACCCTCACCAACAACCAAGTCAACGTTCGCGTCAATGGAAAAGAAAGTCACCAGTTTTCCCTGCTGGATGTGAGTCAATCCGAGCAGGAATGGAAGGACTTTTACAGGAACCCGCGAGTGTACGGCGAGAAGTTGTTCAACGCGCTGTTCAGGGACGCTTCGCGGGCGGAGTTTGACGCGCTCTCCAAACAATCCGAGCGGACGATTGTGCTGGTGTTGGAGTCATCAGAACTAGATAGCGTGGCGTGGGAGTACGCGTACAACAAAGCCAAAGAAGAATATGTGGTGGAAGATTGCGCCTTCGTGCGCGCGTTGCCAGAGAAGGAACGCCCCGCGAATGGCAGAATGAAAAATGAAGTGGATCGTGTACCGTTATTGTTCATCCCTGCCAACCCGCTGGTGGACTTGAGCGGCGAACCGATGCGCGCCTTGGATGTGGAAGGCGAATGGCGCGAGATGAAACGTCACATCGAGAAAAGCAACGCGCCGTTCGACATGATCGAGTTGAGACCCGCGACGCCCGAAGCGTTGCAAAGCGTGATGGCGAGATTCCAAAATGGGATGATCGCACATTTCTCGGGTCACGGCGCGGCAACGAGAGATGGCGCGATCCTGTTGTTCGAGCGCGAGAACGGGGCGTCGAATGCGCTTGAAGCACGCGAATTCGTGCGCGAGATCAAAGATAAGGCGTGGATCGGCTTCTTGAGCGCGTGCCAGTCCGCAGTCCCAGAACGAACCGAGTTTTCCAATCTGGCGCGAGAATTGGCGAAGGCGGGAGTCCCATTTGCGTTGGGGATGCAGTTCAATCTCCCCGATCCGTTTGCGCCCGAAATCAGCGGACAGTTCTACAACTATCTCGCGCATGGGCACGCCGTCCCCGAGGCGGCGCGGCAGGCGCGGCGCGCGGTGAAGCGTGAGAATGAATTTTTCGTAGGCATGATCGCGCTGTACGCCGCGCACCCCGATGAAGCGGGAAAACTGGCATGGCGCGGTGTAAACGCGCAGACCGTGAGCCTGTTCCGTCCCGCCGACGTGAGCGACCTGCCCTCCCCTGCCAGCGGATTGATCGGACGCCAGCGCGAGTTGATGCGCATTGGCACGCGCCTGCTCGAAGGCAAGAAGCCGCTGACGGTGACCCTGCACGGCGCAGGCGGGATCGGCAAGACTGCCCTGCTCTGGCAGGCGCTCCTGCGCTTCGCCCCATCCTTTGAGTTGACTCTCGCCATCGGGCTGGATCCACTGCCCTCGCTGGAAAGCGTGCTGGGACGGATCGAACGCTTTTTGGGCTTGCCTTCGCCCTGCGCCAATGACACGCAGGAACGCGAAGCGCTGGTGCGGAACGCGTTGACGAGTAAGCGCACGTTGTTGGGACTCGATAATTTTGAAACGCTCAATTATGCGTTGAATGAAAAAGGCAGTGACGATGAAAAGACTGCCAAGAGTTTGCATACTTTTTTCAAAAGCCTTGCCGCAAATGGCGTGACGCTGTGCATAACAAGCCGTGAAGTGACGAATTTGCCAGGCGAAACTATTGAAGACATTCAAGGTCTTACCAATGAAAGCGGCGGAAGATTGTTTCAGGAAAATGTCGTTAAGCAAAGAGGCGAAATTTATATCGAGAAGACACAGCAGGTAAGCGAAATGGTTGGCGGTCATCCCTTGGCATTGCGCCTGCTTGCTTCTGCATTTGACGATCAAGTTGGAATATCACTGGATCAGTATATTGAAAGTTTGCAATCCTTCCTGCCAAAAGCGCGCGACAAGTGGACAGAGGAAGATCGTCACGAAAGTTTGCGCGCGTCATTTGATTTTACGATGAAGAACTTGGTGAAGACAGTGGAAGGGAAGGATCTGCAAATTGCTTTATCAAGGTTGAGTGTTTTTATTGCTTTCTTTGTAGACTTCACCTCTGCACCTGTGTTGGAAAATCAATTCCCTGAAAATGATGGGGAATTTGAGCAAATGCGCCCCAAAGTAAACAATACACTTCGCTCCTTATGGGAACGCGGCTTGTTGGAAAGATTAACTTTGGCTTTGGAGAATGAAAACTTTTATTTGTACAGGCTTCACCCTGCCTTGAATCAGTTTGCGGCGGAACATGTTATGCTCGAAGACAAACCCGCCATGCAGGAAAATTATTTCCGTGCCATGCGACAGTTGGCAAGCCGCGCCCATCCTGTCAATGAAGGTAGCGGGATATTTGGCAGCCCAGTTCTTACAGTTATCGTTCGCGCCGCCATGCTTGATTTGCTAAAAGCCATAAAACTAAAACAAGACAAAGAGGCCGCTAGCTTACTTTTTTACACTGCCTTTTTACAAACCCACTTCGGCGATCTGGACGGAGCGATGAGGTTGTACCAACAGTGTCTGCAAATTGATGAAAGGCTGGGCAACCTGCAAGGCAAGTCCGCCACCCTGCATCAGATGGCAGGCATCTATGTCACGCGCGGCGATCTGGACGAGGCAATGACCATCTATCAGCGGGTTCTGGAAATTGTTGAGCACTTGGGCGATCTGCAAGGCAAGTCCGCCGCCCTGCATCAGATGGCAGGCATCTATGTCACGCGCGGCGATCTGGATGGGGCGATGAAGTTGTATCAGCAGTCTCTCGAAATCAAAGAAGAGTTGAGCGATCTGCAAAGCAAGTCCACCACCCTGCATGAAAAATGATAAAACAGGAGATGAAAATGATAAGCGACCTGAAAGGCAAGTCCGCTACCCTACATCAAATGGCAGGTATCTACGTCACGCGCGGCGATCTGGATGGGGCAATGAAGTTGTACCAGCAGTCTCTACAAATTGATGAGGGGCTGGGCAACCTGCAAGGCAAGTCCGCCACCCTGCGCGCCATGGCGAATGTTCACGTGACGCGCGGCGACTTGGGCGGGGCGATGACCGTCTACCAACAGGTTCTGGAAATCGTTGAGCGCCTGGGCGACCTGCAAGGCAAGTCCGCCACACTACATGAGATAGCGGGCATCTACGTCATGCGCGGCGACCTGAATGGGGCAATGAAGTTGTACCAACAGTCTCTGCAAATTGATGAAGGGCTGGGCGACCTGCAAAGCAAGTCCACCACTCTTTATGAAATGGCGAATGTCTACGTCACACGTGGTGACCTGGGCGGAGCGATGAAGTTGTACCAGCAGTCTCTGCAAATATTTGAAGGGCTGGGCGACCTGAAAGGCAAGTCTGCCACGTTGCGCCAGATGGCGAATGTCTACGTCACGCGCGGCGACCTGGACGGAGCGATGAAGTTGTACCAGCAGTCTCTGCAAATATTTGAAGGGCTGGGCAACCTGAAAGGCAAGGCCACTACGCTAAACAACATGGCGAATGTCTACGTCACACGTGGTGACTTAGACGGAGCGATGAAGTTGTTCCAGCAGTCTCTGCAAATTGATGAAGGGCTGGGTAACCTACAAGGCAAGTCCATCACACTTAATAATATGGCGGGCATCTATGTCACGCGCGGCGATTTGGACGGGGCAATGAAGTTATACCAGCAGTCGCTTGAAATCAAGGAAGGGCTGGGCGACCTGCAAGGCAAGTCCGCCACACTTAATAACATGGCGGTTGTGCTGTTCCAAAATGGCAAGTATCAACCAGCCTTACAAGCCTTGTTGGAGGCATTGGTCACTTTGGAAAAAATAGGTGCCCGTCCAGGTGCTGACACTGTAGCAGGCTTGATTGTGCAATTCCGTTCCAAACTGGGCGCAGAACGCTTCGACCTGCTCTGGCGCGATGTGACTGGCGGCGCTTCCCTGCCTGATTGGCTGAGTTAGACGCTCTCATCCCAGCCACCTGCTCCTTCACAGGGTGATGGTTGGGATGAGAGTATGTCAGTCGATCAGTTCATCGCGAGGGCGATCCAATCTGCAAGGGAGAAGCGTCCCGATGCGGAGGGGTATTTCAAGTCCGCGCAGAAGATGGCGGCGGATTCGAGCGCGCCGAAGGAACTTCAAGAGTTGGGAAAGGTATTGCAACGAATCATGATCGGCGATAAAAACCCCGACCTCTCCTCCCTTCCCAAAGAACTCGCCGACCTGATCACAAATTTTCTCGCAGATTCATAATTCCGAATTCATCCTTCCCCATCCACCATTCTCCATTAACCATCCTCCAAGGATTTCCCATGACCCAAACCTTCGACCTCCTCATCATCGGCGGCGGCGCGCACGGAGCCAGTCTCGCCTTTCATCTTTCGGCGCGCGGCGTCAAAGTGGCTGTGCTGGAAAAGAGTTTCATCGCCTCGGGTGCCACCGGCCGCTCCAGCGGACTCGTCCGCATGCACTACGATCTCGAAGCCGAAGCGCGTCTCGCCTGGGAATCCTTCCAGTGGTTTCGCGATTGGAAGGAGCGCGTCGGCCCTGACCCTTGCGGGTTCACGCGCACGGGCTTCCTCCAACTCGTCAAACGCGAGCACGTGGACGCGCTCAAGGCCAACACGCACATGCTCCAGCGCATCGGCGTCCCGACCATGCTGGTCACTGCCGAGGATGTGAAACGCCTGGCACCCTTCCTCGTCACCGACGATTTCGACCTCGCCGCCTACGAACCCGAATCGGGCTACGCGGATCCCGTCTCGACGGCCACGTCCATGATGAACGCCGCGAGGGCGCGCGGCGCTGTCTTCGTGCAAGATTGTCAGGTGACGGGTATCCGCCTCAAGTCAGGAAGAGTCGAGGGCGTGGACACGTCGAAGGGGCCGTACTCCGCCCCCATCGTCGTGAATGCCGCGGGCGCGTGGGCGCGTCAAATCTGCGCGCTGGCAGGCGTGGATGTCCCGCTCGGCACGTGGCGGCACGATGTCATGTTCGCCACCCGCCCGCCCGAACTCCGCCTCCCCCACCCCACCGTGATTGACTTTCCCAATTCGATGTACTTCCGTCCCGAAGGCGGGCTGACTCTCGTGGGACTCGAAGACGGCAACCCGCTGGACGAAGACCCCGACGGCGATTCAGACCACGCCCGCGCGGGGTTCGTGGACCGCGCCATTGACCGCCTCTGTCGGCGCGTCCCGCTCATGGAGCGCGGCGGACTCCACTCCGCGCACGGCGGCTACGACGGCATCACCCCCGACCAGCATCCCGCGCTCGGCCCGATCGGTCCCGAGGGCTTCTGGCTTGATTGCGGATTCAGCGGCACGGGCTTCAAGATCTCGCCCGCCGTCGGCCTGTGCATGTCCGAGTGGATTCTCGACGGCGCGCCGAAGACGGTGGACATTTCCATTTTCACGCCGACGCGTTTTGTAGACGGAAAGCATCTCGTCAGCGAACATCCGTACGAAAGCATTTGGAGATAAATCCAGAAGCCCGTTTTCTTGGAGAAAACGGGCTTCTGCTACTGATGACTGAAAACTGGTTACCGAATCATTTCTCAAATACCAATTTCTCAACGATCTTCCCCGCCGCCTCTTTCAACGACGGCACGTGGTCATAGACGGGAATCCCCAGCCGATCCGCCTCCTGCACCTTCAAATCTGCGGGCAGGAATCCCAGCACGGGCATGCCAGGCGTTTCGTCTTCCAGGAATTTGGCTTCATCCTCGTTCCGCACCTTGTTTCCCACCAAATACAAGCGATCCAACTTAATATCGTTTGCCAGTTTCTTGATCTGCGACGCGGTGCCGAGACTGCGCCGCGTCGGCTCGACGACCACGATCATCGCGTCGACAAAATCCACCGTAGCGCGTCCGAGATGCTCGACGCCCGCGTACATATCCAGCAAAAGGATGTCGTCATTGCGGAAGAGCAGATGCGTGAAGAGCGTCTTCAGCATGGCCGACTCGGGACAGATACAACCCGATCCGCCCAGATCCACCGAACCCATTTCGAGCAATTTCACACCGCGATGCGTGACGCTGAAGCGCTCGGGGAGATCGTCCACGCGCGGGTTGATCGTGAAGAATCCGCCGACAGTTCCAGGCTTGGCGCCTGTCCGCTCTTCGATGAGCGCGTCCATCTCCGCGATGGGACTCAGTTTGGCGCGCATTTCATCGGGAAATCCCAACGCGCCCGCCAGACACGGACTCGGGTCCGCGTCCACAGCCAGCACCTGCCGACCCGCGTCCGCGTAGGCCTGCGCCATTAATGCCGTCAATGTTGTCTTGCCAACCCCGCCTTTTCCGGTGATCGCCAGTTTCATATTGTCTCCTGTAACGCAAAATTCAATTTGCGGTTATGATTCGTTTCTAACGCAAATTGGAAATTTGTGTCAACAATACCATAATCCATTCTTTTTACAAAGGCATCCGCGTTGCAATCCAATTCTCCCACACAAAAGATGCAATCCATCTTGCGACACCTTTTTGTCCCGCAGGAGGAACCTCGCTGGATTCCCCTTGCGTTGGGATTCATCACGCTGGTCGCGCTGGTGTTGCGCGCCCTGCTCATCACTCAGCCCGTCCAATATGACGAGGCTTACACTTTCATTTATTACGCCTCGAAATCACTAACCACCATTCTGGCAAATTACAGCGCGCCCAACAATCACATCTTTCACACGCTCCTGGTTGCCCTTGCATATCACCTCCTCGGCGCGAGTCTCTGGACATTACGCCTTCCCGCTTTTCTTGCTGGCGTGCTGACTGTCCCCGCGGCTTACATTGCCGCGCGTCGGTTCTTCAGCCAGCATCAGTCTCTCGCCGCCGCGGCCGTGCTCGCTGTCACTCCCGTCCTGATCGAATACTCCACCAATGGGCGCGGCTATACCCTGATCATTTTATTCTCCTTACTGCTTGCTAACTTTGCGGGGATTCTGGTCAAAAAGCAGACGATCTCCGCGCTCGTCGCCTACGGACTCACCGCCGCGCTGGGATTTTTCACCATCCCGATCTTCCTCTACCCCATGGCGGGAATCTCCCTCTGGCTCTTCGCCTCCTATCTGACTGAAAGCGGATCCAACCAAACCAGGCTCCGCTCGCTGACGGTCTTCCTCGTCACCTGCGCCCTCGCGGGGTTGCTGACCTTCCTGCTCTACTCTCCCGTCATCTTCTTCGGCACAGGCCTCGGCTCCCTCGTCAGCAACGAGATCGTCGAATCGCAGACTTGGCCCACCTTCTTCGGCAACCTGTCCCCGCGCTTGACAAACACCGCCGCGTTCTGGATGACAGGCATTGTCCCCGCGTTCCGCGTCCTTCTTTTGGCTGGCTTCTTGATTTCACTCTTCTTTTATCGAAAATTGTCCAACCAAAGATTGCCCCTGCAGGTTTTTCTTGTCCTTGCCATTGCCATCCTGATGTTGGCGCAACGCGTCGTTCCCTTGCCGCGCGTCTGGTTGTTTCTGGACGCGTTCTACATACTCTTCGCCGCCGCGGGGTTGACCTGGCTCGCGGAAATTGTTCTGCGCGGTCTTTCCTCCACGCGCCTCAAGGAAGGCATTCTTGCCGCTGTTATTGTGCTTGTCCCGTTCATCTACTTATTTGTTTTTACGCAAGGGGCGCATTTCTCCATCGTTCGCGAGAACGACTCCCCCGAAGAATTTGCCGCGGGCTATATTCTGGAAAACATTCAACCCGAAGACACCCTGATCGCCGTCCCGCCCACAGATATTCAGACCGCCTATTACCTTGCCATTAATGGCCTCCCATTCGACCGCTTCTACCAGCCCGACCATCCAACATCGATTCAGAATGCCCTTGTTTTAGTGCGGACGAATTCAAAAAACGATACGCCTAAAAGTATCCTTCAATATTTCGATTTGACTCGCGGCTTCATTCTCGCGAGGGCGAAACTGGTCTACGAGTATGGGCCGCTTCAAGTGTATTCCATCCCCGCGCGCTGACGAGTTGTCTCAGGCTGGTTCCGAAACCTGTTCCACCTGATGGGTATATCCATCCTTCACTGTCACCCCGCTTTCGAGATAATTCAATACATACTGGCCGCAGTTACTGCCAATCTCATTCTCTTCCACTTCCCCAATACTGACGATGACATCATAGCCCACTTCCAATAGCGGACGCGTGATCGCTTCTGCTGTCTCTGGCCGTGTCGGGTCAATTCGAGAGCCGAGATTGTTTTTCGTGGCGCGGCTGGTTGGGTTGACGGGCGTCAGTTTGATGAGATACCGCGCGGGGTCAAAATGACGCGTCAACACATCCACCTCGATGGGAGAATTCTCGGCCAGCGCAAAATTCAGCGTGATCTTGCGGTCACCCGCCTTGTGGAATCGCTCGCCGTAGACCGCCATGCGCGCAAAATCCCATTTGCGGACGGGGATCAACTTGTCGCGTAACGCCGCATCCGTTGTGTGAATCGAATACTGGAACTGGAATCGCCCGCCCGAAAACAACCTGTCCTTCACATCGATCAGCCGCTCGAAGAACGCGTCCGTGCCGAGAGGGGCAATCGTTGAAATGGATGGCATCAGGCTTGCAGTCCCGTAACGATGCGGCAATTTCTCCAGCGCATCCAGCACGGCCATGTTCAGCGCAGGCTCGCCCATGCGCGCAAATTGAATCTTAAATTTCGACGCGGTCACAACGCCATCGGGGAACCACTCGTTCACCATGTAATCGATTTGTTGCAAAATTTCCTCGGCAGTTGGCTTGCCGCGATATCCCCCGCCCGCGTCGCAAAACAGGCACTTCACGGGACAGCCATACAATGTCGAGACCATTAAAATCCAGCGCTCGTCGCGGCCATACGGAGGCTGGCACGCCTCCACAAATTCGATCAGCCGACCATCGCCCATGTCGGCCATATAGACGGTCGCCAGATCCGAGTTACCCGTTTTCGCGATCAGTTTCATTTGTAATCCTCGCATAAATTTGCATGGCCGCTCGCAGGCCATCGCCCGCGGCAATTATCACCTGGCGATACAACTCGTTCTTCACATCGCCGATAAAATACAAACGACCCATTTCAATCAACTCTTTTTCGCGCTGACGGATTTCATCCGACAGAAAATCCAGGTTGGGGACTCGTCCAATCGCGAATATGACATAATCTGCCTCAAATGTTTTCGCGCCACTCTCGACCACGAGGCGGTCTGCCGTTTCGTCTGCTTCGATCTTGCTGACAGCGACTCCCGCTCGATAAGCGATTCGCGTTTCCTGCGCGGCGCGTTCAAACAACAATGGCAGGCATTTTACAGTCTCCCCGCGAGTGAGAATAGTGACGAAGTTCCTCTTTTTTGCAAGGTTGAGTGCGTAATCAAATGCCGCATCCCCCGCGCCGATGATGACAATTTGTTTTTCCGTCGTTTCCACGATGGGCCACACTTCGGTGAAAATGCGTTTGCGTGCTTTTGGTGAAATGATTTCGGGCAACGGCTTCGATTTCGTCCCGCTTGCAATCACTAAACATTTCGTTTTTCGTTTTACGTTTTGAGTTTCAACAATGATCTCCCCTTTTTCCAATCTGACACTGACAACCTCCTCCCTCTCCACATCCACGCCAATGCGCTCGATTTGTTTTTTCATCAGTCGACTTAATTTACTTCCCTCGATTCCGTTTGGGAAGCCGGGATAATTTTCCACCAGATTCGCGTTCCAGAGCAGGCCGCCCAGTTCGCGCTTCTCGAGCAGAAGCGACCCCAGTCCGTAGCGCTTCAATTGGAGCGCGCAGGTCAGTCCCGCGGGTCCCCCACCGATGATGATTGGCTCGCCTGTTGTCGGTGTAGTTGTTTTTTTCATTTTATTTAGGTGATAGGTGAAATTGACTACACGCAAATTATATTTTGAAAAATACTCGCCCTCGGGTCTCATTAATTTCAGGGGAATACTTCCTCACACAAAACTGGGATGGCGAATCCGTGCGAAAGATTCAAAAGCGCTGAACGATGGAACGCTTCTGTGTAGGTTGCAGTGCCATCCAAACAAAAAAGAACTTCGAAGCCGCGCATAAATGCAGAACGCGCAGTGCTTTCACAGCACAAGTGAGTCATCACGCCTGTCACAATTACCTGTTCCACTCCCCTGCCCCGCAGAATATCCTCCAGCGAAGTGTTGTGGAATGCATCATACTGGGTCTTCTCAAGGACAATTCCCTTTGATGTGTCCAGCGAGGCGTGGATGAGGCTGTCTGGCGATTCAGCGCGGATCACATTCCGCCACCAACGGGACATCATCCCCGCATCCGCATCAGTGTTGACATGTCGCGTAAAGACGATCGGGCGATTATGCGACTCAAACTCGCTGATGAGTTTCTGGATGTTCGGAAGGATGGCGGGAGCGCTTGGGATAAACGCATGTGCATCCTCGCGCAAGAAATAATTCTGCATATCCAAAACCAGCAACGCGGCGCGCCCGAGATGTAAGACAATCTCCGTATGACGGGCGCGAAAAGGTACAAGAGCATCCAGCATGCTGTGTGATGTGTCGAAAAGCATCTTGTGGGTAAAGTACGACTCACGTTTCATATGAAGGCAATTAGATCTTGTGCTTAATTGGCTACACGATAGTTAGTTTTTCGCACGAAGGATCATTTGCGTGAGCGAACTTCCCAGAATCGCGCAAGCCTCGGCGGGCAGGTAATGTCCTGCATTGGCATCGAACAATAGATTGCATGTGGATGGAAAATCATCATCACCAAGATGATAGGCCGCCCCCAAGTCCATGCGCGGGAAAGCGTTGAAACGATAAGCCACATCGCCAAGCGGAACTGGTATCCCGCCCGCTTTTCGGCAGGCAGATCCAAACGCATTCATATCAAGGAGAAATGTTTTTGCCAGCAAATCACCTGTATACCCCTGAAAGGCGGGTGCGTAAATCCTTCCCTCCGGCAGGTCGGAGAAGGAAATCCATTTTTCGGCAGGCGGAGTATTGTCGCTCTGCAGAAAATAATAAAGCAGGAGCGCGTGTTTGAACGCAGGAAGAGGCGCGCCGGTTGAAGAGAATATGGCTCGAAAATCTGGATATGTTAGAAGAATAGAAACACCCAATAAAGCAAGATGGAACTCCCCTCTCGCCTGCCCCAATTCGAGATAAGACGCGCCTGTCCGCTCGGCGAGGATGGTTGGCGGAACCAGACTGAGACGGCCGCGCAACTCGTCCACGCGGGATTCCAGCGCGGGTCCCGCGTGACCGACCGGTTTGAACGGGAAGGGCTTTGGGGTGGTCATCCGCGATATTGTACAGTTAAAAATGAAGAGTCGGATAATCCCGACTCTTCATAAACTTCTGTGGCTAGACATCCACCGCGAGACAGGTAAGCGTCTGTTCGACGCCGGGAATGGGTTGAAGTGCCGAAGCAGTGATGGCGCCCAGACGCGCGATATCGGGGGTTTCCACCTCAGCGACCGCGTCATATGGCCCGAAGGTCATGTGCGCTTCGATAACGCCTTCCACCTTGCGAAGTTGACGGACAACATCTTTCACCTCGCCTGCGCGAATTTTGATCAGAACGTATGCTTTCATGGTTTCTCCTTATTTGTCCTTATTGCGGAGGAATACAGACCAATAGATGGCGGCCACCAACACTGCACCGCCGATGATGTTCCCAATGGTAACAGGGATGAGATTATTCAACAGGAACGCATCCCAGGTGAGACCCTCGAGGCTAGGTACTTTATTGGCCACATCCGCGACAAAGCCCGGATCAAATGCCTGGATAAACAACGCGTATGGAACAAAATACATGTTGGCGATGCTGTGTTCAAATCCCGCGGCCACAAAGGCGGTGACCGGGAAAATGATCGCCGCGATCTTGTCCATTGTACTGCGCGCGCTGAAGGTCATCCAGACCGCCAGGCACACCAAAGTATTGCACAGGATACCAAGTGCAAGCGCTTGCCAGAAATCAAGGCTGGTTTTACTGACTGCAATTTTTAACGCTGTGATTCCGACTGCATTTGAGCCAAATGTATGTTGTCGGCTCAGGAGCATGAGGAAGACTGTCCCAATTGCACCAACAAAATTCCCGACATAAACGATGCCCCAGTTGCGCACAAGCGCGTACGTGGTGACCTTTTTACTCGCCCATGCCATGACAATGAGATTGTTGCCCGTAAAAAGTTCCGCACCGCCGACGACAACGAGGATCAGGCCGAGACAAAAAACCAACCCGCTCAATATGCGTGTCACGCCGTACGGCAGGCCCGTGCTATACACCACCGCCCCATCCGCGGCAGTGACCGACACCCCACCGGCGGAAACAGTAGTGGCAAAGATGGCGCCCAGTGAGATGAACGCGCCAGCGAGGATCGCAAGCGTGAACATCGTCAACGCGGGCATTTCGGCCTTGCGCACGCCGAGGTACTCAGCGCGGGTTGCCATCTCACCCGGAAGCAAGGCATCAATCCGAATTTCACTCATTCATAAAACTCCTTTGCCATAGTCTATTTGTGATTTTTTACACAATACAGGCAGGCGTGATTATAGCCGAAAACAATTTGGATAGACGTACTGCTTAACCGCGCGGATTGTCACGACTCTTACGCGCCCCGGCGGCGGTCAATGCACCGGCGGAAATCAATGCCGCGATGATAATACTGCCGACCACAACGACTCCGCTTCCGCCGGTGACTGGTGCGGACGGAATCGGCGAGACGGTCGGTTCGGGTGGACTGGTAGCGGTTCGGAAGACGAAGGGCGTCGCGGTCGGGACGGGCGTGCCCGTCGAGGTTGGTGCGGGAGTTTGGGTACTGGCAGGAGGAGAGATCTGCAAAGTTTGATTCGGGTAAATCTCGTCAGTCTGGAGATTGTTGAGAGACTTCAACTCTGCAATGGTGGTCTGATAAGCGATGGCAATAGACCACAGCGTTTCGCCGGGACGGACAATGTGACTGATCGAGCCGTCGGGCTTGGGCGTGTTGGGAATGACAGTGGCCAGCGTGGAAACAACTCCCCCGCCTCCCGAAGAAGTCGCACCGGGAACAGGTGTGCTTCCTCCTGTCCCGCTACTTCCGCTGGGACATGCGCAGTCGATCACATAGTATGCCCTGCCGCCACTGACAGAAACACCCGCGCCGATCTCGCACAGGTCAGGAGAAAGCATGGTGTGCTGGTGAAGAGAGTCTGCCCAAGAGGGCGAATTGACCAAGTCCCAACCTGTAGCATCGGGGCTTCCAGAAATTATGTTTTCTGAACGAAACACAAAAGAATAGCCCGCCGCAGTGAGACGATCTGGAAATGAAATTCCGCCCGGCCCCGTATGCGTGACGTTCCCCGTCGATGCCATGTAAGCGGCCTGGTTTTGCGCTGTCCCCATCAGGATGGAACTGATGGAATAAGCGGGAAGTCCATTCTGGCCGCGGTACCGATTGACCGCGTCGATCAACTCGTAGGCGGTGGCGGTAAGCGGCTGAGGCAAGGATTCTGCCCGGGCGGGAGCGGCCCGCGCAGGGTCCAGAATAGAGGCAAGAATCAGCGCCAGAGCTACGAGACGGATTCGCTGGGTCATGCGGAAATTATACATGGGTTCAGCCGCTTGCTGGAAACTCATCCTGACAACTCATTTATTGTGATGCCAGATGTTCATATCACGTGATGGACAACTATTAATGCGTACATTTATCCTGCTTTCGGCTGATAATACTCTTAACTTCATCGTCAAGCACCCCGCTAATGCTAGAATATATGAAACGGCTCCCCTCCATTAGAGGTACATGTTGGCTTTAAAGATCCAAATCACCAAGGAGGCACCATGGAGACCATCACGTTCGAAGCGCCCGCGCTATACGGAGATCATCACGTGAGCGAGGTACGCCGCATTTTGTTGGAACTGACGGGGGTCAGCGATGTTTACGCGTCCAGCGCATTCCAGACCATCGAAGTGGCGTTTGATCCTGCCAAGATTAAGGGGGAACAGATCGAAGCGCGCCTGCAGGAAGCCGGGTATCTGGGAGAAATCCCGATGTTGGTCGAGGCTGGGATTGCGGTGGAGAAGGTTGGCGACGATCAGTTTTTCCGCCACACCGCCTCATACGAGACAGTCAAGACAACGGTCTCGTTTGCCCAGCGTGTGGATCACGACGCGCGCCCGCTCTGGCCTTGCCCGGGCATGGGCCCTGTCAAAAAGATAGACGAATAATAGAGGTGTATCATGGCAAAGAAACGTGAAATCAAGGAATATTCGACCGACCCCGCAGCGCAGCAAATGTTGATCCGTGCCGAGTCGCTCGGCATCGGAACAGCCTTTTCTCGCGCCGATGACATGGCGCCATGCAATATTGGCGACAAGGGCATGTGCTGCAAGAACTGCGGCATGGGTCCCTGCCGCCTGACTAAAAATGGCGACGTGGGCATCTGCGGTGCGACACTGGACACGATCCAGGCGCGCAATCTGACGCGCGCCATCGCCGCAGGCGCCGCGGCCCACTCTGATCATGGACGCGGCATGGCAATGACGCTCAAGGCCGCCGCCAACGGCAAAGCGGAAGGTTACTACATTCGCGACGTTGCCAAACTCCGCACTATTGCCGCACTGTACGATATTCCCATCGAGGGGCGCTCCCCCGAGGAAATCGCCAACGAACTGGCGGACCTGTATCTGGCCCAGTTCGGTCAGCAGGAGGGACGCGTAATTCTTACCAAACGCGCCCCCGCTAAGCGCCAGAAACGCTGGGAAGAAACCGGCGTGATCCCGCGCGGCGTTGACCGCGAAATTGTTGAGTGCCTGCATCGCACCCACATCGGCGATGACCAGGATGCCACCCATATCCTCCAGCACGCTGTCCGCACCTCAATTGGCGACGGTTGGGGTGGAAGCCTGCTCGCCACCGACATCTCCGACATCCTCTTCGGCACCCCCGCCCCCATTTTGGGACAGGCCAATCTCGGCGTCTTGAAAGAGGATTACGTCAATGTGGTTGTACATGGTCACGAACCCACCCTCAGCGAGATGATCGTTGCCGCCTCGCAAATGCCCGACATTATCGAGTATGCCAAGGCCGCGGGTGCCAAGGGCGTCAGCCTTTCGGGCATCTGCTGTACCGCGAATGAAATCCTCATGCGCCAGGGTGTGCCGGCCGCGGGCAACTTCCTCCAGCAGGAACTTGCCATCCTGACCGGCGCGGTCGAAGCCATGGTCGTGGATGTGCAATGCATCATGCAGGCACTGGTGGGATTGGCCGCGAACTTCCACACCAAAATCATCACCACCTCGCCTAAAGTCAAACTCAAGGGGGCGACCCACATCGAGTTTGAAGAAGAACATGCGCTGACCATCGCCAAGAACATCTTGAAGGCCGCCATCGACAACTACAAGAATCGCGGCAAGATCGAGATCCCCGATGTGCGCGAAGACCTGATCCCCGGCTTCTCACACGAATACATCAACTACATGCTGGGCGGCTCCTACCGAGCCTCCTTCCGCCCGCTGAACGATGCCATCATGTCGGGACGCATCCGCGGCGTGGCGGCCATCGTCGGTTGCAACAACCCGCGCGGACAGCACGATTACCTGCACACGCACGTGGCTCGCGAACTGCTCAAGAAAGATGTCCTGATCGTCGAGACAGGCTGTGGCGCCATCGCCGCGGCCAAGCAG
>QZIJ01000093.1 GCA_003598975.1 Anaerolineaceae bacterium | reverse complement strand
CGCATAGTGAGCACGTTTAAAGCCTCCCTCCTGCTTAGAAGAAAAAACGGAAGATCGAAGTAATTTAGGCATTGACAACCATGCTTTCGATAAGTATTATTACCGAAAACAATAACATGAGAACAAAAATGCCTGAAACTCCTGTCACGATCGCTTCTGCAATGCAAAACTACCTGCAATTGGTCGGTCAATCCCGCTCGCAAAATACAGCGGTCACCTACGCCAAGGCGTTGAAGATTTTTCTGGAAATGCTCAGGGAAAATGATCTCGCTCCAGAGACCTCCCCCGTTGCAAATCTCACAGAAGACCTTCTGGCCGATTTCGCCGTCTATTTGAAGGATTACACCCCAGCCACCGAACGCCTCTACATTCAGGCCGCGCAGGGTTTCTACAAGTTCCTGGCCGCCGAACGCCTGTCTGAGATCAACCTGCCGCGGCTGGACCTGCTCCTCAAACAACGCGTCCGCAAGCCTGGCATCCGCCTGCCTCAATTTCCCGCCGAGGAGATCGTGCGCGTATTGGAGTTCGTTTCAAATCCCGAAAACCTGTCTATACAGGAAGAAAGCGCCCAAAATGATAAACTACGCGCATTGAGAGACAGGGCTTTCCTGCTCACCCTGGCGGATACGGGACTACGCGTCCACGAGGCCTGCGCACTGCGCCGCGGCGACATTGACTGGAATGAAGGCCGCGCCGTCATCATCGGCAAGGGCGACAAGCAGGCTGTTATTCGATTCTCGACGCGCTCCCTGCAAGCCCTGCGCGACTATCTCTCGCTTCGCGCCTCGCTGGACGGCGGTTCGGGAAAACCCCTGGCCTCCCTGCCCCTCTTCGCCCGCCACGACAAGGGCGCGGGAAAAAAGGTCAAGCCGATCACGACCACCACAGGCCGCAACATCGTGGATGAGCGCGTCAGGCAGGCGCTGGGCGACTCGGCCGGCGGGAACATCACCCCCCATTCCTTCCGCCATTATTTTGTCACCACCGTCCTGCGCGGCTCAGGCAACCTGAAACTCGCCCAGGAACTGGCGCGCCACGCCAACATCCAGGTGACGCAACGATATGCGCATCTCTCGGACGATGAACTCGATAAGGGCTACCACGATATTTTTGAAAAGAAATGACTCCCCTCCCCCACTACGTAACTACTCAACTACGGAACTAACCCCTCGCTTCTCTCCTCGACGTAGGCCGCGTATGCTAAAGAGAGGCGTTTCGTCCACGCCCCGACTCCCCCCTGCCCCACTGGCTTCCCGTCTATCGAAATTATCGGCACGATGCCACGCGAACTGGACGTGAGAAACGCTTCAGCAAATTCTTCCTCCAATCGCGGCGGACGATATTCGATGCCCATCCCCTCCCCTCTCGCGAGACGGATTACAACCCGCCGCGTCACGCCGAGCAGGATACCTGTCCGCGCGGTGACAATGGTCGCTTCGTCATTGCGAGGAGGGTTGGTGGTCGAGTAGCGTCCTTTGCGTATCGAGACCCCAACCCGACGAAGCAATCCCCGCCCCGACGAGGAGATTGCTTCGCTATGGTCTCGATACGGCGGGAAAGCGCCGCCTACTCGACCACCGCTCGCAATGACGATGTAAAAATTTGAAGTCATCCCCTCATAAATCTTCCCGTTCTTCGTCAGCAACACCTCATACACCTCCCCGCCGACCTTCGTTCGTGCGGACTGGCTTTCGGTGATGAAGCCCGAATCCTTGCGACGCGCGTCGCGGCGGACAAGGTCCGCGCTGACGACGTGGACGCCGCGCTCGTAGATTTCCTTCGCGGGCGGCGTGAATTTTTGGGCGATGATGTACACCGTCCCGTCTGAGGCGCTGCGAAGCAGGCGAAAGCGCGATTCGCCCGGGGCGTTGGATGCGGCCAGTTGAGACAGAGCCAGCCGAAGGTCAGAGGGCGAAGCGGAGGGCACGGGCGAAGATTCCGTCGAAGGGTAGAGACGTTCCAGGTGCGCGGTCAGTCCGAGGACGCGCGTCCCGCCGTGGTTGGTCGAGAACGTGGTGTAGAGTCCGCGCGGGAGTTGACGCGTCAGTTCGTCGGGCGAGTTACTTTGTGGAGCGGGATGGCATCCCGCTAAATCTTCATCTTGCGGAATACCATTCCGCACCACGATCGGAATGAGTCGTTGGGCGGAAAGTCGGAAGGCGAGCATGGGGCGAGTATACACAGAAACCAGGTTTCCTGCGAAGCGCCCTTGTGGGGTTTGAGAAACCTGGTTTCTGATAGAATGCCGCCATGCAAATCATCAAACGTGCGGCGGATTTTTATCGTGACCCCGAATATTTTTCGGAAATGTTGAAACTTGCCCTGCCGATCATGGCGCAACAATTCATGTACTCCGTGCTGAACATGGTGGGCGTGGTGTTCGTGAGTCAAAAAGGCGAGACAGCGGTGGCCGCGGTGGGACTGGCGGGACAGGCGGCGTTTCTGCTTCACCTGGTGCATTTCGGGGTGGTGAGCGGCGCGGCCATGTTCACCGCGCAATTCTGGGGCAAGCGCGACCTGCCAAATTTGCGCCGCGTGCTGGGAATGAGCATGGGACTGGCGCTGATCACGGCGCTCGTTTTCTTTTTGATCTCGCAGTTTGCGCCTGGCGCGTTTCTTGGAATTTATTCCAAAGACCCCGCCGTGATCGCGCTGGGGATCGAATACATGCGCCTCTTCTCGTGGTCGTTCCTGTTTGCGGCCGTCACCTCAAGTTACGCCATGGTGATGCGCTCGACAGGCGACGTGAAAACGCCGACATTCGTCGGAGCGGGCGCATTGGCGCTGAACACAATTCTTTCGTGGGCGCTGATCTTTGGCAAACTTGGCCTGCCCGAACTTTCGATCAACGGCGCGGCGGTAGCGGCGGTTATCTCACGCGCGTTGGAATGCGCGGTTCTGTTGATCTTGATCTATCGGAATAGATCGCCCGTGGCCGCCTCGCTGCGCGAGTTGACCGACTTGAACGCCGCATTCATGGCGAGAATCCTGAAACCCATGTTCCCCGTCATCTTGAACGAGTTGTTCTGGTCTTTGGGAATCACGGCTTACTCTGTCATCTACGGGCGCATGGGCACGGACGCGCTGGCGGCGGTCAACATCATCAGTTCCATCGAGCAGGTGGCCTTCGTGGTCTTCATCGGGATTTCCAACGCGACCTCCGTGCTGGTGGGCAACCGCATCGGCGCGGGACGCGAGGATGAAGCCTACGTCTACGCGGGCCGCTCGCTCGGACTCGGCGCGCTCGGCGGCATGTTGATGGGCGTTCTGTTGCAACTGCTCAAATGGCCGATACTCTCGCTGTACAACGTCTCACCCGAAGTGATTCGGAATGCCGCGCTGGTGATGAACGTGGCGAGTCTATTTCTATGGGTGCGCGTCAACAACATGACGGTTGTCGTCGGCATCCTGCGCGCGGGCGGCGACACAAAATTCTCTCTCTTCATGGACGGCATCATCATCTGGATCGTCGGCGTCCCGCTCTCGGCACTGGGCGCGTTCGCGTTCCACCTCCCCGTTTATTGGGTGGCGGCCTGCGTCATGTCGGAGGAGGTGACAAAATGGTTCTTCGGGATCAGCCGCTACCGCTCGAAGAGATGGATCAATAACCTCGCTCACATTGGAGATGCGCCAATTTAATTCGGGGAATCTCGTCCGATTTCCTTGACACCCCTCCCCCACCCGTGATAAACTCCGCCCGCTGACGATTAAAGTCGTTGTTACAAATCTCAAAGAAAGGAGTCGCGCTACATGAATTGCATCAAGTTTTTCCGCACCGTTCCCGCCGCTGGCGGTTCCCTGCCTTCGCGTAGCGCGCCTGTTGACCATCCCTAGGTCAACCCTGTCTTGTCCCCTCAAGGCCACGGTGCGCGAGCATCGTGGCTTTTTTATTTGTCGAAACCTGAAACCTGGAACGTGACACTATGACACCTCAATCCACCTTCGACTTCCGTCAATCGCTGGCGGCCAGGAACAAACTGGCTGGCGTCTGGCGCATGATGACGAACTACCGACTCCCGTACATCCTTGCGACGGCCGCGCTGGCTGTCTCCGCCGCCTCGCGCACCCTCACCTTCCTCCTGCTTCGCTACTTCGCGGACGTTGTGCTGGGCGCGCAGACCTTTGCATTCGACACGCTGAATCGGACTCTCGCCATCATCGCGCTCGGATTCGTGGCGCTGGCCTGTTTCGAGGGACTCTTCTCGTATCTTTCGGGACGTTTGGCCGCGTACACCGCCGAGGGCATCACGCGCCGCCTGCGCGACTATCTCTTCGACCACATCCAGCGGCTGAGTTTCGCATATCACAGCAAAACGCCGACAGGCGACCTGATCGAGCGCGTCACCTCGGACGTAGATTCGCTCCGCCGCTTCTTCTCGGAGCAGGCTATCGGCGTGGGACGCATCCTGCTGATATTCTTCATCAACTTCGCCGCGCTGCTCAACCTGTACCCGAAACTGGCATGGCTGTCCATTGTGACGATTCCCGTTGTGCTGGGCGTCTCTCTCTGGTTCTTCAAGATCGTGACCAAACGCTACGAAAAATACCAGGAGCAGGAAGCGATTTTGTCCACGACCTTGCAGGAGAATCTGACAGGTGTGCGCGTGGTAAAGGCATTTGCCCGTCAGGACTACGAGATGGGCAAGTTCGAGAAGGATAACTTCGAGAAATTCAAGCGCGGACGTCACCTGCTGAAGATGCACTCGCTCTTCTGGCCGCTCTCGGACGTCGTGTTGGGCTTCCAAATGTTGTTCGGATTTGTCTACGGAGCGACGCTGGCCATTAACGGCGACATCAGCGTCGGCACGTACGTCGCGTACACGGGACTCATCACGCAGTTGCTGTGGCCGATCCGCAACCTGGGACGCATCATCGTGCAGGCCTCCTCGGGACTGGTCTCGTACTCGCGGCTGATGGAGATCGTCAAGCAGGACCGCGAAGCGCTCCTCGAAGGCCGCGTCCAGCCCGATAGTCCCGCGCGAGGCGACCTGGTCTTCGATAATGTCTCGTTCATGTACACGGACGGGAAGTCAGATGTGCTGAAAGACATCTCGTTCCACGTCCGCCCTGGGCAGGCGGTGGCATTGCTCGGCTCGACGGGTTCGGGCAAGACGTCGCTGGTGAATCTCCTGCCGCGCTTCCACGAGTACACGGGCGGGAGCATCCTGCTCGACGGCGCGGAGTTGCGCGATTATCCGCGCGAGTATTTGCGTAAGCAGATCGGCATCGTGGAGCAGGAGCCGTTCCTGTTCAGCCGCTCGATCCGCGAGAACATCACCTATGGCGTCGGACGTGACGTGTCGCAGGAGGAGATCGAGCGCGCCGCCAAGGCCGCCGCCATCCATGATGTGATCGTCACCTTCCCCGACGGCTACAACACGCTGGTCGGCGAAAAAGGCGTGACGCTTTCTGGCGGACAGAAGCAACGCGTGACGATTGCGCGCACCCTGTTGAAGAATCCGCGTATCCTGATCCTTGACGACTCGACTTCCTCTGTGGATCTCGAAACAGAGGCAGAGATACGCGAAGCGCTCAACTCGCTGATGCAGAACCGCACCACCTTCATCATCGCACACCGCATCCAATCGGTGATGATCGCGGATTTGATCCTGGTGTTGGATAAGGGTGCGGTGGTTCAGATGGGAACGCACGAGGAATTGCTTGCGAAAGAAGGCAGTATGTATCGCAGAATCTACGATATCCAAACTCGCATTGACGAGGAATTGGAATTCGAGATTGCACGAGTGAATTAACCCTCACCCCTACCCCTCTCCCGTAATCGGGAGAGGGGAAAGGAGAATGAAAAATGGCTGAAAACATTACTGAGATTGAAGAAGAAGAATACACATCACAACTCACCGCGCCTGTCTTCAAGCGCATCGTGAAACTGGTTGCGCCCTACTGGACCTGGGTGATTGGTTTTGCAGGGACCATCCTGGCCGTGTCCGCGCTGGATGCGTACTTCACGTACCTCAACAAGGACATCGTGGATAAGGGCATCCAGTTGGGCGATCCTGCCACCGTCACGCGGCTGGCGACGATCTACGGATCGTTCATCCTGTTGCAAGCGCTGATGGTCTTCATCTGCATCTATCTGGCGGGCGTGCTGGGCGAACGCGTCCAGTACGATCTTCGCAAGAACATGTTCAACCACCTGCAAGACCTGTCGCTTTCGTACTACTCGCAAATGGCGGTGGGACGTCTGATGGCACGCGTCACGTCCGACTCGGGGCGCGTATCCGAGTTGGTGACGTGGGGCGTGCTCGACAGCACGTGGGCGGTGGTCAACATCACCACCTCGGCGATTTTCATGATGCTGATCAACTGGAGACTCGGCCTGGCCGTTTTGCTGATCGTCCCCGTGCTGATCGTCATCGCGATTCAATTCCGCAAGAAGATTCTGGTGGAGTTCCGCAACTCGCGCCGCGCCAACTCGAAGATCACGGGCGCGTACAACGAAAACATTCAGGGTGTGCGCGTGGTGAAAGCCCTCGGCCGCGAAGACCAGAACCTGGTCGAGTTCCAGGAACTGACCGTCAAGATGTACCGCGCCTCCTATCGTGCCGCGTGGCTCTCAGCGTTGTTCCTGCCCGCGGTGCAGATCGTCTCGTCGGTGGCACTGGGAGGCATCATCTGGTACGGCGGCCTGCAATCGCAGACGGGACTTCTCACCATCGGCGGCATCCAGGCCTTCGTCGGCTACCTGACCTTCATGCTCTGGCCTGTGCAGGATTTGGCTCGCGTCTACTCGGAGATGCAACACTCCATCGCGTCGGCGGAGAGAATCTTCAAGTTGGTGGACACCCAGCCCGAGGTCCGCAACAGACCCGACGCAGTCGAAGCGCAGACTCTGCTCGGCAAGATCGAATTCGATCACGTGGACTTCTTCTACGAGGACCGCAAACCCGTCCTAACCGACTTCACGTTGACGGTGAACGCGGGCGAGACCATCGCTCTCGTCGGACCGACGGGCGGCGGCAAGTCCACGATCGTTAACCTGCTCTGTCGGTTTTTCGAGCCGCGCAATGGACAGGTTCGCATCAACGGACGCGACTACACCGAGTACACCTTGCAGTCCATCCACTCGCGCATCGGCATCGTGTTGCAGACACCGCACCTTTTCAGCGGAACGGTGCGCGAAAACATCCGCTACGGGCGGCTGGACGCGACCGACGCCGAAGTGGACGAGGCCGCGAAAATTGCTGGCGCGCACGACTTCATCGTGACCTTGGAAAAAAGTTACGAGCAGAACGTGGGCGAAGGCGGCAACAAACTCTCGGTCGGGCAGAAGCAGTTGATCTCGCTGGCGCGCGCCGTGCTGGCCAAACCCGAACTCTTCATCATGGACGAGGCCACCTCCTCCGTGGACACGTTGACCGAAGCCTTGATTCAAAGGGGCATGGAAGCGCTCATGCAGGGACGCACCTCCTTCGTCATCGCACACCGCCTCAGCACCATCCGCCGCGCCGACCGCATCCTCGTCATCGAGAACGGGCGCATCGCCGAGCAAGGGACGCACGCCGAACTCCTGCGCCAGCGCGGACACTACTACAACCTGTACACGCAACAGTTCCGCCATCAGCTGGAAGTGCAGTATGGCGTGGACGAGGAGGGAGTCGTGAAGACTTCCGAAGTCTCAGAGACTTCGGAAGTCTTGGATGAAGTGGCGGCGGATTAACCAATGGTGTGGGTATGTTCTACCCACACCATATTTATTGTTATGCATTTATTGGAGAATAGCATGACCAACCGAACGTATCTTGACCCCAGTCTGACCTTGCGCCCTGCCCGTTGGACAGATATCAACGCTGTGGCAGAACTTACTCATAACGTCGCTGAAATGGAAGGTGACGCGATGTTCGTGATGACTGCCGAGGAATTGGCAAGTGAATGGAAACAAGAAGGTTTCAATGTGGAGCGTGATGTTTATGTAGTGGAGACCCGCGATGGTCGTTTGGTCGGCAGCGAGGAATTTTACAACGTGGGTGATCACCATAAAATGAAAGCGGACGGATGCGTCCATCCCGATTTTAGGGGTTTCGGTATCGGCTCCTCCCTGCTGGAAAAGATGGAGGAGCGCGCGAAGGTGGACATGGGTCTTGCCGCTTCAGATGAGCGTGTCTGCATCCAGATCATGATGAATAATACTGATGAGGCTGGTCATACTCTTCTTGGAGAAAATGGCTATTCCCCGGTCCGCTACTTTTTGCGCATGGAGATCAATCTGAAAGAAGCTCCTGCCGCCGTGGCTTTCCCGCACGGAATTGAACTCCGTCCATTCGTTAAGGAAGCACATGCTCCCGCTGTCTGGCGCGCGGACAATGAAATCTTCCATGACCATTGGGGAAGCCACGAATTCGCGTTCGAGGAATGGTCAAAGAAATTCAGCAATCCAAACTTCGACCCTTCGCTTTGGTTAATCGCTTGGGACGGTGACGAGATCGCCGGCTTTTCCCAGAATCGCATGCGCCAGGGAATCGGCTGGGTTGGCACCATCGGCGTCCGCCGTCCGTGGCGTTCAAAGGGGTTGGGGCTTGCTTTGTTGCGTTCCTCTTTTGATAAATTCTACCAACGCGGCACGACCACCATCGGCCTCGGCGTAGACTCTGCCAACATCACAGGAGCGACGCGAGTTTATGAGCGGGGTGGCATGCACATTGTCGGTGAACACGCCCTCTATGAGAAGGAACTGAGAGCGGGTAGTAGGAGTTAAATTTGGAGAATGTTATGACCATCGAGTTTATTCCCTTTACAAGCGACCACCTCCCTGCCGCGGGAGGCATCCTCGCGGCGCGACACAAACGCAATCGCCAGAGATTTCCATCCCTGCCCGCACGTTTCGAAGACGCGGCGGTTGCCGCCAATGCCGTCAAGACGGTCTTCACGAAGAAAACCTCATTCGGCTTTGCCGCCCTTCAAAAGGGCGACCTGCTTGCCTACCTGATCGGCGAGACGTCCTCGCAAATGTGGGGGCGCTGTGGTTTTGTATACCTGCCCGGCTATGGTTTGGCCGATGTCAGGGAGACAACCATCATGCAGGACCTGTATGCGCTGATCGGCGAGGAATGGAACCGCCGCGGATGTTTCGAGCACTATGCCTACGTCTCCGCTGCCGACGAGTCTGTTATCGACACATTCTTTTCGTTGGGCTTTGGTCGGGAACGTGCAGACGCTTTGCTCGATCTCCGTTCACTCGAAATCCCCCGTCCGAAATTGACAGGCGACTTCGAGATCCGCCGCGCTGCCAAAGGCGACGAGGCGCATCTTGCGGAACTTTCGAGCCTGATCGCCCGTAACCAATCGCGCGCACCGCGCTGGCACCCCTTCCCGCCCGAAGACTTGACCGAGTTGGCGGAGGGCTGGGCCGAGATCGCCAGCGACCCCGAATGGACCATCTGGATGGCCATGCAAGCCAACGAGATTTTGGGCAGTGCTGGTTTCCGTCCGCTCCCCGAAGAAGACGACGATATGACCCTGCCTCCCAAAACCACCGACCTGACCGTGGCGGCCGTCAAAGAGTCCATGCGCGGGCGCGGAATTATGTCCGCATTGACATGGTATGGATTAAGACAAGCCCTGGAGAATGGCTATGAGTTCTGCCTCACCAACTGGCAGACCGCCAACCTGCTCGCCGCGCGCACCTGGCCGCGCTTTGGGTTCAGGACGGTGGCCTATCGCCTTGCCCGCAGGGTCAACCCCATGATCGCATGGGCGAAGGGGTAAGCGCCAGTTTTTAGTAACCGGCGACCAGTAAAGGAGAACTCCGAGATTTTTTTAAATCTCGGAGTTGATCTTCGGATTTCTTCCCAAGGATTGAGTCGATCTTTCCCAAGAAATCCGAAACGCGTGGGATGACGGGTTTCCTCTCGAATGGCTTACAAACTCTTCCGATACTTCAGCAACACAAAGAACACGGGGATGCCCACTCCCAGATACGCAGCGAAATACAACAGCCCGCCAGGGTTTTTGGCGAAATCGAACAGGCCGAGATACACAAACGCCGCGGCGGTGATGAAAAAGATCAAGCCATAGGATGCGTAACTATGATGCAGGAGGGCGTTAAAGTTCTTCGTCCACAGGTAGGGAACGACAGCCAGCGCCAGCGAGAAGTAGAAAACGCCAAAACTCCGCAGGGTGAAAAGGGACATCACTTCGGGGAAGATGCCGCCATTGGTGCCGACCCAGCCATTCTGCGCGATCATCCCATAGATGCCGAGGGAGCCGACGAAAAGCACAAAGAGGATTACGGTCACTGTTTGCCCGCTGCTGATTCTGGGACTGGACGGGTCAAGTGACGGTCGCAAGCGGAGCCAGTCCACGAGGCCGACCAGCGCGGTGAGAACGTTGACGAGCAGGGTCGCGAGGTACATCCACGCGATGGGATGGGACAGGTTGAGTTTGTCGCGGAAGAGGAACAGGACACCCGTCTCGAGGATGCCGAACAGCCAGAGATACAACAAGGCCGAATGGACGATTCCCCACTCCCAGCGGCGGGCGGAGACGAAGGCCAGCCAGGCGTTGCCGAGGCACCATCCGCCGATGGTCATCGTCATGAAGGCGGTCACTTTCCAGGCAAAGACGGGCGCAAGCGATTCGGGGATGAAGAAAAGCAGTCCCCCAAAGATGAGATACAAGACGGCACAGGTATAGGTCAATAAACGGGAGATGGGACTAAGCATGTTGGTTTCCTTTACCATTAAGTACGATTTATTGTTCTAACCCCCATAACGCCGCTGAGTAACGGTGGTCTCGATACGCCCCTCGCCGAACACTCGGGGCTACTCGACCACCGAGCGCATCACTTCGTCGGCTTCCAGATTCCCCCCACTTCATATGCATCCCCATCGCCAGGCCACGGCGGCATGGTGACGGCCACAGCCTTGAGCGGGCCAGGCCCAATGGAACGGAACTGGAAATGTGTGCCGACTGGAATCGTGAGGCACACCCCCGCTTCCACGCGGACCGTCTCTTCGTGGCCATCCAAACTGCGCCACATCACGCCGAGGCCATCGAGGAAGTACCAGACCTCCTCGACAGTCTTGTGCACCACCGCGCGCGAGACGCATCCCTCGGCCAATTCGAAGTGTGCCATGCTTCCCCCATTCAACGAGAGCAAAATGCGCACATCCGAGCCGTCGGGCGCGGTGGCATCGGGTCGTTCGGGGAGGAGTTTTGTATTGAACATGGGCGGCACCTCTAATCACGATCCAATTCAATACCATTGTAGGAAAAAATGGTCAGAAAAGCAAGCCCCTGAAATGCGTCGCACCTTTCGGCCCAGAGGTATCCTCAGGGTAAGGTGCGACGCATTCGCGAAGAAACCTGGTTTCTGCCTCAATCAATTTTCTGCCTCTCCCACAAGGCGCGGTCGCTAGGATCTTCGGGGTCGAGATCGCGCGGGTGGAGGTCTTCGCGCGATTTGTAACCGCGCGCCGTCCACAGGTCACGTGCGAGGCGATGGGAGTCTGAGTCCACGCCCTGCCTGGCGAAGTACTCGCACAGCCTCGTCACGTCACGTGAAAAGATGCGGAAAGCGTTGCGATTGTCCCTCGGCGTCACCACCTGCGGGAAGTCAATCAACCTGATCTCGCCATCCCAATACAGAATGTTATAGGCCGAAAGGTCGCCGTGGATATAGCCGCTCGCCAGCAGGATTTCCACATTGCGCATGACACGGTCGAAAACGCGTTTCGCCTCGTTGCGTTCGAGACGGACCTCGTTCAGGGTTGGCGCGGGACCACTGATATCGCCGACGAAATCCATGGCGATGGTGTTGCCGCTTCGTTCGTAGGGACGCGGGATGTCTGCGCCTGCGGCGAAGAGGGCTTCCATGGCGAGAAATTCGTACGCGATCCACGATTGGTGGCGGAGTTCCTCGCCGTGGGCGCTTCGCTTCTGGATGGCATGCAGGTCGGCTTCCTTGAAGACGCGCTTGCCCTCGCCGTCCAGATCAATGCGGCCATCGCGATAAACCTGGTCATTTTTCAGGTTGCGCAACATGCGCGGACGATAGACCTTGGCGGCCACAAACTGCGACTCGCGGGCGGCAGGCCCTGGCGAACAGAGATAGACCGACGCCTCCTTGCCGACTTTGGCCTTGCGCAATACATCCTTGATCCAGCCGCGGCCCGCGAGTTCGGTCAGCGAATCGAACAGCCAGGCCTCCTCGAAACGGGCGGCTTTGTAACTGAAGTGGAAAGATGTCTCGGCGATCTCCTGCGCTCGCACGAACAACCGCGCGTCCGCCTCCTGTTTTTTCGACTGGCGCTTCTTCGTGACGCGCGCACCTGTCGGAGTGGGCTTACTGGATTCAACGTCATCAAGCTCTTCATAGAACTCGATCAATTTGCTCGTACTCATTTTGATGTTCTGCCTTTTGGTGATAAAAAAGAAGTAACCTCTCCCCCGCGGAAACAAAAAACCGCAGGGCGTGCGCACCTGCGGCAAATGACGGCGTGAAGACCGAAAAGGTCATCGCGTGGAATCACCACCTGCAAGAGGCGCGCGGAACTGGATTTGGGTTTGTGTTTTCAACTGGGCTGTCATAAGCGTGCCTCCTTTCGGGATGAGATGATTCGATTCTATATCAATCGCACTAAATCGGTCAAGGAGCAATTCCCCATCGGAGTCGATAAAATTATCTGGATTTTTACACCAAGGCACAAAGAACCTTTGAGCCTTGGTGCCTTCGCGACTTTGTGTTTAGCCCACCAGTCTAGTCACTCTCATCTCCCTGTTTCACGTTCTCATCGAAGAACTTGACGACCGCTTCCATGAACTGATACCAGGCCTCATCAATGAAGGAATGACGCTGTTCCTTGTATTCGATCAATTTGACGGGTTTGCCCGCCTCCTGAAGCGCCTCGAAGAGTTTGAGCGACCATTCGGGAGGCGTGCCCGAGAGTTCCTCGCCATCCCATTCACCGTAGTGGATCTGCACGGGAGCGTTCACAAAATCGAGATGATGGATGGGAGAGATGCGATTCATCATTTCGGGATCGCTGGCAGAACGGAGATAAGCGTCCAGCAATTCCCGCGGGAGGTCGAGCGGAACAACATCCGAGGAGTTGCAGTCAGTGCGGAATTCGCCATCCAACACGTCACCATAACAACCCAATCCCCAGCGTTCGATCACGTCGGCCTGGTTCGCGCTGACGGTGGAATAAAGCACAGCGGCGCGGACGGTAGGGCGGGCGGACCCCGCCACTACGGAGGGGTTATCGCCGATAATCGTCAACACCTTCATCGTGACGGCGCCGCCCATGCTGTGTCCCCACAGGCCGACGCGGCTGGCATCTGCCTGCGGGATGGAGGGGATGGCTTTCAGCAGGTTAACCACGTCTATGGCGAGACCTGAATAAAAGAGACTTGGGCCAGAGTCGGAAGTGCCCCAACTGCGATAGTCGGACGAGATGGTGAGGTAGCCGTAGATGTTGAGAAATTCCGCGGCGCGGGCAGTTCCATCCCCAGACCTGTAAACGGTGCGCGAAAACCATCCATGATTCATCACGATGACGGGATAGGGCGGCTCGCCGCGCGTGGGGATTTGCATCACGCCGCGGATATTCAGCCCGTCGGATGGATATTCGATCAGATAACTGGTGAAATCTTTCGTCTCTTCGATCACGCCAAGGATGATCACTTTGCCACTCTGGTAATCGTGCTCGCGCAATCCTTCGATGGTGTAGGGATAAATCGCCTGCTCGTACGTCAACGTGGCGGTCGGGACGGGCGAGGGAGAGGCGGTTGACGTGGACGTGGGAGGCAGGGATGTGTCCGCTGTCGGGACGGGGGAGGAGGCGTCCCCTGCGGGGATCTGGAGGCAGGCAGTCAGTGTCAATAAGAAAAAGAGGCTGGCAAGTCGTTTTAACATTGTCCGCAATTATACATTGTGCTATAGTTGCCTCCATCCAACCCAGAGAGGAGTATGTTATGGCGATCACACTCATTTACCCGGTAAGCGGTCCCATCACGCAGAAGTTTGGAGAGAATCCAAGTTGGTACGCGCAGTGGGGCTTCCCTGGCCACAACGGCGTGGATTTCGGCATCCCGAATGGGACACCCGTGCTGGCCGCGGCCAAAGGCTCGGTGGACAAAGTCTCGTTTGAGGATGGGGGCTATGGAAATTATGTGAAATTGAAACACGCGGACGGCACGTCAACCTATTACACGTATTACGCCCACTTGATGCAGGCCAGCGTAGCGGCAGGCCAGAGCGTGGACGCGGGCACGGTAATCGGTTTCAGCAACAACACGGGCGCGAGCACGGGACCGCATCTGCATTTCGGCTTGCGGAGTTCCGTCCAGACCGACGCGTATAAGGGCTACATGGATCCCCTGCCCTTCCTGACAGGACAGACTTCCACAGGAACGGTCATGCCAGGCGCAGTGGAACTGCCAGACATGAAATTCGAAGTGACCATCGGGGAACTGAACGTGCGCAGCGGCCCGGGCATCAACTTTGCAATCGTGGACAAGTTGAAGCAGGGCAAGTCGGTGACTGCCTCACGTCTGTTTTCAGAGGGCGCCTGGGTTCAGATTGACAAGGATAAGTGGTGCGCGGTGACGTTTGGGGGGATGGCACTGATGAAGGTGAAGAGTTAAGTTTCAAGTTCCAGGTGTCAGGTTTCAAGTTCGAGGCCACGATAGTTGTGGCCTTTTGATTTAAGCGCGTTTGAAAGGAAGGGTGAGGAGAAGCCCGCACAGGGCGTAGCCGAAGAACATGGTGGGCATATGCCAGATGATGGCAGTGGTGAAGGGATGGTAATAGGCATGCGCCTTGAAGATGACCAGCCACGCCAGCGGAGAGGCAAACGAGACCCAGGTGGTAACGAGCAGAGCGCGGGCTTGCCCCACCCTCTCCAAATCCCCCGAATTTGGGGAGGGATGGGGAGGGGTGCGGCGAAGCCAGAGAATGAGTAAGACAAGAATGGTGACGACCGCAAAAAGCAGGAAGACATCCGTGAAGCGAATCCCTGCAACGAGGGCGGTCTTGCGGGCGATGTTCTGGATGACTTCGATCAGGCTGGACCCCTGGCCGGCCGCGAAAAACTCGGACTGACTCGGGTCGAGGGGCGTGCCGAACGTCCGCCGCCCCATGGTGTTGAGGATGTGGACAAGTCCATCCGAGAAGCGGCCTGTCACTGCGCCGATCTGCGCGGCGAGGACAAGGAACGAGGCGATGACGCCCAGCGCGCAGGCGAGGCCCGTCAGCAAGAGGCGGCGGGTGAACTGCCAGAGAGTCCACTTGTCTTTGAGCGCGTAATAGACGAGCGCGGTGGCAACCATCCCCATGGGCGGGAGCAGAAAGTCGTATCCGCTGAGGAAACCTTTCAGGAAGAGAAGCAGGCCGACGGTCAGGTAGAAGCGAGGCTCGTTGAGGGCGCGGCCGCGCGATCCGCGATCCAGTAAATAGAGGGCAACCACCATCGGGAGGAAGTAGTCCCAGACCGAATAAAACAGGTTACGGCCATAAAGCGTCAGCCACTGCGAGAGGAGGCTGGTGAGAAGAACCGTCAGGGCAGTGACGAGGCCGAATTGCGAGTCGAACCAGAGAATCAGCGCGGCCAGCGTGAGCGCGGTCAGAAGCGCAGTGAAGATGCGGAAGAGGCGCAAATTGGTGGATGCGGCAAAGGGACTGAGCGAATCGAGCAGGCTGAAGAACCAGGCCTGTCCGCCGCTTTGCGATTTGTAAAGCATGTAGGTTTCGAATTCGCCATCGGCAAGGTAGGTCTTGTATTGATGATCGAATTCCGCGTCGCCGATGAGAGGCGTGGGGGCATCGCCCGTGCCGAGCAGTGCGCCGTCGGCGAAGAAGCCGCGTTGCCCCGCCCAGACGAGGCGGCCAATGACCAGGCTCTCGCTTCCCTTGTCGAAGTTGGCGAAGGCCTCGGCAGGGACGAGGTGCAGGAAGTTGCGGTCAAAGCCGAGGAAGAGCAGGACGGTGGAGACGAGGAAGAGGAGGAG
>QZIJ01000088.1 GCA_003598975.1 Anaerolineaceae bacterium | reverse complement strand
CACGGGGACGATTCGCCGCTCGCGGTTGTCGCGCATCACCTCCTCGCTGACGTTATCCGCCGTGACGAGTTGACGCACCAGCCCGTCATCGTCAATGTGGATGTCGTGGATCAGCCCGTAGACCTGGTAGCCCTCTCCCAGCGGCGCACGCACCAGCGCGCCAAAGGAGGGAACATCCAACTGGTTCACGCGGCACCCCGCGATGAAGCCCGTTGTCCCTGCGCGCAATAAACGTCCGATTTCGATGGGTTCAGTCATAACGCCTCCAAATGCACATTTACCGCTTGAAAACAAGTTTTAGCGCAACAATAAGCGCAGCAAAGAAAAGAACAAAATTTAGAAAAGCATTTAGGTTGTCTTGCAATTGACGTTCCAAAACCAGAGGGTGATATGTTGTTGGAACAGCATCCTCATCAGTTATGTCAAGATTGCCAGCGGGAACATTGTCTGATGATGAAAAAATGTATTGCCCACCCCTAAGAAACTCCTCGGTTTCTTGTATATATCGCGAGTAAACGAGAGTGGGCTTGCCACTCCACATCTCAACATGCACATTTGCAGATTGAGGAAAATAATATTCTGCAAGATCTACAAGCCGATTGTTGTAATCTGCTAAAGAAACGACGGGAACATCAAATGGAAAATCTTCCACATTCAGATTTGGCAAGATCGTTGCTTCACGAACTGTAAAATTTGGAAGTCTCAGGCTTACTTTATATGCCAGGCTTTTGGATATTGTTCTTGATAGATATCGGTCAATTCTTATGGTGTTTACAAACCTTGAAGTAAAGCTCTTCGAAACTGTCGCTGAAATAATTTGGCGACAGTTAGGAGAATCATCGCAGAATTGCGCACTTTGATAATTTTCGGCATCAATTTTTGCTTGCTTTATTTGAAAAGAATCATACCCAAAGTATACAGAGCAAAAAATTAAGAACGCCAATATTATCCAGGATGATGTGGAAATTTTTATTCTTTTAGTCATATCGCGATCTCCCCTGCAAATCCTTGGCCGATTGTTTGAACGAACCATCGTCCACGTCTTCGTTGTTTCTTCGCAACTCGAGCGCGAGCAATTGCTCGATCTGCTGTTTCTCTTCCATCTTCACCACCGCGATCTCATGGGCGCGGTGCAACAAATACGGATACGGCTTCGCTCCCATCACGCGGCATTGACTTACCAGCGTGCTGTGCAACAAATTCAACTTCTCGGTATCGTCCGCGACCCATTTCGGAATTTCGACGCGCACCGGCCAGGGATGTCCGTCCGTGCCGACGTTGAGATAGAAGAATTGGAGCGACAACGCGCCTTTGTAATTTTTCTCGGAACTCGACTGCATCCCAAACACCGCCGATCGTTCGCCCGGACCGAGAAGCGGGTCGCGGCTTTCTCCGAACAGCCACCGGTCACTGACGCCGAGCAGGGGATGATACTCACGCAGTTTTTGAATCTGTTCGTTGTCGGCAGAGGCGATCTCCAGCGTGCGCACCACCAGATCCGCGGCGGGCTTGTCCACGTAGCCAGCCACGATGACGCCGCGCGACTGCAAGCGCGAGAGAATGGTCAAATATTTGTTGACAAAATCATTGTACGCGGCCGCGTCTTCGCCTTTGGCGCCCCACAGTTCGATGGGACCATCCGTCAGCGTGATAACCTGGCCTGCGATGCCCTTCGATAATTCATCCAATTTGACGCGCTCGGCAATGTCACGTTTCAGCGACACCATCCCTTCGGAGAGGGGGAAGCCGTTCGACAAAAGGTCATCGCCGAAGAGCAATTCGCTCTCAGTGAAAATCGTCGGTGTTTCCCCCGAATTCATCTTCATGCAGATGGCCCCCACGTTGATGAGACAGAACTGTACCGCGGCATGCCTGTCTGGGATAATCTGCGAACCGTCCGCGGCGATGAGCGTCGCGTCGGAGGCCGCGTCCCGCGTGGGGTGGGAGGATGCAAGCGACTCGGTCAGCGGGTAGGCGCAGCGGATGTTCGCGTCCGCCTGTTTGGCCGCGTCCACCTTCGAGCGCAGGAAGTCCAATTCAGACGCGTGGTCAGAGAGCAATCTGCGGGCGAGTTCCTGCCGTTCCTCTTTCTTCTTTCTTCTTTCTTTTGCGCCTGCGCCGATTTCTTGAATTCGGGTGTAGATTTCCTGATAGTTAATAGGCATGAGTGTCTTCCAACGTAAGCGCCCTTCGACTTCGCTGCGCTCCGCTCAGGGCGGCGAACGGTTAGAACAAATGTATCAGAATTGTACAGGCAAAGCGGGTAAAATTCAAGGAACTTTTCGTGATTGGATTCGTCTTTGGTTCTGAAATCACAATTCAAAGGAGTTGAAATGCGTACCAAAACTTTGCTCATTTCTTTTGTTTTACTGGCCGCTCTGGTGTTGAGTGCCTGCGGACCTGCCGCGGTCGCTTCTGGCGGCGGGCGCACGCTGAACGTCACCGGCGTGGGACAGGTGTTCATCACCCCTGATATCGCCTATCTTTACATCGGTGTCCACACAGAACAACCGACTGCCGCCGAGGCGGTTTCCGCGAACAACGCGCAGACCCAGCAGGTGATCGACGCGCTGAAGAACTTCGGCGTGGACGAGAAGGATATCCACACCAGCAGTTTCAGCATCTGGCCGATCGACCGCTATGACCCCGCGACGGGAACAAACACAGGCGAGAAGTATTACGCGGTGGATAACCAGGTCTACATCACGGCTCGCGACCTGACCAAACTGGGCGCGTTGCTCGATACCGTGGTCAAGGCTGGAGCGAACAGCATCAACAGCATCCAGTTCGACCTCGCGGACAAGACCGAGGTCATGAAACAGGCCCGCGCCGAGGCCGTAAAGAACGCTCAGGCCCAGGCTGAAGAACTGGCTGGACTGGCGAGCGTCTCACTGGTGGAGATCACTAACATCTCCTACGCTGACTCGACGCCGTACGTCTATGCCGAGTATGGACGCGGCGGAGGTGGCGGCGGAATCCAGGCCAACGTGCCCATCGAGCCCGGACAGATGACCATCACCGCGAACGTCAGCGTGACGTACGAGATCAAGTAACCCCCTTCCCGTCCTTCCCCCATTTGCTTCGCAAATGGGGGAAGGTGTCTTTAGGCGGATGGGGGCGTTATAATCCCTGCCATGCCCCCTCTTAAAAAAATTTTGCATCAAAGTCAGGACTACGTCCTCATCCTGCTCGGTGCACTGGCGCAGGCGGTGGGATTGCGTCTCTTCCTCGTTCCTGCGCATCTGGCATCGGGCGGCGTGAGCGGCATTTCCCAGTTGATCAATCATTACACAGACTGGCCGATCGGTGTGATGGTGCTGATCGGCAACATCCCCCTCTTTTTCCTCGGCTGGCGTTTCCTCGGCGGACGTCGCTTCGCGGCGCGCACGGCGACGGCAATCATCTCGTATTCGCTGGCTGTTGACCTGCTCCTGCTTTTCCCCTTCTTCCCACAAAACGGACTCACCGACGACATTTTCCTGAACTCTCTGTACGGAGCGGTCGTGAGCGGATTCGGTTACGGACTCGTTTATCGCGCTCGCGGGACCTCGGGCGGGTCCGATGTTCTCGCGCGGATACTCAACCACTGGCGCGGCGTCCCGATGACGCAGAGTTACATGATGGTGGACTCAGCCGTCATCCTCGCGGCGGGATTCGTTTTCGGCTGGAAGGAAGCGCTCTACGCCATCATCACCCTCTACGTGAGCGGCCTCGTGGCCGAGACCGTCCTCGAAGGCGGCGGCACCGTCCGCACGGCGATGATCGTCACCGCCAAGCCGCAGGAGATCGCCGATGAAATCCTCGTCGAGTTGGAGCGCGGCGTCACCTATCTCTCCGGGACGGGCGCGTACACGGGCGAGGAACGTCCCGTATTGTATGTGGTCGTCAGCCGCGCGGAGATCGCGCAGGTGAAGGCCATCGTCCATGAGGCGGACCCGAAAGCGTTTATGGTCGTCGGCGTGGCACACGAGGCGCTGGGAGAGGGATTCCGCTCGTTGAAACCATCGTGATCGTGACTGCCCTGGGCGGACGCGCAGGTCCGCCCCGACGAATCTGCCCCGATAGTTACCAATTCCAAACCCCTCCAAAGAGGGGCTTGGCGTTCAAAAAAACTCAGATATACTCAAGACAACTTCTGCATTACAGGAGACCCCATGACCGATTTGAAACTGCCATCTGCCATGAACAGCCTGCGCGGCTCTCTGGCGGACTTCGTTGCCCAGGGACAGAAACGCGCTCCGTATTTTTCTGTCCTGCTCTCCGACCGTCACAGTCTGGAGATCCTCGTCAACAACCGCGAAGAACGCGTCACCGAGCGGCCGCCTCACGCAGGGACGGTGCTCTCCGCGTTCGACGGCGCGACCATGCGCGAGCGCGCCATCGCGGGCTTCGACCGCGACAAGGTGAACGCTGCCATGCAGGAACTTGTCAGCGGTGTGTCGTTCGCGAAGTATGCCCCGCCCGCCTCCCCGTCCCGACGCGGTGACTTTGTGACGCCGATGCAGTCCGACCCGTCCGCGCTGAGCGTGCAGGAAAAACTGGATCGGGTGCGCGAGATGCAGCACTTCGCCAAGGGCCTCGACCCGCGCATCGTCAACTGCCAGATGGTGTACCGCGAATCGAACGAGTATTCCGTCTTCGCGAATCAAAACACCGACGTGGCGCAACGCGTCCTGCGCGTGGTGCTGTACATGTTCGTGTTCGTCGCCGGCGAGGACGGCCAGGTGCGCTACAACTGGCAGAGCAAGGGCGCCACCGGCGGATGGGAGCAGTCCCAATTCAGCGAAGAGGAGATGCGCAAGGTGATTGACGGCGCGGTCGCTTTGCTGAGCGCAGAACGAATCGAGCCGGGCGAGTACCAGATCATTACGGCGCCGGGCGTCAGCGGCGTGATCGCGCACGAGTCGTTCGGTCACGGGGTGGAAACCGACATGTTCCTGAAGGAACGCGCCAAGGCCGCGCATTTCATAGACAAGGTGGTCGGCTCGCCGCTCGTCAACATTTACGACGACCCCAGCCTGCCCGGCGCCTACGGTTCGTTTTTCTTCGATGACGAAGGCATGACAACCGGCCCCACGCAGATCGTGGAGAACGGCCTCTTCCGCCGCGGCATCACAGACTTCTACTCGGCCGCCGCGCTCGGCATCCCGCGTTCCTCCAACGGACGCCGGCAGGATTACAGCCGAAAAGCCTACGCGCGCATGAGCAACACCTTCTTCGGCGCGGGCATCTCCTCGCTGGACGACATGCTGGCACAGGTGGACCACGGCATCTATCTCGACAAGTGGTCCTCGGGCATGGAAGACCCGAAGGGCTGGGGCATCCAGGTCACGTGCCATTACGGGCATGAGATCAAAGGCGGGAAAATCACCGAACGCGTCTTCGCCCCCATCGGCATTTCGGGCTACGTCCCCGACGTGCTGGGGAGCGTCACCGCCGTGAGCAATCAATTCAAACTCGACCCCGGCGGTTGTGGCAAGGGACACAAGGAACTGGTCGCGGTCTCGTCAGGCGGGCCGCATTTGCTAATGAAAGCGAGGCTGGGATGATGTTGCAGAAAATCATCGAGGCGCTGAAAGCGCGGAACGAACTCTCGGGCTGGTCGGTGCGGCACAACGTCACGCGCGAGGCGCAGGTGTATTTGATCGGCCAGAAGATGGAAGCCCAGCGCCTGACCGGCGAGGAAAATTTCCGCATCGAGGTCTTCCGCCAGAAAACGGATTCCGATGGAAACGCCGGCATGGGCACGGGCGAGATCACCCTGCTCCCCGATGGGAACGTGGCGGAGGCCATTGATACCGCTTCGCTCGTGGCTGGATTGGTGTCGAATCCCGTTTATACCCTCCCCGCGCCGGCCGCGATCCCTGACGTGCCCCTGCTGGATGAGATCGTGAGCCGCGACCCGCTCGGCGCGCTGGATGGCGTCACGCGGGACATGCTGGCGGCCGCCTCCAAACTGGACGATGCGCGGCTGACCTCCGCCGAGGCCTTCGCGGAGATCCAGACCGTCCGCCACGTCAACAGCCGCGGCGTGGATGCCGAACAGACCTCCTCGAGCGTCAGCATGGAATTTGTCCTGCAGGCCAAAAAGGGCGAGCAGGAAGTGGAAAGTTTCCGCGAGTTGACGAGGCGCCGCGTCTCGGATTTGAACATCGAATCCGAAATTACCCGCAACGCCCGCTTCACGCGTGACCTGCTGGAGGCCGGTGCGCCCCCCGCGTGGCAGGGACCGGTGGTGATGCGCAACAACCTGCTGGCGACGTTCGTGGCTGGCGATTACCTTTCGCCGGGCGTGTTGCAATCGCTGGGTTCCGCCGCTTTGAAATACGCCAAGGGCTCGTCATGGGAAGTCGGCCAGTCTGTGTTCCGCGGCGAGGTGAGCGGAGACCCGTTCACCGTCTGGGCGAACCGCGCCATCCCCTACGGCATCACATCCAACCGATTCGACCTCGAAGGCCTGCCCGCGCAACGCGTGGAACTCATCCGCGATAACAAAGTGGTGACCTTCGCGGCCAGCCAGCGCTACGCCGATTACCTCAACCTGCCCCCCACCGGCGCATTCGGCGGCGTGGAACTGCCGGCGGGCAAATGGGAAACCGCCTCGTTATTGGAAGAGCCGTACGTGGAGATCGCGTTATTCTCGTGGTTCAACCCCGATAACATCACGGGCGATTTCTCCAGCGAGATCCGACTCGGCTACCTCGTGGAGAACGGAGTCCGCAAACCGTTCCGCGGCGGACAACTGGTGGGCAACTTCCTCGACGCGCTCGCCAATGTGCGCTGGAGCAAGGAGACGGGATTCCTCGGTCACTACCTAGGCCCGACGACCGCCCGCTTCGGCAATTTGAAAGTGGCAGGGGAATAAACAAAAGGGCGGACCTGCGTGTCCGCCCTTATAAATCATGTAGGGCAGTCACACAGGACTGCCCTACGGTTTTAATTGCACCACCACGCCCGCGGCGATCAGAATCTGTCCGAGATGATACAGCCCGATATTGATGACGCGTCCATTCTGGATGGGGGTGACGAACTTCAGCCAGGCCAGCACAATATCCGACAAATAGAAGAGGAACGCGCCCAACGCCACCAGCAGGGACGCGCCCGCACCCCAGAGGGGATCGGTCAGTTTGAGCATGGCCGAGAGGAGCATCAGCGTGATCACCAGCCCGTAAACGATGATGGGGATTCTCATGCGCGTGTTTCCCTTTTCGGCCAGCGCGGACAGAATCCGCCGCAGGACGCGCGCACTTCCCAACGCGAGGATGACGGCCAGCAATAATCCCCACATCGAAACAGGCGAAGGCGGCGAACTGAATCCGATCACGTAGGCAACCTGCGCCAATAAAAAGGAGACCAGTCCATAAAGAAACATGCGGTCGAGCCAGAGCAACAAAACGTCACCGACGAGCGAGAAGAACATCCCCAGTGCGAACCACAGCAACGCTCCGTTCAACCCGGCCGTTATCCACAGGTAGATGAGCAGCAACGCCAGCACCGCCGGCTTGGCGGCAAATTCCAGCCCCCGATTCTTTTTCCACGTGGCCAGCGCGGTCAGTGCGGCGAAGATCAACGCGGCGATCAGGTAAATCATATGCCCTCCGAAAGAAGCGAATTCTTTCCTTCATTGTATACCCAAATATAAAGAGACAGTCACTTTTCCAAGTGACTGTCTCCTGGTGTGGAGGGTGGTCCGTGGGCGGCAGGGCTTCGCCTAGAACAGCCCGCGCAGGATGAGTAGAAATCCGACAATCGCGAGCGGGATGCCAACGATGGCGCCGACCACCGTCAGGCTGACGAGGATTCCCGCCAGCAAAAGCACGAATCCCAGGATAACGGCCACCAGCCGTCCCGTCAACGCGACGATGCCCGCGATCAACTTCCAGAGCGCCACGAAAGGCCAGGCATACCAGGGAGTGGGGGTTTTTGTCTCGGTCATTTTGTCTCCTTTTGCATGGAGATATACGCCCAACGCGCGGAAAGGACGCGCAAAATCAGCATGATATAATGCGCCGCATGAACGATACAACTCTCTCCCCCGATACTGTCACCTTCAAGCGCAGTCACTTTTACTCGGTGCTTGTGATTGTCGCTTTTGCGCTTGGGATTCTGGTCGGGTACCTGGCCTGGGGACGCGATGGAGGCAACGCCCAGCCTGTCGCGGCCGCTCCCACGCAACCACAAGCGGCGCGGCGCTACGATATCCCCACCGATGGATTCTACAGCATCGGTCCCAGGGATGCGGTCATCACGCTGGTCGAGTTCAGCGATTATCAATGTCCCTACTGCCAGAAATGGCACGACCAGGTATACAAACAATTGATGGCCGCTTATCCCGGGCAGATACGGCTCGTGTACCGCAACCTGCCGCTGACACAACTCCATCCACAGGCCATGAACGCCGCCGAGGCGGCCCTGTGTGCCGGCGACCAGAATGCCTACTGGCAATTCCACGAAAAACTCTTCGAGAATTCCGCCGCGCTAAACGACGACCTCTACGCCAAACTCGCCTCGGAACTCGGACTGAACGTGACCGCCTTCGAGTCCTGCATGACCAGCCACAAACACAAGGACGCCATCGAGGCCGACATGCAGTTTGCCATCAACATGGGCGTGCAATCCACGCCGACGTTTTTCATCAACGGACTCGCGGTGGTTGGAGCGCAACCGCTGAGCGTCTTCCAGCAGGTCATTAACGATGAACTGGACGGAAAAATCCCCTGACAGAGGCAGGGCGGTCAGACAAAGGCCGCCCTTTTCTTTTAGACGCCTGGCGTTTCCCTGAACACAAGTGGATGATTGGGAGTATTGAAAACCATGAACAACCATAATGACCAAACACCATCCATCGGGTTTTCCATTAAGCTTATTCTGCTGGCCTGGTTGTCCATGATAGGGTTTGATTTCTTTTTACACGCCGGTTTGCTTGCCCCCCTGTATCAAAAGAAAAGCGCTTTCCTCCTTCCCCCGGAACAGTCATTTGCCTTAATCCCCATCGGGTATCTGTCCTTTCTCGGTTTGGCGGTTTTGCTGATCTGGCTGATGGTTAAATTAAATGTTCAGGGATGGCAAAAAGGGACGCTGTTCGGGCTTCAATTGGGATTTCTCGCGTGGGGCTCGCTGACCCTGGGATTGTATTCGATAACAACCGCATCACCGGAACTTTTGTTGGGCTGGTTCCTTGGACAAACCGTGGAATTGGGAATCGCGGGCGCAGTGGGCGGGCACGGACTGGCGAAGCGGAAATTGGGCCGCTTATTCTGGCTGGTGTTATTGTTCGTTATTGTCGCCATGGCGGCCGGAATCATCTGGCAAAATGTGGCGGGCGCAGGGTGAACGGAAGCCGCTACAGGAATCCTATAATTTATCGTGAGTGCGTCTCACCCATCCGTTGGGATACGCACATCGAAAAAGGTGCGACGCACCATCCAGGAGTCCCATGAAAAAATTCGTTGCCGTGGCAGGAAACATCGGGGTTGGAAAATCCACACTGGTGGGCATGTTGTGCGCCAAGATGGGCTGGGAGCCGTTCTACGAGCCGGTCACGGAAAACCCCTACCTGGCGGATTTTTATCGCGACATGACCGCCTGGTCGTTCCACTCGCAGGTCTTCTTTTTGACGCACAGACTGAAAGCGCATCACGAACTGGCACAGCGTCCCGCCTCGATCATCCAGGACCGCAGCGTGTACGAGGACGCGGAGATCTTCGCACAGAACCTCTTTTTGCAGGGACACATCCGCACGCGCGACTATCAGACCTACCGCGAACTCTACGAGACAGTGTTGCGCTTCCTGCCCCCCCCGGACCTGGTCATCTATCTACGTGCCTCCATCCCCACCCTGTTGACGCGCATCTCGCGGCGCGGCCGCGACTACGAACGCGAAATCTCCGCGGACTATCTCTCCAGCCTGAACGACCTGTACGAAAACTGGCTGGGATGTTTCACCCTCTGCCCGGTGTTGACCGTCCCCGGCGATGACCTCGATTTTGTGGCGCATCCCGGTCACTTGAATCTGGTGGTGGCCAAAATGCAGGAGAAGTTGACCGGCAAGGACGAGGTGATTTTCGATGCCGAAGAGGTGGCAAAAGCGGCGGAGGATTGAAAATACGAGAAACCCGATTTCTTCGCCCCTCTCCGCTTTGCTTCGGGGGTAATAAAGAAATCGGGTTTCTGATTTACTGGTAGCCCACCAGCCACTTGTCGCGTTCGTCGGATTGCCAGATGGCGTTTCCCTCGCCGGGGGAGGCATCCCAATAGAAGGGATTCCAGATGCCGAGGCCGCTCTCCTCACATTCAGCGAGGACAAAGACCTCGGGGACAGAGTCCGGCAGAACGCATACAGGAATCGGCTGGCCGCCCGAGGTGGAGGGGAAGCGGTCGCCGGTCAACTGGTTGGGACGGCCGGGCGTCGGGAAGCATCCCACGATCCACGAGCCATAGCCGTCGGTGTAACGGCAGACCGAGGAATCCAGCGATTTGACGATGGTGTAGGTGACCGCGTCCAGCACGGCGTTGTTCGAGGCGCGTAACAGACGCACGGTGTCGCCGGAATCGTCCAGGAGGATTCCTGTTTGAGATCCGTAGAAGACCGCTTTTTCGCCGGGCTTGAGCGTCTGGCTGGGCAGGGTGAAGGCGGCGGAACCGAGATTCTGTTCATCGTCCAATTTGTAGCCGCTCAGGTTGAGGTTGACCGTGCCGGCGTTGATGACTTCGATGAACTCGTCGTAGACATCCACCACGCCGTCGTTGTTCCAGTCTGCGCCGGGGCGCGCCAGGAACTCGTTGATGACGAGGATGGGCGCCGCGGACGGCAGGGGCGTGGGCGTGCGCGTGGGTGTGGTGGTGGGACGCGGCGTAGACGTGACGGTAAAAGCCCAGTTCGGGTGTCCGGGCGTGCCCTTTACTGGGTTACCGTTGGCATCCCTTCCCCAGCGCGGATTTTCACCAATGTGTGTGTAATAGCTGGTGGGCTCGTCACTGGTCAGGTTCTTGCGCTCCATACTCCCATAGGTGGAACTGCTCCCCGCAGGCCAAGGCATGATGTTCCCTGAAGTGGATAGGGTGGCATTTACAAAATCAACAGCCTGCCTTTTCGTGTTGATGTTGCAGTGGGAAAGCGTGGAACATAGAAGTAAAATTTCGCCTGAATTGTACAAACTGCCGCTATAAGTCTGACCATCGGGCTCCGTCTCTGGGTTATCGAAGATCACAGCATTCTCGCTCGTTTCCAGCAAATAATACCCGCTCGGATCGCTTGGCTTGTCGGATTTACGCACTGATATTGTCCCCTTCAGCACGATATCGAGATTGAGCACGAAATCCTCACCGTTGTAGCGGAAGGAGCGCAAATGCCAGCCAGTCATATCAATTGGCTCACTGGTGGTATTGTATAACTCAATCCACTCGTTGCCGGATGTGACGGAGGATGTACCCATCCAGCCAACCTCACTGATGACAACAGTTTTGAGCGCTGTACGGGTGGGGGTGAGGGTGGGAGTACCCGTCTTGGTGGGAGTACGCGTGATGGTAGGAGTGAACGTGGCAGTAGGCGTTTTTGTCGGGGTCGGGGTAGATGAATTCCCACCACCCGGAGTGCCGTGGATTAGATTTCCAGCGATATCATGTTTCGTCCAACCACTGTTGCTCGTATACCATCGCGAGTCAGAATCCGCATTGGTTCCCCAGCGTTCCATTGTTCCATGATTAACAGATGTGGTCAGAATACCCGCAGGCCATGCTCCGCCGTTTCCGTTGGCGGTGTCAATGGTATCGCCACGTGTATCTACAAGACTGAGTGTTTCCCCATTGTCTTCTAGTAAGGAAGAAGTATTATTATAGTTAAAATAGGGAGTAGAACTCGTTACGTCGGTTGAAAAGACATTTGTATTTTCAAGCAAAAAATATTTTCCCGCCTCAATAATGCCATTTGATATTGTGATAGTTGGATTTCCATCTGCCGCAGTAAGTGTCCAGCCAGCCAAGTTAATATCAAACACTGTTGGATTATAAAGTTCAATCCATTCATGGTCAGGCGATGCCAACGTTCCCATCCACGCTACTTCGCTGATGATAACCGAGCGGACAGGGGACGCAGTAGCCGTGGAGGTGGGAGTTGGTGTGGGGTCTAAAGTCGTACAAGTGCCTGAAAAGTTTATATTATCAAGCCGCAATGTTCCAGTAGTAGACGTTGCTGAGTAGGCAAATATGCCAATTCGTAAATTAGACTCATCATTAATATCAGTTACAGAACTTAAATCATAAATATAAGTTAGTTCATTTTCGGTGACGGTTCTTGCAACATTTATTGGGGCTGGAAATGCTGTAATAGGAGAGGCGCCGTTGACACCGTATTGGAGTTCAAACGCTTGTGGACCTGTGCCAGTTCTGCTAGCCGTAAAGGTGAGATTAATCGAGGTTCTTCCGGTTGTATCAATTTCAAATTCAATGTATTCGCCCGGATTCACTGCGGATGAAGAAGTGTCCCAATTATCATAACTTACTGCGGGAGGATTGTCAGATGATGTTGAAAAAGTGGGTGCATCAACCCCTACCCCATTTATTACTCCATTTCCAAAAGAAGGAGTTATTGTATCCCCAGTGAACGTCCACTCAACAATTGACGTTCCCCAACAAGATTGCGCCACCGGAGCCACCACATCCCCCCGCGCCATCGCCCCTCCCGCCGCGGTGAAGAACAGGCCAGCCAGCAGGAGCAGGGTCAAAGCAAGGCGGAGGGAAGATGCGTTTCGTCGCATAAGGCGATTCTACCTTAGAAAAGCAAAAACTTCGGAAGCCTCTTAAGAGTCGTCCGTCCTTTGGCGAAAAGAGAGAATCCGAAGTTTACGATTCAGCGGCCGGTGGACGCGGGTCAATCACCAGTTTGATCGCCGTGCGCACCTTGTCCTCGATCTCCACATCCACAAACTCGGGCACGCAGACCACGTCAATGCCGTCGTTCTTCAGGTAACCGGTCGCGAGCACCAGCGCTTTCACAGCCTGGTTCACCGCGCCGGCCCCAATGGCCTGCACTTCCGCATGTTTGTGTTCACGGATCACCCCCGCAATTGCACCAGCCACGGCAGAGGTACGGGAGTTCGCAGAAACTTTGATCATATCCATGAGAGGCTCCCAGCATCGAAGAAAGGGGCGATGCTTTCTACCCTAATTGTACAGATTTTTCCGATTCAATACAAGCAGGTTATTTATAATAATTTTGATTCTTAGTCGTATTAGTAGGGACTGTGGAAAGTGGGGATAACCCGCTTCCGCCCTCATTTCTGGCGCACCCATCGTCCCTGCCCCCAAATACAAGGGAAGACCCTCGAAAATCCATGCACACCACTTTGTGGATAGGATTCGAACAAACCGGGGAAAGCGAACAGGATGCAGGCCTGCTTCCAGATTTTGGATATCCAAACGACTCACCCCCATATCTGGCGGTCGGTCGTTCTTGACTTTTGGGCGGTTTCCGTTTCGAGGAGCCTCTTTGTCCACACCGAGAGGCGTTTATCCACAGTTTTTCGCGAGTTATCCACAAAACGAACGGATTTGTGAAAAATAGTACCTTTTGGGGATGCCTAAATGTGGCTGTTTCGCATAAGGAACTATCAGAAACCCGTTTTCTGCCAGAAAACGGGTTTCTCCCAATGCTAAATGCTCATCGAAGTTTCCAGCCCATTAGCCGAGGCGATCTCATCCAGACGGATTTCCACCTCATCAATAAACTGGTCCAATCCCTGCACCTTTTCGGCGAAGGCCTCGCCCGTCAGCCCGAGTCGAGTCACCGCGGCCTGCCAATCCTTTATCTGTGTGGACGGCAATGCCAGCACGGACAATGTCCACGTGTGAAGCAGAGGCCAGAGGGCAGTAATGCCTTCCATTGCATCAAAAGCCTTGCGATAATAATTGACACGTACCACATTGATGCGCGCGTCCGCCTTGCCGCTGACCGCCGCGGACATGAACGAGGCCTGCCATGCCTCCAGCCAATCGGCGGGGATTCCGCTTTCGAGGCTGAGTCCGCCCAAAAGTCCCGCGAGACCCGCCGCCATCTGCGGACGTTCCGCCTGTTCGGCGCGCGTCGGAAAGTCGAGCAGGAGTCTCCGCTCGGCGAGGGGATTCCCGTTCAGTTCAGCGACAGCGCACGCGGCGTGATAGACGGCCTTGAGATAATGCGCCACTTCGCGCGGGCCGACGTCGCTCACCTCGAGCAGGTCGGTCCAACAGCCGCGTCCGTGGGCGAGGAGCGTGCGGCAACGCTGAAGGGTGAGCGCCGGGCCGTTGAATTCGAACCCGCCGCGCACCGCGGCCTGTACGAAGTCGAAAAATTTTTCGCGCTCGTACAAAAGCATCGGGTTGTAGATTTCGGGGCCAAGCCAGGGGTTGACGCGTAGGTCGCGGGCAGGGTTGTATTCGGCGCGGGCGTGATAGGTGATGTCGAGGTGGAAGTCGCCCGTCAGTTTGACGATCTCGCGCGTGCGCGGTGGTTTGCCCGCCGTGACGAAGACCAGGTCAATGTCGGTCAGTCCGCCGATGAACGGCTCCTGTTCCTCGTTGAGCAGCGAACCGATCAGGTAGGCCGCCACGATATCCTTGTTGTCGAAGGCGCGGGTCCTGGCGTTCTCTTTGGCAAGGCGGATGAGTGTTTCGCGGGTGACGCGCATGTTACTCCGATTTGTTTTACCGCTAAGAACGCAAAGAAATTCTTTTTGTTTTTCTTCGCGGCCTTCGCGTGCTTTGCGGTTAACGAATTACTGGTTCATCGGCAGACTGGGCTGGAAGGGAGTGATGCCCAGTGCTTCGCGAATTTTATTCTCGACCAGTTTCAGGTCGTCAGGGTTTTGCACGATATTGATGTTGTTCGTGTCTATGATAAGGATCGGCGTGTGGTCGTAGGGATTTGCGAAGAAATCATCGTAGGCGTGATTCAACTCGTCAATGTAGCCGCGTTCCATGTTGCGTTCATACGGACGGTCGCGCAGGGCGATGCGTTGCATCAAAACGTCCGTGTCGGCGCGCAGGTAAACCAGCAGGTCGGGGAGCGGAATCTTCTCGGCCAGCGCCTCGTGGACGCGATGGTACATCTCCAGTTCGTCGCCTGCCAGGTTGATGCGGGCGAAGAGTGCGTCTTTGGCGAAGGTGTAATCGGAGAGCAGGTTCTTTCCCGCCTTCACCACCTCGGTCACGCCGCGGCGCTGTTGGTGGTAGCGCGAGAGCAAAAAGAAAATTTGAGTCTGAAAGGCATAGCGCGCCCGGTCGCCGTAAAAATCGGAGAGGAAGGGATTCTCCTCGAACACTTCGAGCAAAACCTCCGCCTCGAACGCGGACTGCAACAGGCGCGCCAGCGTGGTCTTGCCGACGCCGATGACTCCTTCGATGGCAACGTACATGTTCGCTCCGCAGGGTGGGATGGCGCAAGGATACCATATTACCTATCCTCCTGCACCCCCTTCCCTGCGAGGAACGGGGGGTTAGGTATAATCATCCCATGCCCAGAATCTGCATTTTCCCGCGCGTGGAGGGGACGGGCGGCGTCGCCAGTTTCCGACTCAAATTCGAGGCGGGACTCGCTTCGCGCGGCATCGAGACAACCAACGATCCCGACGACGCGTCCGACGCCCTGCTCGTTCTCGCGGGGACCCGCGATCTGCTTCGGTTGCGAAAAGCCAAACGCGCAGGGACGCGCATCGTCCAGCGCCTGGATGGAGTCAACTGGGTACAGCGCGTCCGCTGGACGGGAGTCCGTTACCACGTCCGCGCGGAGTACGGCAATCTCGTGCTGGCTTTCATTCGGAGAATTTTTACGGATCGGGTCGTCTATCAGAGTCAATTCATCCGCAAATGGTGGGAGGCTTGGTACGGAGTTGCCAAAGTTCCCGCCGCGGTCATCCTCAACGGCGTGGATTTGCAGGCCTATTCTCCCGAAGGCGCGCACGAACGCCCCACTGACCATGTCCGCATCCTTTTGCTGGAGGGGAATCTCAAAGGCGGCCTCGATAGCGGTCTTTTCCATGCCGTCTCACTGGCGGAGAAGTTGTCCGAAATACAAAAGGTGGAAATTGTCGTCGCGGGCGGCGTGGATGAAGCGACTC
>QZIJ01000053.1 GCA_003598975.1 Anaerolineaceae bacterium | reverse complement strand
CTGCGATTCGATTCTCTCCCGCATCGAGCGCGACGACGCGTCTGGGTCGCGAGGAAGGAGAAGAACACACCCATCCCCTGATTCCCCTCCCCAAATGTACCCATTTGGGGAGGGGGTAGGGGTGGGGTCAATGTTCGAATGATCGATCCCCGCGTTCGCGCAGATGAATCCCAGCCGATGCTCAACAATGATCGTCCCGACGCGCACGCGCAGGACTTCGTTGCTTTCCTGCAACATCAGTTCCACCACGCGCGAGTCTTTTTCAGACTGATGCGCGAGTTCAAGCGCGCGTTCGCTCGGCGTGACGGTGGCTAGATTCACCATCCGTCCCTCGGCCTTGCTGACAATCTTGGACGTGACAACGAGGATGTCGCCATTCTCCAGAGCGATATTCGATTCGCGCAATGACTGTACAAGAATATCCGCCAAGTTGTCATCTCGGCGGATAAGAGGGATATTTTCTAGTGGGGTGAGAGTGAGTGATGACACGCTACTTTTCTGCACCCGTGATCTTAATCCCTGCGTGCGTGCTACCATATTTCTTGTTGATGCCGATCAACACGCTGGTCAGCCCCTCCACTACCACGGAATTTTCCAGCGGACCTGCATCCCAGCCGGCCAGGCCCGCGGCCTCGACGAGTTTGATCGCCTCGGCGCGCGCTTCCTTGCTCGTGCCAGTTACCAGCACGTCACATTCCACATCTGAATCATCCAGAAGATGTTCGTGGGAAATGTTCTGGAACGCGGCGCAGACTTGCGTGTCCGCGCCGAGGATTTCCTTCGCCTCCTGCGCCGCGGACCCTGCGGCGGGCATCTGCACCGTCGCCACTTTCGGCGGGACGAGGGGGACAGTCACGTCAATCAATATCTTCCCCTTGAGCGCGTCCTTGACGGATTCCAGTGTGGACTTGTGTGCGGCGTATGGGACGGTCAGCACGACAATGTCCGCTTGGCGAGCGGCTTCGAGATTGGTCATCCCGTTCACGAATGCCTCGCCCTCGAGCAGTCCCATCAATTCTGTCGCTGTAGCCTCGGCTTTGGCGGCCTCGCGTGACCCGATGCGAACGTGGTATCCCGCCTTTGCCCAACGATATGCAAGTCCCTTGCCTTCCTTGCCTGTTCCGCCGAGAACGGCGATTGTCAATAAAAGAGGAGTGTCGGTCATTTGTGCTCCGTGTTTGTTCTATGCAAGCCCAAATTGGGCGGGATTGGGCAGAACAATACCGCCTGCCGCCAATTCCCAAAGGGTCTGGTAGGCTGCTTCGCGCAATTCCGAGTCGTCGCTGTGGACGGCTTCGAACATGCTCTTGATGACGCCCTCGGTCGGGGTGCGCCGCAGGTAAGTCAGCGCGGCGAGACGTTCCTCCGCGTTGCCGTCTTTCAGGGCTTTGATCAACAGGTCGGTGGCGGGGACACCGGGCGAGATGCCCATGCCCTGCTTACCCGCGAACTCAATCAGCCACGGAGTCTCAGAGGGCGGCGTGAGCGGACGCGGCACGCGCGGGTCAATGGACGAGGAAAGGCTGTCGAGCACTTCGGTGGCCGCGTTTCGGACGATCCACTGGTCATCCTCCACCTGCATTTGTTGCAGGAGTTCGAGCGCCCAGGGCTCATCCACGCGGACAAGACCATAGACCACCGCGCGGCGGACGAGGATATCCTTCAGCGTCGCGCCATCCTTGAGCATGGCGTGTCCCTCTTTCGGGTCATTGGCCAGCGCTTCCGCCGCGGCGCGGCGCAGGTCGTCATCGCCGCTCAAGAGGGCATGCGCCACCGCCTCCAGCGCGGACTGTGTCCCGATGGCGACCAGCGCGAGGCAGGCCGCGCGCCGCGCTCCAATGCTCGGCGCAGAGGACATGGTAGAGGAGAGCAGTTCCGCGGCTTTGCCGTCGCGAATGACGCCGCTTCCAAGCGCGGCCAGCAGGATAAGTTCGAATGACAACGATTGCAAAGATTGGCGGAAGAAGGCGGCCGCGCCCGGGTCGCCACATAATGCAAAAGCGGCCATGGCCTGTCCGCGCAGGCCGCGCGGATTTTCCTCGTTTTGCAGGACGCGCGCCAGCCCAGCCATGACCTTGCCGCGCCAGGCGGCTTCGCGTGGCGCGTCACGCAGCCAGCGTGCCGCATTCAATAACGGACGTTCGAGTAGGTGGTCTTCGGTTTTCAGCAATTCATCCACCAGCCGAGTCGCGTCTCCCTGTGCGGCGAGGTAACGCATGGCAAGCAGTTTCCCACCCCAGTTGGGCTGGCCGAGCAACTTCTCGTCGGCCTTATATGCCGTCAGGGCACGGCCTGCAAGATAACCGCCGAGTACGGGATGTAGGAATCGCATTCGATTATTGGGATGTGTGAACAGGAGTCCGCTGGTGGACATTTTTCCGAGCAGGCCGCTGGATGGTGACTGAACCGTCGCTTCTTTTTTCGGACCGAGGGGGCTGGTCCGCGACGAATCACCCTCGGCGGCGCTCGTCCCTTCGGTGGGTTTCTCCTCCGCTGGTTCGAACGATTTGACCCAGTCCCGCGCCTTGCGCGGATCGAAGACGGGTTGCGCGCTCAGGATGACCTGCATGGCGAGCGTTTCCAGCGCGGCGATGGGCGTGTCGGCAGGGGCCACGCGTCGGATGTGCGAGGAGATCGCGTCGGTCACGCGCGGCCCGAGGCTGTCGCCCGCGAATCCGCCCCAGACTTTGAGCGTCAACTCAAGCGGTGTCAAATTCTGGTTGCCAAAAGCCAGCCAGGCATCCAGCAAAAGCGGATCAATGGACTCGTGCGCGGTCTGCGCCCAGGCCTCGGTGGTGACGAAGCGCGCCCACTGTTCGCCCCATTTGCGGATGAACTCTGCCTGGTGGCGCGAGTCCCAGCCTGTGAGCGCAAGCGGCGAAAATCCGAGGCTGTGCAATCCGCCAATTTGCTCGGGCAGGGCGGTGACGACGGCGCGGGTGAGCGGATAGACTTCGAGCAGGGTTTTCAGGAATTGCGCAACGGCTTGCTGGCCGTCTGCGGCAAGTTCATCGAAACCATCCAGAAGCAGGAGGGCGCGTCCGTTCTTGAAGGTGTATTGCACGAAACTCGCAACCCGCCCCATGTCCAGGAAAGAAACGTGTTCGGACGCGGCGTTGGTGATTGGGTCGAGAATGTTCTTCGGATCGTTCACCGGCAGGGATAGGTCCGCGGCATGAACGAGGAACGGAACGATCTCGCTCAACACGCCCAGTTGTGGGTCGCGATTGGCGGCTAATGTGGCGAGATGCGCCAACGCGACTGTCTTGCCGCCGCCGTCCACGCCGGTCAGGATGAGGTTACCGCCGCCCGACAATGCCTTTGCAATCGTCATTTTCGGCGCGCCATAGATGGTTCCAAGTTCGGGCCAGGCTGGCAGGTATGGCAGGGTCTGTGTGACGATGTCTTCAGTGATTAACGGGCCGTTCGGTTCCACGCGCGCGGGCGGCGCCATCAGCGGAGGCGGCAGAAGAATCTCATCCAATGCGAAGAGCGGCGCGGCCAAGTGCATACCCTGCGCCCGGCGCAGGGTGATTCGGCGATGATTGTCTTCGATGCCCGAGGAGCGGCGCGCCTGCGCCTCTTCGCGTCGCGTCGTTGCGCCTGTGCGCCATTCCTTGAACAGGGCGACCATCCGTCCCAGCAAAATCCAGAAGAGGATGCCGATGACGAAGCCGATCCCGAACGAGAGTGGTTGAAAGTCGAAGGGCATGAGAATCAATCAGCAAAAAGGATTCGTCCGCAAGTGGGACAGCGGGCGATCTGCGCGCTGGAGCGCGCGGTTTGTTGATGGGCGGGGGTGAGCGTGCTTCCGCAGGCGGCGCAAGCCCCGTCGCTGATGGTAGCGACGGCGACGCCGCGTCGCTCGCGGCGCAGGGAATCGTATTGCTCGATCAGTTTTGCGTCCACAGGAGAGGCCGCGGCTTTCCGTTCGGCTTCGAGGCGCTCGAGCGCGTGCGATAAATCTGCCCGCTCGGCGGTCAGGGCGCGGGTCTGGTCGCCAAGGCTGGATTCCACTTTGGAAAGCGCGGCCTGCGTCTCGGTCAGGGAAGAGGCGGCGGTCTCTACCGCCAGCATTGCTTCGAGTAATCGGTCTTCCAGCGTGACGAGATATTTTTTGAGCGAGGCCACATCGTGTTGCAGGTCCTGCAATTCTTTTGGATTGCGGACCGCGCCGCCGTACAAACTGGATTCGGCCTGTTCGATTTTTATTTTTTGGGATTGAACGTCCGCCTCCGCCTGACGTTGGGCGCGCTCGGCTTCCTGATGCGTTTTCTCCGCTGAGGCAACGCGCTCAGTCGCGGCGCGCAGATCCGCGTCATTTTCTAGAATCTGGCGGATGGCCTCCAGACGCGTGCGCGCCTGATCCATCTGGCTGTCAATTTGCTGAAGGCGATACAGTCCGAGGGCGGCGCTCATGGGGCGATTATAAAACAGAAACCAGGTTTCTTCGAGAAACCTGGTTTCTGTTGTCATTGTATTGGCACATTGAAATAATTGTAAACCGCTTGCGAGAGTTGCGCAAAAAGAGGATTGGCTGTCGTGTCCCAAATGATTTGCACGGGATGGTATGTGAAGACAACGATGATGTAATTTCCACCCGGTGAATAGACGATGGCTGCGTCGCTGACGTTATCAATCACGCCTGTGGCAGGATTGGTGATCCAGCCGTGTTTGTGCGCGATGCGCGTCCCTTCTGGAACGCCCGCCTGCAGGAGTGCGCCGAGTTTGTCCTGCACGAGGATCTCGATCATCTGCTGGCAGACCTGCTGAGTGATTTTTTGCGGGAAGACGGCCGCCAGCGCGCCGCCGCCTGTCTGCTCGCATTGATAGATGTCTTCGAGCAACATCCCGACATCGGACGGCGTGGTCTGGTTGTAGGAATCGGGATTGGTGATCACGTCGGTGCGCGAGTTCGAGGGGGTACGGATGGTCTGCAGGAGCGGCGCACCGACGTAGAAGTAACCTGCCATGAAGGTGTTTTCGAGACCGAGGAGTTTCATCCTTTCGGTGACGAGGAGTGGACCGCGTGTTTCATTCAGCGCACTCATGAACTTATCGGCAGGCGGATTTTCGGAGCGGCGGATCATGTCTATCATCGCGTCGATGGTCTGCTGGTTCAGCGCGTCCGTGCCGAACTCGCTGAAATACGAAACCATGATGGGAATCTTCGCCACGCTGGAGGCGGTAAAGGCCACATCAGGCTGGACGGAAAGCGGCTGGCCGTTATCTTCCGCGAAGAGGATTTCCTGTCCCGTTTGGAGGTCGAGCATGTACAGCCCAACCACGCCGTCGAAGCCCGAGAGACGAATCACCTGTTTGAGCAGGGTTTGCAGGTTGTCGAGGGTGGGACGCGATGCGATGGTGCGTGTAGATGTCAATGCGATGGTGCGATTGGTTGGCGAGCGCAGGGCGTCCTCGATGAGCGTCACGGCGCGGTCAATATCCAACGTTTGGCCGGGTGTGCCAGGGACGAAGTTGACCGTCCCCGGGATGGGCTGTGCGGGAGAGGGCGGCGTATCGTAACGGGTGACAATCTCGTTTTGGAGGTAGGCGCGCAGGCGCTCCTCGGTCAGGTTGGCGTCGAGCGGGATATCCGCCGCGGTGGGCGGACGATTCCACAGGTAGTCCCAAAATCCGCCCCAGAAGGATGCGCCGGTGCGGTTCAGGTCTGCCGCGGCTAACATGCTGTCTATGTTGATTTGAAAACCGACATTGGTCGGGTCAATCAGAATCACGGAACCCGCATACTGGATTTCCACAGGCGAGGAATACACCTGTAAAACACGCTGGGAGGCTGCCTGTGGATCCACGCCGCCGACCGGGACGCCGGCGATGGTCATACCCGCGGGGTAACTGTTTCGCTGACGGCTGTACCCGACCAGTGCAATAATGGTTAAAATGATCGCGGCGCTCAGGAAAAGGGCGGAGACGCCGCGCAAAAGGAGGGGTGTGTTTCGGTTTCTCATGCTCACCAGGTTGTGACGAATGTCATCAAAAAGTATAACATATTCGTTGGGAGCACTTGTGCTAGAATGGAGACGGAATGCAGAAAGCAGAAGACAGAATGCAGAATGCGGACCGATGTAAGACAAATCAAAAATAAGGAATGAGACATGCTTCGCTCCTTTTTGATCTATCTGTCCAAGGCCCAGTGGGCGCAAAAAATGGTGACGGGCTGGTCGTTTGCGTGGAAGGCGGCCTCCCGTTTCGTTGCGGGGGAAAAGACGGAGGACGCCATCCGCGCCATCCGTGAATTGAACGCAAAAGGCATCAATGCCACTCTTGACCACCTGGGCGAGCATACTTCCACCATGGAAGAGGCCGCTCAATCCACCTCCGAGATTTTGGCGATTCTGGACGAGATCGATCGCGCGGAAGTGCGCGCAAACGTCTCCATCAAGTTGACGCAGATCGGTATGGGGTTGGACGAGTCGGTGTGCCGCGAGAACCTCGGGCGGATTCTGCAACGGGCGAAGGAACACCGTAATTTCGTCCGCGTCGACATCGAAGACACGCCTTACACCGATACGACGATTGCCATCTACAAGGCCATGTTGGAGCGCGGTTTCACGAACAGGCATTTTGGCATGGCGGTGCAGTCCTATCTTTTCCGCGCCGAAGCGGATACCAAACTCCTGCTCGAAAACAAGACCACCATACGACTTGTCAAGGGAGCGTATAAGGAACCGCCTGATAAAGCCTTCCCGAAAAAGGCGGATGTGGATGCCAATTACGATCTGTTGACAAAATTGATGATGGACGCCTCGCTGGCTGGCCGTTCAAACCTGAGCGAAGACGGACGCATCCCGCCCATCCCCGCGATTGCCACGCATGACGAGAAGCGCATCGAGTTTGCCGTTTCATACGCGAACAAAGTCGGCCTCCCAAAGGATGGGCTGGAATTCCAAATGCTTTACGGCATCCGCCGTGATCTGCAGGAAAAACTTGTGAAGGAAGGATATCCCGTGCGCGTGTACGTTCCCTTCGGCACGCATTGGTATCCCTATTTCATGCGCCGCCTCGCCGAGCGTCCTGCGAATATCTGGTTCTTTATCTCGAATTTCTTTAGGGGATGAGATACATAGTTATCGCAGAAACCCGTTTTTTCCGAGAAAACGGGTTTCTGCATTTCTATGGTTTAATTAACCCATGACCTACACCCTCGCCCTCGTCACTGGCGGCGCGCAGAGACTGGGCAAAGTCTTCGCCCTGTCTTTGGCGCGCATGGGATTCGCCATTGGTTTGCACTATCACAACTCGGCACAGGAAGCGCATTGGGCGAAGGAAGAAATCGAAGCACTCGGTGTTCCCGCCTATCTGCTACGTGCAGATTTGACAAGGCCCGAAGAAATTTCCAAATTATTTGAGATCATCAGAGAATTTGATGAATCGCTGAAAGTGCTGGTCAACTCCGCAGCGGTGATGCCGGTCGGGCATCCGCGTGACCTTTCGCTGGAAAACTGGGACTCGGCCCTCGACCTGAACCTGCGCGCGCCATTTCTGATGGCGCAGGAGGCTGTCAAGCAGATGACCGAGGGTGGACTGATCGTCAACGTGAGCGACATCGGCGCGAATAAGGCGTGGAGTCGTTACCCCTCGTACGCGGTCAGCAAGTCCGCACTCGAGTCGTTGACCAAAGTCCTCGCCCGCGCCTTCGCCCCGTCCATCCGCGTCAACGCCATCGCGCCTGGCCTTGTCCTGCAATCGGACGTGGTCACGCCCGAGGAGTGGGAACGGCTGGTGAAACGGTTGCCGCTCCGACGTCCCGCGCGACCCGAGGAGGTCGCATCCGCGCTGGAGTTTTTGGTCAGGAATGAATACATCACTGGACAGACGATTGTGGTGGATGGCGGTTATTCATTGATTTGAACCTGCTGCCCTGGGCGGAGGGACGCGCTATTCGTCCCGAAGTCGAAGGGCGGGTAGATTCAAACAAGTATTATCCATGAAATTCGCACTTCGACTTCGCCGCCAAAATGCGGCGGCTCCGCTCAGTGCAGCGACAACTTTACAGGAGAACTCATGTCCGAACTCACCGACCTCGCAGAAAAACTCAAATCCGAAGGAGAGCGCTTCGTCGCCATCTTCTCCGCGCTGACCAACGCGCAATGGCAAACGGACGTCTACACCGAAGGGACGGTCTGGACGGTGCGCAACATGCTCTCGCACTTCGTCACATCCGAGCGCGGACTGGTGCGACTCTTCGAGCAGATCCGCCTGGGCGGCGCGGGCGCGGCGGACGATTTCTCGATTGACCGCTACAACGCCAGCCAGCAGGAGAAAACGAAAGAGTTGACGCCGAGCGAATTGCTGGAGCAATACAAATCCGTGCGTGCCGATGCGGTGACTTGGGTCTTAGGTTTGCAGGAATCCGACCTGGAAATTGTTGGTCGCCATCCATTTCTTCAGCAGACCACCATCCGCGAGATGGTGAAGATGCTGTACCTGCACAACCAAATCCATTATCGCGATTTGAAGAAGGCGTTGGGAAAGTAAACAGGCGAGAAAACAATGCTCAATGAATCTGGCGAAATTTATCTGCGCGCCTTTCGGATGATGTTTAAGCATCCGCTGTTTTTGCGGTTGTCCATTGGATATTTTTTTGTTGTTGAATTCATAATCCGCGCCCTTTTGGTTATGGCGAATAGAAATTTTCCCAATTTTGCTATTTTATGGGAAATTCTTGAGATTGGCAGAATTGTTGTCTCTTTTTGTTTTCCGATGCTCTATATTTTGATTGTTTTTCAGCTGAATGGTGAACTCGATAGTACGGAGGTCTCTCGCAAATTTTATTTAAATATTTGGAGTTATCTCTGGCAATCCTTGGTGGGCTTATTGATTGCATTTGCTTTTACTCTTCCACTATTTTGTCTACTTATATTTTCCGTATATGTAGAAGAAATGTCGCTGTTTGTGCCATTTTGGTATGTAATTATTGACTTTTTGATGCTGGGATCAGAGTCGCTTGCGACGCGAATCCTTCTTGATCGGAGTGGTGGCTATTTTCAAAATTCGATAGATGGAATTCGCATGTTGAAATCCAATCTTCGCTTTTTTGCCAGTTTCTACTTGATTGGGATGCTAATTTGGGGTGCAGTTTTAGTCTCGCGCGCTGTGATTGGTTCTTTTATCACTGGTGTTGACATATTTTCTGTCCCATTTATCCCTCTGTCTGGTTTTTGGGATAATTTTGCGAAGGCAATAGATGTTCCTTTCATGACGTTTATATACGCGTTCATTAATATAGTAATTCTACTGTTCACAACTATTGCTGGGACCCTTTCCTATTTGAGATGCAGGGACTTGCTATCTCCACATATAATCCCAGATCCAACTCAACCACTGATTACTGAAAACTGATCACTGAACACTGATTACTGATGAGCCTCATCCGTCCTCTCCACCTCCTTTTCGCCGCCCTCACCTACGCCCTCGGCCTCGCCATCGCAGACTACCTCGGCGTGGCCTTCTCCGCCTCCGCCTTCGCGCTGGGACTCGCCTGGACAATCCTCGCGCAAACCAGCATGAACCTGCTCGCCGAAGTCTTCCGTCCCGTCAACGAGCCGCTCAACGGGCTCTTCGGCGCGGAACGCGTCTACCTGCGCGACCGACTGCTCTTTATCTCCATTGGCCTGCTCGGCCTCGCGGCGGGTTGCGCCTACATCCTCTTCCTCGCGGGACGCGTCCATGCCCCCGCGCTCATTCTCCTCGCGCTTTCGCTCCTCCTTGTGTTTGCCTACGCCGTCCCTCCGCTCAAACTCGTCCGACGCGGTTTCGGCGAACTCCTCCTCGCCGCGCACATCGGTTATGTTATTCCCTCGCTCGGCCTGGTCCTGCAGACGGGCGACTTCCATCGCCTACTCCCGATTCTCGCTCTCCCTGTCACCGCGCTCGCTCTTGCCACCTTCCTCGTTTTCGATTTCCCCACTTTCGCCGACGATCTCAAATACGAACGCCTCACTCTCCTCACGCGCCTCACCTGGCAGCGCGCCGTTCCGCTTCATCACGGACTTGTCCTGCTCGCGTTCCTCCTCCTTGCCCTCGCGCCTCTCCTCGGCATCTCCCTTGCGCTCATCTGGCCTGCCTTCCTCGCCGCTCCGTTTGCGATTTTCCAGGTCGCCCTGCTTCGCAACATCTCCCTCGGCGCGCCGCCTCTGTGGAAACCACTGACCGTCAACGCGGCCGCCCTCCTCGCCCTGACCTCCTACCTCCTCGCCTTCTCCCTCTTCCTCCGCTGACCAGCCGACCAGCCGACTAGCAGACCAGCAGACTACTATGCCCGAATTCCTGACTCTCCTCCCTCCCGACGAAGCCCGCGCTATCCTCCTCTCGCATCTCGCGGGACCTCTAACGGACTCTGTTTCGATAGACTCTCTCCAAGCCCTCGGCCGCGTCCTCGCGTCTGACGTGTCCGCGCCGCACCCTCTGCCCGAATTCCCACGCTCCAGTGTAGACGGGTACGCCGTCCGCGCCAGCGACACCTTCGGCGCGAGCGAATCCCTGCCCGCGTATCTAACTCTCATCGGCGAGATTCCCATGGGCGCGCCCGCGGACTTGCCCCTCGCGGCGGGTCAATGCGCGTTGATCCACACAGGCGGCATGTTGCCCTCCAACGCCGACGCGGTGGTGATGTTGGAATACACACAAACCGTAGGGGCAGGGTCCCCCCGCCCTGGGCGAGACGACCTCGCCCCTACAAAAACCGAAATCGAAATCGCCCGCGCGGTGGCGGTGGGTGAGAACGTGATCCAAATCGGCGAAGACGTGCGCGCGGGACAAATCGTCCTGCCGCGTGGCACGTCCCTGCGCGAAGCCGAGATCGGCGGGCTGATGGCGCTGGGAATCGTCAGCGTGCGCGTAGCCCGAAAGCCGCGCGTGGGACTCATCTCTAGCGGCGACGAGATTGTCGAGCCAGAGTCCGCCGCGGGGTTGGGGAAGGTGCGAGACATTAACGCGTACACGCTCTCGGCGCTGGTCACGCGTGAGGGAGGGGAACCTGTCCGCTATGGAATTATCCCCGATGATTTTTCCGCGTTGCAGGCCGTCGCGCAAAAAGCCCTCGCCGAGTGCGACGCGGTCATCATCACGGCGGGTTCCTCCGCCTCGACGCGCGACATGACTGTCGACGTGATCCGCACGCTCGGCGCGCCTGGCGTGTTGGTGCATGGAATCAACACCCGCCCTGGCAAGCCGACGATTTTGGGCGCGGCGAATGGCAAGGCCGTGATCGGATTGCCTGGCAACCCCGTCAGCGCGCTGGTGAACGGATTCCTGTTCGTCAAACCCGTCGTCGAAAAACTGCTCGGCGTTCTGCCGCGCCCGCGTCCCACAGTAAACGCGCGTCTCACTGTGAATCTCGCATCACAGGCAGGCCGCGAAGATTGGTGGCCTGTGAGGTTGGTCGAAAGTCGAAAGTCGAACGTCGAAAAATATGATGCGGAACCGATTTTTGGAAAAAGCAATTTGATATTTACGCTCGCCGCCGCGGATGGCTTGCTGAGAATCCCTCCCGACGCGACGGGTTTAAGCGCGGGAGAGATTGTGGAAGTGTTGCTGTTTTAACTCCTCCCCTATTCGTGATTTTTCGAATGGGGGAGGCTGGGAGGGGGTTACTTCAACCACGCATCAAAAAACGCCACCGTCCGATCCATCGCGGTCGTGAAATATTTTGAGATGTTGTGATCGTCCTCCTCGTACATGTAAAACTCATACGGCATTCCCAGCGTGTTCAAGTGAATCGCCAGATCCTCCGAAAATTTTAGCGGTACATCTTCATCGTCCGTGCCATGATGGAGTTGGATCGGTCCAGAGAGATCGGCGAGGTAAGAATTGGCTGAGATCGAATCCCAGAATGCGGGATTTTCTTCGGGCGAGCCGAACTCTTCGATCCACCTTGTCCGCCAGCCGACGCCGCGCGAACTGGGCGAGGGGACAAACGACCCGCTTCGACGCCAGTTGTAGAGCAAGTCGTAATATGGCGCGACCACGCCCGCCCAAATCACACCGACTTTGATGTCGGGTGAAATCACCATCGCTCGCAGTGTCAGATAGCCGCCCATCGAATGTCCCCACATGCCGATTTTTTCGGGGTTCGCCTGCGGGAATTGCTTGATCGAAGCGACCGCGTTCATCACGTCCGCGAGATAACCAGGGTGACCGTACGCGCCCGTCGCCTCGCCCTCGGACCGGTCGTGGCCGCGGTAGTCAATACGGAAGACGATGTAACCCGCCTGCGCGAGTCGGTCCACGTAATTGATATAACGCTCCGTCGTCACGTACACATCGGGCGGGATGTATCCGTGATTGAAAATGATGGCGGGCCAGCCGCCTTCGGGTATCTCGCCATCAGGCACGGTGAGCAGCGCGTAAATTTTGAGTCCATCGGAAAGATAATATGCGAAGTAGCGACTGTAATTTTCGCCGCGCCGCAACTCGCGCTCGATGACGATCTCACTGCCTGGATACGATCCCGCGCGCAACGCGTCAATAGACATCACATGCGGGACGGGCGTGGCCGTGAACGTCACCGTCGACGGGACGGTCGCGGTGAATGTGGACGCGGGCGGCTCTGGCGTTCGCGTCTGCGCGGACGTTGGGGCGGGCGCGGCCTCCGTCGGCGGGATCGTGGCTGGGGCCGCGCAACTCGTCACGAGTAAAAGCGCCAAAAGCGCGAGAAGGGTCGGTTTCATTAATTTCTCCAATAAAACGGTTGCGTGCGTATAATAGCCTTGACAACACGAAAGGCCAAAATTTTATGAAATTCGATTCACAACTCATCCTCGACGGCGCGACAGGCACCGAACTCAACCGCCGCGGCGTGGACACAGGATTGCCGCTCTGGTCGGCCAACGCGCTCCTCACCGACGCGGGTGCGCGCGTCCTGCAAGATGTTCACGAAGATTATCTACGCGCGGGCGCAGACATCCTCACTACGAACACCTTTCGCACACACGCCCGCGCGCTGGCTCCCAGCGGCAACGCCCATCGCGCCTTCGAACTGACGCGCCGCGCCGTGGATATCGCCCGTGCCGCCATCGCCAATATCCCCTCCGAGCGGACGCGTTATGTGGCGGGTTCGATCTCCACGCTGGAGGATTGCTACCGTCCCAATCTCGTCCCGCCTGATGATGAGTTGCGCGCCGAACACAGTGAGCGTGTCCATCACTTGCTCGAATCTGGCGTGGACGTGTTCCTGATCGAAACCATCAACTCGATCCGCGAAGCGGTCATCATAGCAAAACTTGCGGTCATCACGGGAACGCCTGTTATCGTCAGTTTTGTCTGCAATCGGGATGGGAGAATCCTCTCGGGCGAGAGTCTCACCGACGCGGCGCGCGAACTACTTCCGTTGGGCGTGTCCACCCTCGGGGTCAATTGCGGAGCGACGCCCGATCTGGCGCGTCCGCTCGAAGAGTTGCAGTCCGCCTGTCCGCAGGATTTCCCGCTCATCGCCTATGGCAACATCGGCTACGCCGACGAGGCGGTTGGTTGGGTCAACACCGACGCGGAGAATCCCGAAGCGTACTGCGCACATGCGTCGAAGTGGCCCGCGAGAATCATTGGGGGCTGTTGCGGCACGACTCCCGCTCATATTGCCGGGTTGCGTAAAATGAATCGAGATTGATTGTTGCGTCAAACTCAAATCGCCTCTATAATTTCAGCGAGGGATTTCGCCATGCCAGAGAGCAAACCGCCCAATGCCAAAGCCGACTCCCCGTATCGTATGCGGGAGCATTTCCTGTCTGTGCCAGAGGTTGCGCTATTTCGCCTGCTTCAAAGCATGGTGGGGGAGAGGTACGTCATCTGTCCAAAGGTTGCGCTCACCGACATCTTCACCATTATCCGCCCCAACGAAAATGTTCATTTTTATAACAAGATTTTTCGCAAGCATGTAGACTTTTTGCTCTGCGATCCCAAGATGCTCAGGCCCGCCATCGCGGTGGAGTTGGTGAAGCCCATTGCCAAAACCGAGACGCGAGCCAACGACCAGTTTATGGAAGAGTTATTTTCGAGCGAGGGGATTCCGCTGGTGCACGTTCCGCTTGGGGAAAAATACGAGGTGTCTGACCTGGTCAATTTGTTTACAATTGCTGTGACGAAGACGAAGGACTCCAAACGCGTCCCGCCTGACCTTGTAGCAGATTCCGTCCCGATGTGCCCCATCTGCGGGAAGATGATGGTCTTGCGAATCCATCGCGATGGAGGAAGCGCGGGGAAGAAGTATTACGGCTGCATGGACTCGCCGCGCTGCGCGGGCGTAGTAGCGGTGGATTAATACGGTACACGGATTTCATCGATTTGACGGATTTGCACGGAAATTAAAAAATCCGTGTAAATCTCTTTTGTCCGTGAAATCCGTGCACCGAATTTACCCCTAAAAATGCCTCTGCAACTCCGACGCATACTTCGCGCCAACCGTCTTCTTATTCTCCTCCAGCCAGTCTCCTAATCTTGTTTTGCAAAGCGGCGGATCCTTCGAGACGAGCAATCCCGCCATCAGGCCGTCCACTTCTTCGGGGGTGAGCATCACATCGCGGACGAAGAGACTGAGAAATTGCGCGGCAGTCAACGCGAGGCGCGGATGCACTTTCATCAGCGGCCTGTGCGCGCCAATCTTCGCCCCAATCAATTCCACCATTTCGCGGAAGGAGAAGATGTCTGGTCCCACCGCGTCGCGGACGGAGTTATCCTTCCTGTAAACCGCGTCCACGGCCAGCGCGGCGAGATCGTCCACGAAGACGGGTTGCAGGCGATACGAGCCGTCTCCAGGCAGGGCAAAGAACGGGAAGCGGCGCAACAGCCAGGCGATGTTGTTGATGAGGATGTCTTCCTTGCCGAATAAAACCGTCGGACGGAGAATCGCGTACGACATGCCCGAATCCGTCACGGCTTTTTCGTTGGCGGCTTTTCCCCAGAAGTAGGGCAGGGGAGAGTCCGCTGACGGATTGGTGATGCTGATGTGGACGATGCGCTTCACGCCCGCCGCGACGGCCGCTTCCACGAGACGGCGCGTGTTTTCCACGGCGGCGGGCTGGGTGTTCGCGCCCTTGTCAAAGCGGACCCAGTAGGTGTTGATCAGCGTCTCGATGCCGCGCAGGCTCGAGGTCAGGGATGATGCGTCTGCAAAGTTCAGCGGGAAGGCGCGCACGCGTCCATCAAATGGGTCGGGGCGGTTGGGGTGATTCGTCAGTGTCACTACTTCCTCGTCGCGCTCCAGCAATCGGCGGGTGATGTACTTGCCCGAATACGAGAATGCACCAGTAACTGCGATTTTCATTTTTTCTCTTCTTTCGCGGGCCTGGGCGCGACCAGCGCAAAAAACGAAACAACCATGCCGACCCCGACCAGTGCGAATAACATGCCGCCGAGATTGCCGCTTAATTTGCCTGTGATGCTGAAGAAAAATTCTTCGGGCTTCATGGCTTCGGGTCGATACGCTATGGCGAGGATCATCGGTAGGCCGATCAAAAGAATGTTGGAGAAGGCTGTCCAAAATTGGGCACGGTCTTCCGTGCCGCATAGATCGATCAGCACTTTCTTAAGGAAGGGGCGAAGGTATGCAACGATCAACGCACACACCGACAGTGTCACGAGAACTTCGATCAGATACGATAAGATGGCGTTCATTTTGTCTCCTGTAAATTTATTTCAATACACCCAGAATTTTCTGGACGTTGACCAATCCAAGACTTTCCAGTTTGACGACCGCACGCGCTAGACTGTCAATGGCGTTGAAGAAATCTTGCAAGGCGCGGATGCGCTCGATGAGAAAAGCCCGCTCCTCAGGGTACGTTGTGCCTGCCTCCAGTTTCTTCAGCGTCTCACTCACCGATGCGACGGCGCGGTCGAATTCGGTGTTTTGCCGTTCTTTGAGAATCGAGCGGATGGACTTGTAGAAATCCGTCTCGGCTTCGTAGTAGTCCTTCCGATCCGCCAGTTTCGAGGAGCGGTGGACGAGTCCCAGCCGAGCCAGCGCGCGTACCTCCGTGCTGACCGCGCCTTTGGTAAGTCCCGTCTGGGTGACGATCTCATCGAGGGAGAGCGGACTGGGTGAGAGGTACAGCACGGCGAAGATCGCGCCCATGCCTTTGGGGAAGCCCCAGAAACGGCTGATCTGGCTCAGGCCTTCGGTGAATTCCTGTTTGATTTGGGGGAGGGGGGTGGTCATGGTTTATCTTGTGTTTTGTATGTTTAGTAATTACTAAACGAAATATACGATAAAACCATCGGTTTGTCAAGATAGAAAAGCGGCGCGAGAGATCGGAAGAGCACACG
>QZIJ01000095.1 GCA_003598975.1 Anaerolineaceae bacterium | reverse complement strand
GGGAACCCCGCCAATCGCGAAAGCGCGTTCACCATCCTGAAAGCCGTGGCGCTCGCCTCCAGCCTGAACATTTTGCTCGGGTACACGGGCTACGTCAGTTTCGGGCACATCGTCTTTTACGGATTTGGCGGCTACGTGGGCATCTACCTGCTGACCGCACATGACTGGTCTTTGTGGACCGCCATCCCAGCAGGCGGAATTGCATCGGGCATCCTGGCCTATCTGCTCGGCTCCGCCATTTTGCGGTTGCGCGGCGCGTACTTTGCTCTTGCGACCATTGGCGTCAACGAGGCCATGCGCGCCTTCATCAGCAACTTCGACCTGTTCGGCGGCCCGACAGGCATCACCCTGAACTTCAGCGTCTATAAAACCTACGGCGGCGCGGCGCAGGCCTTGCAGACTTCCTTCTACATCGGCGCGGGACTTGCCCTGCTGGCCCTGCTGATGAGTTACTTCGTCCGCACCTCCAAATTTGGGCTGGGCCTCCTCGCCATCCGCGAAAACGAAGATGCCGCCGAAGTGATGGGCATCGTCGCCCCGCGCGCCAAAACCTGGGCGTACGTGCTTTCGGCCATCGTCCCAGGCATGATCGGCGTGCTGTTCTTCTTCAAAAACGGAAATGTCGAGCCGCACGACGCGTTCCCGCTTCACGCCTCCATCGAACTTTTGGTGATGGTCATGCTCGGGGGTCAAGGAACCGTCCTCGGTCCCATCCTTGGCGCGTTCGCCTATCAGGGCATGCGCGGTTACCTCGTCACCAGTCCCATCTTCAAAGACATCCAATTATCGGTCTCTGGCGCGCTCTTGCTCATCATCGTGCTCTTCATCCCATCGGGCGCCATCGGCTGGATTCGCCATAAAGTCCCTGCGCTGAGGAGGTACCTGCCATGACGATCCTACTTTCTTTGCAGGGCGTCTCGAAACGCTTCGGCGGATTGCAGGCCCTCACCAAAATCACCTTTGACCTGCCCGAAGGACAGATCCTTGGATTGATCGGTCCAAACGGCGCGGGCAAGACCACCCTCTTCAATGCCATCAACGGAGTCTATCCACCCGAAGAGGGACGCATCGTCTTCCGCAATCAGGATGTGACTCACGCCAAGCCCTACGATCACGCGAGACTTGGGATGGCGCGGACTCACCAGATCGTCCAGCCCTTGAATGAACTCACGGTTCGCGAAAACGTTGAGGCGGGCGCGTGCTTCGGACACGAAAACCACACCCTCGGCCGCGCCGCGTCCATCGCGGCGGAGGTGTTGGAATTTGTCGGGTTGGCCACGCGCGCCGATCAACTGGCAGGCAGTCTCAACGTCGCGCAAAAGAAGAGGCTGGAGATGGCGCGGGCGTTGGCGGCGCGTCCCTATCTGCTCCTGCTCGATGAAGTCCTCGCGGGACTCAATCCCTCCGAAATTGACGGCATGGTGCAGACCGTTTTGAAGATCCGCGAACAGGGCGTGACCATCCTGATGATCGAGCACGTGATGAAGGCCGTGATGAACGTCTCGGACCGCGTGATGGTGCTCGATTACGGAGAGCAAATCGCGGAAGGCAGTCCGCAGGAAATCGTCAAGAACGAACGCGTCATCGAAGCCTATCTCGGTGACCCGCGGCTGGCGGAACGCCTGATGGAGGATGCATAACATGGCCGTACTTGAAATTCGCAACCTTGCTTCGGGATATGGTGAAGTGCAGATCCTGTGGGATACCACGGTATCCTTGCAGGATAAAAAATTGACCTGCATGGTGGGCGGCAACGGCGTGGGCAAAACCACCATGCTCCGCACCGTGATGGGACTGCTCCGTCCGTGGAGCGGCTCGGTCTGGTTCGAGGGAAAGAACGTCAGCCGACTGCCCGCCTACGCCAAAGCCGAAATGGGACTCACGCTCGTCCCCGAAGGCCGACAACTGTTCACAGATATGACAGTCGAAGAGAATCTTGAGATGGGCGCCACCAATCGACGCGCCCGCCCAAAGATGAGACAGAACCTCGAGCGTGTCTACGAGACGTTCCCGCGCCTGAAGGAACGCCGCGTCCAAAAGTCTGGCACGTTGAGCGGCGGCGAACAGCAGATGCTGGCAGTGGGACGCGGCATCATGTCCGACCCGACGGTGTTGATGGTGGATGAACTCTCCCTCGGCCTCGCGCCCGTGCTCACGCTCCAACTCTTCGAGAGCATGAGAAAATTATGCGACGCGGGCATCACGGTGTTGCTGGTGGAGCAGAACGTCCATATGGCGCTGGCGATCAGCGACTATGGTTACGTGCTGGCCGAAGGCAAAGTGGAAATGGAAGGTCCTGCCAAACAACTTGCCAAAAATGAACACGTCCGCACGGCGTATTTGGGATTGTGATTCGTCGAAACAAAACGAAAACGGACAGGCTTGAAAAAGTCTGTCCGTTTTGATTCGACAATACCCAAGATTAATCTTGCACTACGCCCGCGCGTGATCGTACGCGCGGAGGCGATGAATAAAAAATATCGTCAGCCAGAATAATGTCACCGCGCCAGCCTGATGGATGGAGGCCATCGGGACGTTGACGTTCGTCAGCACGACGATGACTCCGAGCGTAATCTGCGTCGTCACCGCGACGATGAGCCAGACCAGTCCGCGCTGGATTTCGGCGGGGTAGTTTCGCTTCTTCGCCTGCCAGTATGCCCACGGCACAAGGATCAGTCCGAGGAAGGCAAACCAGCGGTGGATATAGACAACCGTCTGCGGGGCTTCAAAAAGATTCACCCAATTGAATCCGTTCGCGCCGAAGACGCCTTTGGGAATCCACTGCCCCAGCATGAGCGGCCAGGTGTTCGAGACATGTCCCGCTTTCAGCCCCGCGACGAGTCCGCCGTAGGAAATCTGGATCAGCAGAACAACGAACGAAACCAGTGCGAGTTTCGAGAGGGAAGACCACTTCGTTTTGGCAGGGGACGAGAATCCGTAGCGGTGACCGAAAGCCGTCCACAACGCGAGCCCGAGCAAGGTCAAGGCAAGAAGCAGGTGGAGAGTCAGGCGGAAGTGGTCCACGGCTGGTTTGTCCACCAATCCGCTGGCGACCATGAACCATCCCATGAAAGCCTGCCCGATAAAGAGAATCCCCATCAGGAAATAGACGCCGAATTCCTTCCACGGGATGGTCTTGCGGAAGAGGAACCAAAATACAGGGAAGGCGTAAACCAATCCCGCCAGTCTTGCAATGAAGCGGTGGACCCACTCAATGTAGAAGATGTATTTGTACTCGTCCAGCGTCATGCCAGCGTTGACGTAGATGAATTCGGGGGTTTGCTGGTACTTGGCAAATTCCCGCTCCCAGTCATGTTGTCCCGTGGGAGGGACGGAGCCGCTAATCGGATTCCACTCAACAATGGAGAGGCCAGAGCGGGTGAGGCGGACAAATCCGCCAAAGACAACCAGGAAGGCAACGATGGCGGCAAAAATGAACAGCCAGTTCATGACGGCGCGATTTTGTGTTCGAGGCATGTTGTTTCTCCGTGGATGAATTATATCCTGCGCAAGGAAAAGCGCACAAGACGCTCATTTTTTGTGACAGATGTGACATTTGCACAATGATAATATGACATTTGACACATTATTTTTTACAGCGCAATCATTACAATATGAGTAATCGTTTACCTTTAGAGTAACCATTAAAAGGATAAGAATGCTCCAAATCAACCGCCAAACAGACTACGCTGTTCGTGTGGTGCTGGCTCTCGCCAAACACCCGCAAGGGACGCGCCGCGCCTCGGGAGCCATTCAACGTGAGATGCTGATTCCCAAGGCGTTCATGTCTCGTATTGTAGCGCAGTTGGCGGCCAACGGCCTCGTGCAGACCTTCGCCGGACGCGACGGCGGATTGGAACTCCCCCGCCCCGCATCCGAGATCACGCTACGGGATGTGGTGGAGGCGTTCGAGGGACCGATCCTCCTTTCGGAGTGTCTGCAATCGAAAGGAGAAGAGGATGACTGCCCGTTCCGCGTGGGATGCCCCGTGAGCAATAAATGGGGGCGCGTTCAGATAGCAATGTTACGCGAAATGGCCGCGATCACGTTCGAAGGTCTCGCGCAAGAGGCGGCGGGCATCCCTGTGAGCGTGTCAGCCCTGGTTTAGTTAATCGCACGCATCGAGGGACGCGTGCAAAAATTTTTGCAGGACAATTTGTAAAAGGAGAATGTATGGATCCAATCACCCTTTCACGATGGCAGTTCGCACTGACTACCATCTACCACTGGCTCTTCGTCCCGCTCACGCTGGGCATGGGCTGGTTCGTGGCGTACTTCCAAACCCGCTACTACCAGACCAGGGACGAATCCTGGAAAAAAATGGCGAAGTTTTGGGGTAAGTTGTTCCTCATCAACTTCGCCATCGGCGTTGTGACCGGTATCGTGCAGGAATTTCAATTCGGCATGAACTGGTCCGAGTACTCCCGCTTCGTGGGCGACATCTTCGGCGCGCCCCTCGCGGTGGAAGCCCTGCTGGCCTTCTTCATGGAATCCACCTTCCTCGGCATCTGGATCTTCGGTGAGGGACGCGTCCCCGAAAAAGTGCATCTGGCCTCCATCTGGCTGGCCGCGCTCGGCTCGAACCTCTCTGCCATCTGGATCCTGCTTGCGAACGGTTTTATGCAAGCCCCGCCCGCGGCATCCTACGTCTACAACGAAGCCAACGGCCGCCTCGAAATGGTGAACTTCTTCGCGCTGGTCGGCAACCCCAAAGCGTGGATATTCATCTGGCACACCCTGGCGGACGGCCTTGCCATGGCCGCCTTTCTGATTTTGGCGGTGAGCGCCTATCACCTCGTCCGTAAGCAAAACCTGGAATTCTTCAAGCGCTCCTTCCAGATCGGTGCGTTGGTGGGCCTGATCGCCAGCGCGTTGATTTTCCTCGGCGGTCATACCATGGGACAGTACATGAAGGAAGTCCAGCCGATGAAACTGGCCGCGCTCGAGGCCATTTGGGAAACCGAACAGCCCGCCTCCTTCTCCCTGCTCACTATCGGCGACTTGAGCGGCAAGCAGGAAGTCTGGTCCATCCGCATCCCCTACGTGATGAGCTTCCTAGCCTGCAACAACTTCGAATGCGAAGTCAAGGGCGTCAACGAACTCCAGGCGCAGTATGAGCAACAATTCGGTCCTGGCGATTACATCCCGTTGATGGTTGTCACCTACTGGACCTTCCGCATTATGATGGCCTTCGGCTTTGTCATGATGGGTGCCGCGGCCTGGTTCCTCTGGAACACCCGCAAAAAGGATTACGAGAACGCCAAGTGGATGAAACTCGTCCCCTTCGGCGCGTTGGCCCTTCCGTATCTTGCCAACGCCTCGGGCTGGATCCTGACAGAAATGGGACGCCAACCCTGGATCGTCTACGGCCTGCTCAAGGTGGAAGACGCCATCTCCCCGAACCTGACCACCCTCGATCTGTGGATTTCGCTCATTGGCTACACTGCCGTCTACGGCGCGCTGGCGGTGGCGATGGTTAAACTCATGAAGAAATACGCCGTCGCTGGGCCCGATGCGGCCATGCACGAATCAGTGGACGTTGCCCCCTCGCTCGTTGGCGGGCAGGATTAACGGAGGCACAAAATGTCATACGAAACTTTGCAAATCATTTGGTTCATCCTGATCGCCATCCTGTGGATTGGGTTCTTCTTCCTGGAAGGATTCGATTTCGGCGTGGGGATGCTCCTGCCCTTCCTCGGCAAAAAAGACGAGGAACGCCGCGCCATCATCAACTCCATCGGCTCGGTCTGGGACGGGAACGAAGTCTGGCTCCTCACCGCTGGCGGCGCGACCTTCGCGGCCTTCCCGCACTGGTACGCCACCATGTTCAGCGGCTTCTACCTCGCCCTGTTCCTGCTGTTGGTCGGCTTGATCATCCGCGGCATCTCGTTTGAATACCGCTCCAAGGATGCAAATCCCGCCTGGCGCAACCGCTTCGACTGGATGATCGCGATTGGTTCCTTCCTGGCGGCTCTCCTGCTCGGTGCGGCCTTTGCCAACCTGGCGCGCGGTGTTCCCATCAACGAAAATATGATGTTCACGGGCAACCTGTTCACCCTGCTCAACCCCTACGGCCTGCTTGGCGGACTCACCACTGTTGCCATCTTCCTGCTCCACGGCGCGAACTTCCTCGGCCTGAAACTGGAAGGCGAACTGCGCGAACGCGTCAACGGTTTCGCCAAGAAACTGTGGATCGCCGCGACTGTTCTGTATGTAATTCTGGGCATCTTCACGTATATCGCGGGCTTCTGGAACAATGGACACATCAATCCAGGCGTCATACCGATTGCGGCTGTGATCGTCCTGCTCGTGGCTGGATACTTCATCAACCAGAAACGCGAAGGCTGGGCGTTTATCATGGTGGCGCTCAACATCGTGTTGACACAGGTCACCTTCTTCACCATGACCTTCCCCAACGTGATGCTCTCCAGCACCAACTACGACTGGAGCCTCACCATCTACAATGCCTCCTCCTCGCAGTACACGCTGACGGTCATGTCCATCGTCGCTCTGATCTTCGTCCCCATCGTGCTCGCCTACCAGGGCTGGACCTACTACATGTTCCGCAAGCGCATCAGCACCGAGAAGAAGTCCCTCGTTTACTAGTCCCAAACAAGGCGGAGTGAAATCACTCCGCCTTGCTCATGGCTGTGAGAAACCAGGTTTCTCCAAGAAACCTGGTTTCTTCCCTCAAAGAAGGAGAACTGCATGGCAAAGATTGTCGTCATTGGGGCGGGGTTTGCGGGCCACACCACAGCCCTCTACCTTGGGAGCAAACTCGGCAGGAAACATGAAGTTACGGTCATCAGCAACCGCGACGTGTTCGGCTACGTCCCCTCGTGGGTGTGGGTCGGCGTCGGGCACATGAAGCCCGAGAAAACCGTCTTCAAACTCAAGTCCGTCTATGACCGCAAACACGTCAAGTTCGTCCATGCCGCGGCGAAGGAAATCCATCCCGAGGCGGGCGACCAGTACGTGCTCGGTGAGGAAATCGGGACGGGCAAGGAAGTCCGCCTCGATTACGACTATCTGGTGATCGCGCCCGGTCCCCTGCTAAATTTCGCGGGCACGCCCGGTCTTGGACCTGAGGGCGGATTCACCCATTCGATCTGTTCCCTGCCCCACGCCGTCAAGACGCGCGACGCGTACCTGTCCCTGATTGAACGCATGAAGAAGGGCGAGACAGTCAAAATCGTGGTCGGAACCGGTCACCCAGGCGCGACGTGTCAGGGCGCGGCGTTCGAGTACATCGTCAATGTCCACAAAGACCTGGTCAAGAAAGGCCTGCGCGACAAAGCCGACATCCTGTGGCTCTCCAACGAACCCGCGCTGGGCGACTTCGGCGTGAACGGTGTGCAGATCAAACGCAACGGCATCGTTCAAAAGAGCGAGGAGTTCATCCAGTCCGTGTTCAAGGATCACGGAATCCGCTACCAGGTCCAGACAGGCGTGACGAAAGTCGAGGAAGGCAAAATCCACTGGCAGAATTACGAGGGCGAAGAGGGCGTCACCGAGTTCGACTTCTCCATGCTCATTCCGCAGTTCAAGGGACAGCCGTTCAAATACATCGGCAAGGACGGTTCGGACATCTCCGCCAAACTGGTCAACCCCGCGGGCTTCGTTCTCGTGGACGGCAAGTACGGTCTACCCTACCCCGAACTGGCGCGGACCCCCGAAGCGTGGCCTGCACAATACAACAATCCCACCTACCCAAACGTATTCTCGGCAGGAATCGCATTTGCGCCTCCAGGCCCGATCTCGAAACCATTTACCAATAAGAACAACATCGCCATCGCTCCCGCGCCGCCACGCACGGGCATGGTCAGCGGTGTGATCGGACGCGTCGTCGCCATGAATATCGTTGACCTGATCACCACAGGCAAGATGACCCACAGCGAACGCATGACCGAAATGGTGGCGGCCTGCATCGCCAGCATGGGCGACAACCTGTGGGACGGTAACGCGGTGACCATCGTCATGCGCCCCGTTGTCCCCGACCGCAAAAAATACCAGAACGAATACGGGCGCGACCTGTTCACGTCTCATCTCGAAATGGGATTGAGCGGCGCCTGGATGAAGTTCATGCTGCACTACACCTTCATCTGGAAATTCAAAGCCCTGCTGGGCTGGAAACTCATCCCCGAATAGGAGACCGATATGCAACAGGAATTCTCAAAGTCCGAAAAGTTCTGGATGAACTTCAAACTCTACCAACTCTGGCGCTTTATCGTCCTGAACATCAAGATCTACACGGTAGCCGTCCAAAGCAAGTGGCATTAGTAGCGCAAGTCTATAGACTTGCGCTACAGACCGAAGGTTGGAGGGTATACTTGCCTTCCAACCTTCTTTTTTATTTACCAGACACTGGAACACCTGACACCGAAACACTGACATCCATGCACCGTAGACTCCTCTCCCTCACCCGCGACGCGCGTCTCCCCCTCCTCTCCACGATCCTCTCTGGATTTTCGGCTGGCCTGCTGACCATCGGACAAGCCTGGCTCGTCAGCAGTGTCGTCAATGACGTCTTCCTGCAGGGACAGTCCCTCGCGCAGGTGATGAACCCGCTGATTTGGATTCTCGCTCTCATCGGCGGCCGCGCCTTGTTGACGTGGTTTAACGAAGTCTCGGCCAACGCTGTGGCCGTCCGCATCAAAACCGACCTGCGCGAGCGTCTCTTCGCCCATATTCTCAAACTCGGTCCCGCCTATTCGCGTGGACAACGCACGGGTGAGTTGACAACCGCGGCCGTCGAGGGCATCGAAGCGCTGGACGCGTACTTCAGCCAGTACCTGCCGCAGTTGGTCATCACCACGCTCGTTCCAATTTCCATCCTCGTCTTTGTCTTCCCCATTGACCTGCTTTCGGGATTTGTCTTTCTCGTCACCGCACCGCTGATTCCATTCTTCATGATCATGATCGGCAAGGGCGCGGAGATTGTCACCAAACGCCAATACGAGACGCTGCGCCTGCTCAGCGCGCACTTCCTCGACAGCCTGCAAGGGTTGACCACGCTCAAACTCTTTGGCCAATCCAAAGCGCAGACGCGGAACATTGCCAAAGTCAGCGACCAATTCCGCGATGCAACACTCGGCGTTTTACGTGTCACGTTTTTATCCGCGCTAGCGCTCGAACTGCTCGCCACCCTCAGCACCGCCATCATCGCTGTGGAGATCGGCTTCCGCCTGCTCTACAATCGCATGGAATTCCAGCCCGCGCTCTTCCTGCTCGTGCTGGCCCCCGAATTCTACATGCCCCTGCGCGCCCTAGGAGCGAGATTCCACGCGGGGATGAATGGAACAACAGCCGCGAAACGGATCTACGAGATTTTGGATACGCCTGTTGTCAGTGATCATTCTTCAGTGATCAGTGACCAGTTACCAGTTACCAATTACGTTTTTCGTTTTACGGATGTCTCTTACACCTACCCCGCCGAATCCACTCCTGCCCTGCAAAACATCAACCTAGCTATACACAAAGGTCAGCACATCGCCCTCGTCGGCAAGACAGGCGCGGGCAAATCCACACTGGTTAATTTGCTGTTGGGATTTATCCAGCCATCTTCTGGAAAAATCAGTACACAGGCAAACACGTACACAGGTACACAAGAAACCACACAATCTGACCCATTCCTAATTCCTAATTTCGAATTCCTAATTCCTTCCATCGCCTGGGTTCCTCAACGCCCTCACCTCTTCCACGACACCATCGCGGCCAACATCCGCCTCGGCAAAGCGGACGCGACCGACGCCGAAGTGACCGCCGCCGCGCAGGCCGCGCGTCTGCATGACTTCATCGAATCACTGCCGCAGAAATACGAGACCGTCATCGGCGAGGGCGGGGCGCGTCTCTCCAGCGGACAGGCGCAGCGCCTCGCCCTGGCGCGTGCCTTTCTCAAAGACGCGCCGTTCCTGATCCTCGACGAACCCACCTCCAGCCTCGATCCCGAAACCGAGTCACTGCTCGAAGAATCCACGCGGCAACTCATGGAAGGCCGCACCACCCTGACCATTGCGCATCGTCTCAACACCATTTTCCAAGCCGATCAGATCATTGTCCTCGATGAAGGCAAAATTATCGAACAAGGCACACACCGCGAACTGCTTGCAAATAATGGCATGTATGCGAGCATGGTGAAGACCTATCAATTGCAGGTTGAAAGTCAAGGGTCAAAAGTTGCCGACCTTCGACCATCAACCATCGATCACCAACCGCCAACCAATCGCCAATCCAAAATCGAAAATCGAAAATCCAAAATCCTTCCCCGCCTGCTCTCCTTCCTCAACGGAAACTGGCATCTCGTCGCGCTGTCCGTCCTCATCGGCGCGGGGACGGTCGGCGCGAGCGTGGCGTTGATGGGCACCTCGGCCTGGCTCATCTCCACCGCCGCCATCGCAACATCCGTCGCGGACTTGGGTGTAGCCGTGGTCGGGACGCGCTTCTTCGGCATTGCCCGCGGCCTCCTGCGTTACGCCGAACGCCTCGTCTCGCACGACGTCACCTTCCGCCTGCTCTCCCGCCTGCGCGTCTGGTTCTACGAAAAACTCGAACCCCTCGCCCCCGCCCGCCTGATGGACTTCCGCGCGGGCGACCTGCTGGCGCGCATCGTCGGCGACGTGGAGACGCTGGAAAACTTCTACGTGCGCGTCGTCTCCCCGCCGTTGACTGCCATCCTCGTGGGACTCTTCACCGCCCTCTTCCTCGCTTCATTCGACCCCGCGCTGGCTCCTGTCTTCCTGACCTTTTTCCTCACCCTCGGCCTGCTCCTGCCCATCCTCGCGCAGACGTTGAGTCGCCGCCCCGCCGCGCGGACCGTCAGCCTGCGCGCCGACCTCCACACCCGCCTCGTGGACGGCATCCAGGGCATGGCCGACCTGCTCGCCTACGGCCGCGGCGACGAACGCCTGAAACAGATCGCCGCCACGGGGAACGAATACGGCGACGCTCAACGCCGCATGGCGCGCGTGACGGGCATCCACTCAGGTCTGTCCACCATGCTGACCAACCTCGGCATGTGGACGGTGCTCTACCTGTGCATCCCGCTGGTCAACTCTGGTGAACTGGCAGGCCCTATGCTCGCGTCCCTTGCGCTGCTCACCTTCGCCTCCTTCGAAGCGGTCACGCCCCTGCCTCTCGCCGCGCAGATGTGGAACTCCGCCCGCGAGGCCGCACGGAGGCTGTTTGAAGTGGTGGACGCGCAGCCAGTGATCAGTGAGCAGTTATCAGTCATCAGTGATCAGTTATCAGTTATCAGTGAGTCGCCAGCAATTACCAGTTACCAATTACAAATTACCAATCTCACCTTTGCCTACCCCAACACCACATCCCACGCTCTCGAACGAGTAACGTTCAACGTTCAACAAGGGAAATCCCTCGCCATCGTCGGGCCGAGCGGCGCGGGGAAGAGTACGCTTGCCAATTTGCTGCTGCGATTCTGGGAGTACGAGTCGGGCGAGATCCGTCTGGGTGGCGAATCGCTGCATGGCCTGGACCCCGACCAGGTCCGCGCGAGAATCGGAATGGTCTCACAGAACGCGTATTTCTTCAACGCCTCCGTCCGCGAGAATTTGAAATTCGCGCGTCGCAAAGTCACGCAGGAGGAAGTCGAATCCGCCGCGCGGGACGCGCAAATCCATGATTTCATTATGGGACTACCGAAGGGCTACGACACGTTGATCGGCGAACAGGGATTGCGACTCTCAGGCGGCGAACGCCAGCGGCTGGCAATTGCGCGTGTGCTCATCAAGGACGCGCCGATTTTGATTTTGGACGAACCGACCGCCAACCTCGACCCGCTGACCGAAAAGCAGGTGCTCGAAACACTGTATGCTCTGATGAAGCGCAAGACATCTCTGCTCATCACGCACCGTCTGGTTGGATTGGAAAACATGGACGAGATCCTCGTGATGGATCGCGGGCAAATCGTGGAGCGCGGCACCCATGCCGAACTGCTGGCGCGCGAAGGCATGTATCGCCGCCTGTGGGATTTGCAGAATCGAATTTTGGAAACAGGATGAACATCAAAAGGTTTGGAAATCGTGCTTGCAACTCATGCGCGTGCGTGCTATAATCACGTCAACTTCCCCGACCACTTCAAAACCGAGACCTGTCCATAACACCGTGCTTCTGCGTGCCTGTAACAGGTCGTCCCTACAACCTTGAACGAAATTCCCTCACCTCACAATTAACCCAACCATCGGCCTTGCCCCAGGGGGCAAAGGCCCATTTCACATTCTCGAATCACAAAACACTCTGGAAGGAATCATGGACATAATTGCACTCGAAAACGAGCCTCTTTCAAAATTACGGGATATGGCTAAGGGGCTGAACATCACGAACGCCAACCGAATGAAAAAAGAAGCGCTGATCGTTCGCATCCGCCAGGCCGAAGCCGAGAAGGAAGGCATCGAGGTGCGCGGCGGAATCCTCGAGATCATGAACGAGGGCATCGGCTTCCTGCGCTCCGAGAATTACCGCATCAGCGAATCGGATGTGTACGTTTCACAGGCGCAACTGAGACGCTACGAATTGCGCGCTGGCGACCTCGTCATCGGACACGTACGCGCCCCGCGCGAATCGGAACGCCACTACGGCCTGCTGAAAGTGGAATCGGTCAACGGCGTGGACCCCGAGGAGGCCCGCCGCCGTCCCAATTTCGAGAGCCTGACGCCCATCTTCCCCGAAAAACGCTTCGATCTTGAACTGGAACATGATAATCTCGCCCCGCGACTCATCAATTTAATTGCCCCCATTGGACGCGGTCAAAGAGGTCTCATCGTTTCGCCACCCAAGGCGGGCAAGACCACCATCCTCAAGCAAATCGCCAATTCGATCTCAACCAAATATCCCGACGTTCACCTGATGGTTGCCCTGATTGGCGAGCGTCCCGAAGAGGTGACCGATATGGATCGTTCGGTGGACGCGGAAGTGATCGCATCCACCTTCGATGAACCTGTCACCTCGCACGTCCGCACGGCGGAGATCGCCTTAGACCGTGCTAGGAGACTGGTGGAACTGGGTCGCCACGTGGTAATTTTAATGGACTCGATCACGCGCCTGGCCCGCGCCTACAACCTCGTTGTCAACCCGTCGGGACGCACGCTTTCGGGCGGTATGGACCCTTCGGCGTTGTACCCTCCGAAGAAATTCTTCGGCGCCGCGCGTAACATCGAGCAGGGCGGCTCGCTGACGATCATCGCCACCTGCCTCGTGGACACGGGCTCCCGTCTCGATGACGTGGTCTACGAAGAATTCAAAGGCACGGGCAACATGGAATTGTTGCTCTCGCGCAAATTGCAGGAACGCCGCATCTTCCCCGCGGTGGACATCGAGCGCTCGTCCACGCGTCGCGAGGACCTGTTGCTGGGTCCCGATATCCTGCAACGCGTCTGGCTGATGCGCCGCATGTACATCCAGATGACGTCCCCGCCGCCGCAGGGCGCGGGCATGGACGCGGCCGTGGCCACCGAAGCCATCATCACGCGCATGGCCAAAGCAAGAAACAACCAGGAATTCCTGGAAACGCTTACCGACAGTATGTAAGAGAATGGAAAAATTTCTTTTGTTCTGGAAAAAAAATCGTTTCGGAATCCTCTCGTGGCTGGTGACGGTCGCGCTGGCGGCCTCGTTGCTGGGCGGCGCGGTTTGGTGGAAATCCGCCCAGGCGTTGACGCCGGCCCTCGTCCCGGAACCCACCGCGGGTCCGGAGGAGGCGCCCAACGTCAGCCTGCCGCTTCCCGCCGCAGTGGACGAATCCCCGGGCATTGGCCGACAAATCCAACTCATCACGAACATCCCTGCGGAATTGCCGCGCTACGAGCCAATCACTTACATGGTTCAGCGCGGCGACGCGATGAGTAAGATCGCCGAGAAGTTCAAGATCGAAACAGCTTCCATCCTTTACAACAATAAGGACGCGTTGAACGACGATCCGCACGGACTGAAACCCGGCATGAACCTGCTCATTCCGCCTTTGGATGGCATCTACTATACCTGGAAAGAAGGCGACACGATTGATAAGGTGGCGGCGGAATTCAAAGCCAGGGTGGATGACATCGTCAACTTCCCGGGCAACGATGTGGATTTGACCAACCCCGATTTCAAGCCCGGCACGCTGGTGATGATCCCCGGCGGCTCGCGCGAATTGTTCGACTGGAGTTCGCTGGCCTTCAGCGAATCAAGCGGGGCGGGCTCGGGCAGTAGCTCGTGCGGCGGCGGCCGCCCCGGTTCAGGTTCGTTCGTCTGGCCGGTGGTTGGACAATCGCACACCATTTCGGGCAACAACTACAGCGCAGGCCACCTAGCCATAGATATGACCGCGCTGGAGGGCGACCTGGTGCTGGCCACTGACCACGGCGTGGTGACCTTTGCCGGTTGGAGTCAATATGGCTATGGCAACATGGTGCAAATTGACCACGGAAATGGGTATGTCTCGCTTTACGCCCACTTGAATGCCATTTTTGTGAGTATGTGCCAATCGATCGGGCAAAGCGACCAGATTGGGACGGCGGGGAACACCGGCAATTCATTCGGCGCACACCTGCACTTTGAAATTCGATTCAACGGCGTTGCAGTCAACCCCCTGGGTTACGTGCAATAACTACGGGAAACCCGTTTTTTCACAAAACGGGTTTCTGTTTTTATGAAACAAACCTCCCTCCAGAAATCGCTTGCATCGCTCTCCCTTGGCGGACTGCGTTACTTCGATTCCATTGGTTCGACGAACGACGAGGCGCTGGCCTGGGCCACAGAGGGAGCGCGGGACTTTTCCCTCATCATCGCGGACGAGCAGACGACCGGCCGCGGCCGCGCGGGACGGAAGTGGGTCACGCCGCAGGGAACGGCTCTGGCTTTTAGTTTGATCCTGCGCCCCAACCTCACCCCTGCATCCTCTCCTGAATCTTCCAATCCCTCGTTGTTCACAGGACTCGGCGCGGTGGCTCTCGTGGACGCGCTGAAGAAACACGGACTCAAACCGCAGATCAAGTGGCCGAATGACATTCTGCTGAACCGAAAAAAGGTCGCTGGAATTCTGGTCGAATCCGTGTGGACGGGTGACGCACTGGACACCGTCGTTCTGGGGATGGGCGTCAATGCACTGGCGGGTTCCAATCCGCCCGATGATGGATTGCTCTTCCCCGCGACAAACGTGGAAAACGAATTGGGTCGTCCACCGCAGCGCGTGGAATTATTGCGCGATATCCTGTCTTCACTGATGGGTTGGCGACCAAAGATGTCCACGGGAGAGTTGACGAAGACCTGGGAGGAAAACCTGTCATTTCGCGGCGAGCAGGTTGAAGTTTGGAAAGGAGACGAGAAGCCACTGGCGGGACGCGTCATGGGTCTCGAGTCGGATGGCAGTCTGCGCCTGCTGGACAATGACAAAATCGTGACAGTACAATTTGGGGAGATTCACCTGCGTCCTGCCGTGTGATAAAATACACTCATGTTTGACGGCCTTCGCAAAGACGCATCCGATACCAGCGGGTTCAACGAGCAACCTGTGGAATTTTTCCCTGAGGAGAGCAAGAAACCCGCATCCAAACCTGTGCGCCGCAAGCCATCTTCGCCGGGAAAACTCCTCGGCATGACGGCTCCGCAACGCTTCCTCATCGCCGTGATGCTGATGATCATGGTCTGCACACTGGGGGCAATGTGCATGGTAATTACAGGAAAATTTGCTTTCTAATGAAAATCGGTCGGGAATTTTCCCGACCGATTTTTTTTACAACAACTCTGGCTGCGTCTTTTCTGCTTCCCCGCTTTCATTCACCTGCGCGCCAACCTTTTTCAACTCTTCCACAGCGATGCGCGCCACCGACGCCACGCTATCACCCTCCTGTGGTTTGATCAGGTGGACGCCGCGCGTGGCGCGCCCAGCCTGTTTCACATCCTTGACTTTAATGCGGATGGCAACGCCGTTCGCGGTGATGATGGTCAGGTCGTCATTTTTCTGGACAACACGCGCCGCGGCGATCTTGCCAGTGGTGGGAATGGCTTTCGGATCAATGGTGTAATTTCCGCCGGTGGCGCGTCCCTTGGCGGTGTATTCTTTCAGCGGGGTCTGTTTGCCGAAGCCGTTTTCCGTCACGATCAGGAGCGCGCCGTCGGGCTGAACCACATCCATGCTGGTGACGAGGTCGCCCTTCTTAAGTTTGATGCCTTGCACGCCCGCCGCCTGACGTCCCATGGCACGGACTTTGTCTTCGCTGAATCGCAATGCCTGTCCGTTCTCGGTGACGAAGATGACCTCGTCCTTGCCGCTGGTGAGGCGCGCCCAGCCGAGGGTGTCGCCTTCCTCCAAGTTAACGGCGATCAAGCCCGAAGGTCGGACGGAAGCGAACTCCGCCAGATTCACGCGCTTGACCTTGCCGCGCGCCGTCGCCATGATGCAATATCCATGCGACTCGAAACTCGAGACCGCGATGGCCGCGGTGACGCGTTCGTTGGCGTCCAGCGCCAATACGTTCACAAGCGGAATGCCCTTCGCGGCACGGTCCGCATCGGGGATTTGATAAACCTTCTCCGAGTAGACCTTACCCTTATCGGAGAAGAACAGCATCGTGTCGAGACTGCGCGCGGGCATGAGCATCACCACTTCGTCTTCCTCCTTCATGGTGTGACCCATCACGCCGCGCCCGCCGCGACTCTGCGACCTGAAGGCCGCCGCCGCCACCCGTTTGACATAGCCGCGCTCGGTCAGGCTGATGAGCACTGCCTCATCGTGGACGAGGTCTTCTTCGTGGATCTCCC
>QZIJ01000066.1 GCA_003598975.1 Anaerolineaceae bacterium | reverse complement strand
GGACAAAATAGAAGCCGCGATGGGCGGCATCCCTCAGGAGGTGGAATCCGTTTATGTCACAGGCGACGGTAAGAGAGCGATATATATACTAGTCAAAGCGGCCGCCGAGCGCGGCGCGACGCTCATCGTCGCCAACCCGCGCGAAACCAAACTCGATAAACATGCAAAATTCGTCATCCGCTACGCGTATGGCGATGAGATCAAGACCATTGAAGATTTGAAAGGCAAGACCAAAATTGCGGACGCGTTCGCCAAAGCCGCGAATGCCGTTGTCCTCTTCGGAAGCGAAGGGCTGGGGATGGCGGGTTCATCCTCCGTTGCGGCGGCCGCGGCGGACTTGCTCAATGAAGCAGGTCACGCGGGCAAAACCAGCAGCGGACTGATCGGCGTCTGGCCGCGTGCCAACGATCAGGGCGCGTGGGAAATGGGATTTGAAGTCAGCGACGACCTCGCCGAGGAACTCAAGGGTAAGGCAGTTTATATCGCAGGCGCAGACCCCGCAGGCGACGATCCCGCGCTGGCGAGGGCGCTCAAGTCTGCCAAGTTCCTCGTCGTGCAGGAGATTTCGCTGACCGCGACGGCTGGGCTTGCAGACGTTGTCCTGCCCGCGCAGGCCTACACGGAACGCGAGGGCACGTTCACTTCGGGCGAGCGCCGCGTGCAACGCTTCTATCCCGCGGTGCCTGTCACAGGCGAGGCGCGACCCGATTTCGCCATCACCTCGCAGATCGCGCGCGGGATGGGCTATATCCTCGAAGGCGTGTCGCCGTCTATTGTGTTTGATTTTCTGGCAACGGATGTGAAATCCTTTGAGAGACTGAATTACGCCAAACTCGCGCAAGTGACCGAGCAGTGGCCGATTATCGGACATGGGAACGTGAATTATGGCGGCACGAGTTACGAAAATAAACACGGCCTGGGCGCGCAATTGACCAGCGCGGCGGGTCGCGGCGAGACCTACAAACTGCCTGCGGCGAAAAAGGCGAAATCCCTCCGTCCGAAGGAAGGCGAACTGCTGGCCGTCCCTGTGACGAAACTCTACGATCAGGGCACGACCGTCCTGCCTGCGGCGTTGCTCGCGGAGCGGATCGGGGAACCCGCGGTGACGTTGAATCCATCCACGGCGGAGGAATTGGGCGCGGAGACCGGGGAGTTGGTCAAACTCAGTTGGAACGGGAGCCAGGCCGAGGTCCGCGTGAGAACCGATGATGCCATTTCGACGGGCGTCGCGCTCATCCCGCGCAGTTTCGGATTGGCGGTGCGCGAGCCTGTCGTCGTCTCGGTCAAGTCTGCCAAAAAGGTGAAATCACTATGACGTGGGCACTGTTTTGGGAATGGTTCATTAAATCGCTGATCCTGGTTTTCACCCTGCTGATCGGCTTCGGCTACCTGACGTATTACGAGCGCCGCTTCCTGGCGCGCATTCAGGTGCGCGTCGGTCCAAATCGGGCTGGGCCATATGGATTGATGCAGTGGATGGCGGACGCTGTCAAGTTGATTTTCAAAGAGGAATTGACGCCCTCGAGGGTTTATAAACTGGTGTTCTTCTTCGCGCCGGTGGTGACGATGGTGCCGTCCATCGTGATCGCGGCGGTCATCCCGTGGGGAACCTCGTTCCAGTTGGGCGGGCGGACGATTAACCTGTACCTGGCAGACATCAACGTAGGCGTCATTTACCTGATGTCCATCGCTTCGATCGCAGTGTATGGCATCGTGATGGCGGGCTGGGCGAGCAACAATAAATACGCCATGATGGGCGGACTGCGCTCCTCGGCGCAGATGATCTCGTACGAGTTGACGCTCGGTCTGATGTTTGTGGTGGCCATTTTGATGGGTAATTCGATGAGCCTGGTGGGTATTGTGGAAGCGCAGAAGGATATGTGGTTTGTGATGCTCCAGCCTGTTGGCTATCTGCTCTTCTTCATCGCGACGCTGGCGGAAGTGAACCGTCATCCATTCGACATGCCCGAGGCCGAGCAGGAACTGACGGCGGGTTATCACACCGAATATTCTGGCATGAAGTTCGCATTGTTCTTCATGGCCGAATACCAGAAGATGATCGTGGTCAGCATGATCGGCGCGACACTTTTCCTCGGCGGCTATCGCGAGTTCTGGTTCTTGAAAGATACTTTCCTGAGTGTTGACCGCGCCTGGTTCCTCGGTCCGTTCTATCTGTTCGCCAAGGTCTTCATTTTGCTGGGCATCATGATCTGGGTGCGGGCGTCCTGGCCGCGCATCCGTTATGACCGCCTGATGTCGTTCGGCTGGAAGATTTTGATCCCTGTGTCTTTGGCGGTGGTCTTCATCACGGCGGCGGGCATCCTGCTGGCCGAGATGTACAGTTCGCTGTGGATGTGGATGGTGCCTGTACTATCCTTAGTGGTTGGATTGATTGCGGTGGTGGTGATCTACCGCGATTTGAGGAGAAAAGCCTATGCGCGTGCTTGAACCCATGATCGAACTCGGCCGCGGCCTGTGGATAACCTTCAAGCAGACGTTCTTCAATCCCGTCGTGACCGTTTCCTATCCCGAGGAGAAACGCCAGGTGCGGCCGCGCTACCGCGGACGTCACGTATTGAAGCGCTACGAGAACGGACTGGAGAAGTGCATCGGCTGTTCGCTGTGCGCGGCGGCCTGTCCCGCGGACGCGATCTTCGTGGAAGCCTCCGAGAACACCGACGAGAATCGCTTCTCGCCTGGCGAACGGTACGCGTCCACGTATGAGATCAACATGCTTCGTTGTATCTATTGCGGTTTCTGCGAGGATGCCTGTCCCACCGAGGCAATTGTGCTTGGCGATAACTATGAACTGAGTTTCACCAGCCGCCGCGACGCCATTTACACCAAAGAGATGCTGTTGGAAACCGTCCCCTCGTCCGATATGACCACCCCGCGCTCAGTGGAGCCTGGCGTTTACACACGGTCGGTTCCCGAAATGAAAGACCCACAGGACTAGTCCATGAACATTGACTTGATCCTTTTCATCATCCTTGCCCTCGTTGCCATCGCGACCGCGCTGGGCATGTTGCTGAGCCGTAATGCGGTCTACTCGGCGCTGTTCCTCGTGTTGAACTTCGCCACGGTAGCGGTGTTTTACCTTTTGCTCGGCGCACCGTTCATCGCGATGGCGCAGATCACGGTCTACGCGGGCGCCATCATGGTGTTGTTCCTGTTCGTCATCATGTTGCTGGGTGCGGAGCAACTCGCTCCCAGCAAGGTTATCCCAGCGCAAAAATGGGTGGCGGGCGGACTGGCGTTCATTCTCGTTGCAGAGACCGTTTATCTGCTGACCGTCCGCGGGGTGCCTGCGGGGAATATCCTCCAGCCTGCGGAATCGGCCAACAGCCTGGGCTTTCTGCAACAGATGGGCATGATGCTATTCAACGAATATCTGCTTCCATTTGAAATCACTTCCATTCTGCTTTTGGTAGCGATGGTTGGCGCGATTGTCCTGACCAAGCAGGAAAAGGGAGGGCAGAAATAATGGTTCCCGTCAATTTTTACATCATCCTCTCTGCCATATTATTCACCATCGGTGCAATGGGAGTGCTGGTGCGCCGCAACCCGCTGATCATTTTCATGTCCATCGAGTTGATGTTGAATTCGGCCAACCTGGCGATGGTGGCTTTTTCCAGCGCGATCAAGAGTTTCAGCGGCCAGATCTTCGTCTTCTTTGTCATCGCGGTCGCGGCGGCGGAGGTGGGGGTCGGCCTGGCGTTGATCGTGCAGATTTTTAAGTCCCGCCACAGCATCAACGTGGACGAGATGAATAACTTGAAGGGATAGGAACATGCTTTTCAGCGAAACAACTTCAAGCGGATTTTTCTTCCTCGCCCCGTGGATTGTGTTCTTCCCCCTCATCGGGCTGTTGACCAACCTCATCTTTGGCGGTTGGTTCATGAAACAACCCTGGGGCGAAAAGGCCATCGGCTGGATCGCCAGCGCGGCTTCGGGCGCGGCCTTCGTGGCCTCGGTGCTATTGGCCTACTCGCTCTCTTTGAATCATGGCGAAGTAGTGCGCTGGACACTCGGACAGTGGATTCACATCGGCGAACTTGAACTCGACTGGACCTTCCGCGTCGACACGCTCTCAACCACGATGATGCTGGTCGTCTCGGGCGTGGGGACGCTCATCCACATCTACGCCATCGGCTACATGCACGAAGACGTCCGCTTCAAATCGGACCTCGGGCGGTATCAGCGATTCTTCGTCTTCTTCAACCTCTTCATCATCGCCATGATGATTTTGGTGGGTGGCGACTCGTACATGATGCTCTTCGTCGGCTGGGAGGGCGTGGGACTTTGCTCCTTCCTCCTGATCGGCTTCTGGTACGACATGGACACACTGGCGCGACCCTCATGGGCCAACTCCAACGCCGCCAAGAAAGCCTTCATCACCAACCGCATCGGTGACTTTGGCTTCCTGATCGCAGGCTTCATCATGTTCTGGTATTTGAAATCGTTCCAGTTTGACCAGGCATTTGAAGCCGCCAAGTCCATGCCGCCTGAGATCATTGTTGCCATTACGCTCTTCATGCTGATCGGTGTGGCGGGCAAGTCATCGCAGATTCCGCTCTACGTCTGGCTCCCTGACGCGATGGCAGGCCCGACGCCCGTCTCGGCGTTGATCCATGCCGCGACGATGGTGACAGCGGGCGTGTATCTCGTCGCGCGTTCCGCTCCGCTGTATACGCTTGTCCCGCAGGCGCAGTACATCGTGGCGATGACGGGCGCGGTCACCGCGCTCTTCGCCGCGACGATTGCCGTCGGTCAATATGACATTAAAAAGGTGCTCGCGTATTCAACCATCAGTCAACTCGGGTTCATGGTCGCGGCGGTCGGCATGGGCGCCTTCGTGGCGGGGATGTTCCACCTCGCGACGCACGCTTTCTTCAAGGCTCTGCTCTTCCTCTCCGCTGGATCGGTCATCCTCGGGTTGGAACGTGGTCATCATCATCTTGCTCATCACGGCCACGGTGACCATCACGAAGAAGTCTTTGACCCAGGCGACATGCGTAACATGGGCGGACTTCGCAAGACCATGCCTGTGACCTTCTGGCTATACATGATCGGCACGCTGGCTTTGGCGGGCATCTTCCCGTTTGCAGGCTTCTGGTCGAAAGATGAAATTTTGCTCGACGCCAGCCTGCACTATCCGACCGTTTATATTTTGCTCACCATCGCGGCGTTCTTCACGGCCTTCTACATGGGACGCCAGATTTGGATGGTTTTCTTCGGCCAGCCGAGGCACGAAGCCGCCGCGCACGCCGAGGAGAGTCCGCTCATCATCACCGCTCCGTTGATGGTGCTGGCGGCCCTTTCGGTTTTGGGCGGATTGCTCAACCTTCCGTTCGAGGGCTTCCACAACCTGACGCACTGGCTGGGATACACCCTCGAAGAGGTGGAAGGACTTCCGCTTAATTTGCAGGTCGCGGGCATTTCCACTATCCTTGCGCTGATTGCCATTGCCATCTCGTGGTTTATTTACGGACGCAACCCGCTCAAGAAGGGACAGGCCGACCCGCTAAAGAAACCGCTCGGCCTGATCTTCACGGGCATGGAAAACAAATGGTTCGTGGACGAGGGCTACTGGGCGGTGTTCGTTGACCGCTATATTGACATTTCACGTTTCCTCGCCGATGTGATCGACTGGAAATTCTGGCACGACTTTGTCCACGATAAAGTCATCGCGGGAACGTATAACTGGCTTGCCAACATCGCCCTCAACGACTATGCCGACCAAAAAGGCATTAACGCCTTCTTCGACGGTTGGGGCAAGGTAACGCAATGGTTGTCCGCGACCACGCGCAAGGTCCAGAACGGATTCGTGCGCTCGTACGCGCTGTCCATCATGCTGGGCGTCGTCCTGATCCTTGGTTATTTACTCCTCAAGTAAAGAGGTCCGAACATGAACTTTTTCTCTGAACCCCTGACCCTGATGACTTTCTTCCCGCTGGTGGGAGTCCTGGTCCTGCTTTTCCTACCGAGCGATAAGAAGAATGTTTTGCGCTGGACGGCGCTGGTCACATCGCTGATCACGTTCGGCATTTCGCTCTGGGTGCTGACGATGTTCCGCTCCGCCAACCCCGACCTGCAACTGGTCGCGAAATACGACTGGATTACCGTCGCGGGCTGGAATATCCAATATCACATGGGCGTGGACGGACTCTCCATCCTGCTCGTCCTGCTGACCACTTTCCTCACCCCGATCTCGATCCTCTCCACGTGGACAGCGGTGGAGGAGCGCGTGAAGGATTTTATGATCTTCTTCACGCTTCTCGAAGTGGGCATGTTGGGTGTGTTCCTCGCGCAGGACCTCTTCCTGTTCTACATCTTCTGGGAATTCACCCTCGTCCCGATGTACTTCCTGATCGGCATCTGGGGCGGACCGCGCCGCATCTACGCCGCCATCAAGTTCTTCCTGTACACGATGGCAGGTTCCATCCTGATGCTGTTGGCGATCCTGTTCGTTGGCATCCAGGCGGGGACCTTCTCCGTGCCCGACCTGGCGGCCAACCTTTCGGGCATGTACGCCAGCGGCCTGATCGACCCGAAGACGCAGATGATGTTATTTGTGGCCTTTGCCGCCGCGTTTGCCATCAAGGTTCCGATGTGGCCGCTCCACTCGTGGTTGCCCGATGCGCACGTGGAAGCGCCCACGGCTGGTTCTGTCATCCTGGCGGGCGTTCTGCTGAAGATGGGAACGTACGGTTTCCTGCGCTTTAACATTCCGCTTTTCCCGAATGCGACCATCGCGGCCGCTCCGTGGATCGCGTTGCTCGCCACCATCGGTATCATTTACGGCGCGGCGGTTTCGTACGCGCAATCAGACGTCAAGAAACTGGTCGCGTACTCCTCCGTGTCCCATCTCGGATTTGTCATGCTTGGCATGTTCGCCCTGAACGCGCAAGGTATCTCGGGCGGGATACTGCAAATGGTCAACCACGGCCTCAGCACGGGCGCGTTGTTCCTCCTCGTCGGCATGATATATGAGCAGACGCACACCCGCGAAATTAAAGTCTATGGCGGGTTGTGGAAGATCACGCCCGTCTTCGGTTCGATCATGCTCATTGTGGCGCTCTCCTCGATGGGCCTGCCTGGACTCAACGGCTTCGTCGGCGAGTTCACCATCCTGCTTGGCGCGTGGGGCGCAGGCATGGACGGTGGCTCATTCGCCCCGATGGGCGGCGTTTGGTGGGCGGGACTATCCGCCCTCGGCGTCATCATGGCCGCCATCTACATCCTGTTCATGTTCCAACGCATGTTCCTCGGTCCGCAAGGCGAGATCGTGGACGAGGTCAAGAAGCACGGACATGCCCTCCGCGACCTGAACTGGCGCGAGATCCTCACCATCGTCCCCATTCTCATCTTCATCTTCTGGATCGGCCTCTACCCCGCGCCGTTCTTCAACCTCATGGCCCCCGCCGTGGACAAGATGGTTGCCGCCTTGCAAGCCGCCGCGATGGCGATGCACTAATTTTTGTGTTCGTCATTGCGAGGCGGCGTTCTTCCGCCGAAGCAATCTCCTCGCACGAGTAGGGGATTGCTTCGCAAAAAGCGCTCGCAATGACGGTAAAAGGATGCTATGCCTCAATCTTCCGACTTTCAAACCATCCTCCCACTGACCATCCTGACTGTCTGGGCCTGTGTGCTTCTGCTGGTGGATTTGTTCATTCCCAAAACCCAGAAGTGGATCACTGCTACGTTGGCCGCCGCGGGCCTCGCCGTTACCCTTGGTGTGACCCTCGCCCAACTCGGCGGGCCTGCCAGCACTGGATTCAGCGGCATGGTCGTGCAAGATGGCTTCTCAACCTTTCTCAATGCCCTGCAACTCGTCTGCGGCCTACTCGGCGTAGCGCTGGCCTTCGGCTACGTCAAACGCATGGGACTGGAGCGCGGCGAATACTACACCCTCCTGCTCTTCAGCGTGATCGGTATGATGCTCATGGTGCAGGCCGCCGATCTCATCATGGTCTTCCTCGCCCTCGAAATGCTCTCCATCCCGCTCTACGTGCTGGCAGCCTTCAACCGCACGCAATCTGCCTCGGAAGAATCGGGACTTAAATATTTCCTGCTCGGTGCGTTCTCGACAGGATTCGTCGTCTACGGGATCGCGCTGGTCTTCGGCGCGACGGGGACAACCAACTTGGCGGGCATCCTCGCTTCCGCCCCGACCTCGGGCCTGCTCCTGACCATCGGCGCGGCCCTCATCCTCGTTGGATTCGGCTTCAAGGTCGCGGCCGTCCCCTTCCACATGTGGACGCCTGACGTATATCAGGGCGCACCGACCTCCGTCACTGGCTTCATGGCCGCAGGCGCCAAGATTGCGGGTTTCGCCGCCCTCCTGCGCGTCTTCTCCACTGCCTTCCCCGCCCTCGCCGTGGACATGACCGACATCCTCTGGGCGCTCTCCGCGCTGACGATGATCGGCGGCAACCTGCTCGCCATCTCGCAGAGTGATATCAAACGCATGCTGGCCTACTCCAGTATCGCGCACGCGGGCTACATCTTGATGGCTTTCGTCCCGTACGGCAACCCCGATGTCGCGCCTGTTTCGATTGCCGCGGGATTGTTCTACCTCGTCGCCTACGCGGTCACCAACTTCGGCGCGTGGGGCGTCGTCATCGCCATGGAAAAATCCGAGGGACGCGGACTCGCCATCAGCGATTACGCGGGACTGGCGAAGAAGCACCCCGTCCTCGCCGCCGCGATGACCGTCTTCATGCTCTCGCTGATCGGCTTCCCGCCCACGCTCGGCCTCGTCGGAAAGTTCTATCTCTTCCGCGCGGTGCTCAGTGGCGGTTTTGTCTGGTTGGCCGTCATCGGCGTGGTGACCTCGCTCATCTCCGCATACTACTACTTGCGTGTTGTCGTCACCATGTACATGCACGAGGGCGAACCGACCGTCGAGCGCGAGTTCTGGCTCGATTTCACCTGGGGACTCTCCGCTCTCGCGACGGTGGTTCTGAGTTTCATCCCGCAAGCCTTGTTCGTGATGGCGAGTTCCGCGCTATTGAAGTAGATTTTACTTCCCACATAACAAAAAGAGACTCGCCTCACGACGAGTCTCTTTTTGTTAATTCGCGAATTACCAATCGCTACTTCACCAAATTCCTCAACACCGTATGGAGAATGCCTCCGTTGCGGAAGTAGTTCACTTCCACATCCGTATTCAACAACGCGGTGGCTTTGAACTCGATAACCTTTCCATCGGACTTCTTCGCCTTGACGGTCAACTCCGCCTTGGGCGACACCTTGTCGTTCAGGCCTTCGATGTCGAAGACCTCGCTTCCATCCAGACCGAGGGACTCGGCGTTCTGCCCTTCGGCGAATCGCAGGGGCAGGATTCCCATGCCTACCAAATTGGAGCGGTGGATGCGTTCGAACGATTCAGCGATGACGGCTTTCACGCCCTGCAACATCGGACCCTTCGCGGCCCAGTCGCGGCTGGAACCTGTCCCGTATTCCTTGCCCGCGAGGACAATGGTCGGGACGCCCGCCTCCTGATATTTCATCGCCGCGTCGAAGATCGGCATTTCCTGTCCGTTGAACTTCGTCCAGTTGCCTTCCTTCGGCGCGACCATGATGTTCTTCAAACGGATGTTCGCGAATGTGCCGCGCGCCATCACCAGGTCATTGCCGCGGCGCGTGCCGTATTGGTTGAAGTCCTTGGGTTGGACGCCACGCTCCTGCAAGAATTTTCCAGCGGGAGAGTCGGCGGCGATGTTGCCAGCGGGGGAGATGTGGTCGGTGGTGATCGAATCGCCGAAGAGACCGAGGACGCGTGCGCCCTGGATCGGCTGGATCGAGGGGATATCCAAAGTCAGCGATTGGAAGTAGGGCGGGTGATGAATGTACATGGACGCCTCGCTCCACTCGAACAGGTCGCCTTCCTTGACCTGAATGGCCTGCCACATGTCCGAGCCTGCGAACACGTCGGCGTATTTTTCTTTGAACATCTCGGCTTTGACGTTGGCCTCGATCGCGTCGCTGATCTCTTTTTGCGTTGGCCACAAATCTTTCAGGTAAACGGCCGCGCCGTTTTTGTCCGTGCCGAGCGGTTCGTTGACGAGGTCAATATCCACCGTCCCAGCCAGCGCGTAGGCGACGACCAGCGGAGGTGACGCGAGATAGTTTGCTTTGACGAGCGGATGGACGCGGCCCTCGAAGTTGCGGTTGCCCGAGATAACCGCCGCCGCGACGATATCTGAACCTGTCACCGCTTTCGCTACTTCGCCAGGGAGCGGCCCTGAGTTGCCGATGCAGGTTGTGCATCCGTAGGCGATCACGTTGAATCCGAGTTTCGAGAGCGGTTCGATTAATCCCGCGCTCTTGAGATATTCGGTCACGACCAGCGAACCAGGCGCGAGCGAGGTCTTGACGTAAGGCTTGACGTTCAGTCCCTTTTCGACGGCCTTCTTCGCGACCAGTCCCGCCGCGATCAGCACAGACGGGTTGGACGTGTTCGTGCAGGATGTGATGGCAGCGATCACGACCGCGCCGTGCTTCATCTTCTGTGTTCCACCATTCGTTCCAAACGTGGCTTCGCGGGTCAACGCGTCGCCAGAGAGTTCATAGCCGCGTTCCTTCACGGGGGCGGTTAACGCTTTTCGGAAGGTGTCCTGCATCTCGGTGAGGGGGACGCGATCCTGTGGGCGTTTGGGTCCCGCGAGGGAGGGGACGACCGTCCCGAGGTCCAGTTCGAGCGTGTCGGTAAAATCGGGGTCGGGGCTGTTCGCGTCTCGGAAGAGTCCCTGCGCGCGCATGTAAGATTCGGTCAGGGCGATGGTTTCGTCGGAGCGGCCCGTCAGTTTCATGTAGCGAAGCGTCTCCGCGTCGACGGGGAAGTAGCCGATGGTCGCGCCATATTCGGGAGCCATGTTCGCGATCGTGGCGCGGTCGGTGAGGGACATCGAGTCGAGGCCCGCGCCGAAGAATTCGACGAACTTGTCCACCACGCCTTTTTTGCGGAGCATCTGCGTGACGGTGAGGACGAGGTCGGTGGCGGTGACGCCTTCTTTGAGTTTGCCCGTGAGTTTGAAACCGATCACGTCGGGCAGGAGCATGTCCATGGGTTGGCCGAGCATCACGGCTTCGGCTTCGATGCCGCCCACGCCCCAGCCGACCACGCCGAGGCCGTTGATCATGGTGGTGTGCGAGTCGGTGCCGACGACGGTGTCGGGGAAGGCGACCGAGACCTCGGAGTTCTCCGAGAACTCCGAGGTCTGCTTGATCATCACAACCTGCGCGAGATGCTCAAGATTGACCTGATGCACGATACCCGTCATCGGCGGGACGACGCGGAAATTGTGGAAGGCCTTCTGCCCCCACTTGAGAAATTCATAGCGTTCGCGGTTGCGCTGGAATTCGACTTCGGTGTTGCGGTTGAGCGCGTCGGCTGTGGCGAAAAAATCCACCTGTACCGAATGGTCAATGACGAGGTCGACAGGGACAAGGGGATTGATCTTCTTCGGATCGCCGCCGAGACGGGCAACTGCAGTGCGCATGGCGGCCAGATCAACAATAGCGGGCACGCCTGTAAAGTCCTGCATCACAACGCGGGCGGGCAGGAAGGGGATGCCTGGGCGGCTTCCCCCCTTTAGGGGGGATGAGAGGGGGGTCCACGCTGCAATGTTTTTCACATCGGCTTGCGTGATTTCCTTGTCATTGCACTGGCGCAGCGCGGCTTCGAGTACGACGCGAATCGAATACGGCAGTTTGCCGAGTTTCGTTAAACCTGCCTTCTCCAATGCGTCGAGACGGAAGATGACGTATTCCTTGTTTCCCACCTTCAATACGTCGCGGGACTTAAATAGATCGTTCATGGCTGACTCCTTTGGTAGTGGTGATCTTTCACCACAAAATCACGAAAAGTACAAAGGAGCGCCTTTGCTACCCTTCGGGTCTTCGTGGTGATAATTCTCTGTACACGGATTTTTTTAAAGAAGAAATCCGTGCGACTCCGTACGCGAAGCGTCCGTATTTATCCGTGTACCGAATTACAACTTCAACTCTTTCTTGACGCTCTTGACAAGCTCTTCCTTATCCTTCGCGGGCAAGAACGAAGCCTGCGCCGCGGCCACAATGCGTTGCTTGAGCGTATCCACTGACATGCCCAGTTCAGTACAGATAACGCGGTACTCGTGGCTGAGCGTGATGCGCGAAACGGATGGGTCGTCGGTGTTGATGGTGACGTTCAGTCCTGCCTCCAGCATTTTGGGCAGGGGATGCTTCTGTCCCGCGGGGATCACACCCGATTGCATGTTGCTGGTGACGCACACCTCGAAGACCGTGCCGCGCTCTTTTGCAAGTGCTGTCGTGTAGCCATCCTCCAGCACGCGCACGCCGTGACCGATCCGCTCAGCGCCGAGTTCATCAATCGCCTCTCGCACGTTCTTCGCGCCCGCCCATTCCCCTGCGTGGACGGTTATGTGCAACCCCGCCTGGCGCGCCTCTTTGAGAATCCCTGCAAATGGCTGGGCAGGAAATTCCGCCTCATTGCCTGCCAGGTCCATCCCGACCACGCCATTTTTGACGTGCTCCGCCGCCAGCCAGGCTACCTGCTCGGCCAGTTCGGTGCTTTCGTGACGGTTCACCGAGGCGATCAGTCCGACCTTCATCTTGTATTTCTTCGCGGACTCGCGCGCACTCGTCACCACCCAATTCATCACATCGTGCATGGGGAACCGCTCAGCGCGACTGAGCGCCACAGGGTTGAAGCGCAACTCCAGGTAGCGCACATTGTCGCTGGCCGCATCCTCCACGGCTTCGCGCGTGATGCGGTCAATCACATCGGGCGAGCGATAGAACAGCCGCAGAGTGTTGAACTTGGCAAGAAAATTCTGGAACGTTTGCGGATCGCCATCCTGCACCTGTACCAATCCGCTCAGGCTGGCAGGCACGGTGATGCTGTGTTTGCGCGCGATCTCCAGCATCGTCTCGATGCGCAATGTACCCTCGAGATGACGGTGCAGTTCCACTTTGGGGTAGACGCGGAATACGTCAGTTTCAGTGTGTGATAATTTCACAGACAACCTATCCGTTGGATTAATGTCGTTTGCGTTTCTTTTTGCCTGATGGTTGTGTGGCGGGCTGGGTCTCGTTCGAGTCGACCGCAGTCTCCTCCAGCGCTTCTAGATTGGGGCGGCGCTGGATGGCGAACAGCCGCCCGATCACTGCGCCGCGAATATCTTCCAGCAATCCCTGGAACATCTCTGATGCGCGGGTTTTATATTGTACCAGCGGATCGCGCTGGGCGTAGGCTTCCAGACCTATCGAGACTCTTAAGGCCTCGACGCGCGTCAGATAATCCACCCACAACTCAGTGATGGCAGACAGCAACAGGCGACGGTGCGCCTCGTTAAGCAGACGGAATCCCTGCTCGCTCGCTTCTTCCTGACCTTTGGCCGTCTCGCCGCGACGAAGGGCATCTTCCCGTCCCCAGGCGAGAGTCAACGCGTCCTCCGCACCTTCCAGATGGACGAGGACGCTTTCTACCAATTCGTCCACGGACATGTCCTGCATCAACTCCGCAGCGAGGAAACTGTAATTGAAGCGCTGATAGACCTGTTTGATCTGCCGATGCGTGCGCGTGTCGAAGATGTTGCGCTGTCCCTGCGAGAGCGCCAGCAGGAAGCGCAGTTTGGACGAATCGTCCGCCAGATTTTCGCGCTGAAGCAGGAAATCCGCATCGCGGGCGAGAATGCCGCTTGTTCCCGCGAATCGTTCGCGTTGACGCGCCAGCGTGGACTCGGCGCGCGCTGTCACTTCGGCTGTGATGTCCTCCCAGGCCATTTCGGCGAGATCGTCTTTCGAGAACCCCAGCGATTCGCCCAGGCGATTTTCCACTGCACCGACGAGACGCGTCACAGCCAGATCGGTCAGTTGGCTCGCTACCAGTTCGCGGATTTCCTCTTGGATAGATTCAGGTTCATTGACCAGTCCGCGCAGTTGATTGTTATCTAATTTGATAGGCAGGCGTACGATGGACTGCAACTCTTCCAGCATTTGCTGGGCTTTGGGTTGCTCTTCATTGTCGCGCAGGCCAGAGAAGAAGATGTCGAGGATGTCTTCGCGTTCTTTCAGTTGTGTTTCGAGCGCTTCGTCCGCGCGTTGGGCGGAGGTCTCGATGGCTTTTTGCAGGTGGGAGTGTTCAATCGCCAGCGTGCGATTCGCCAATTGGACAGCGGCCGATTTGGGGTCGGAGGAAGCGGCGAATTCGTCCAGAATCGTTTTCATCGGGTACGAGGGGAAGAGTCCCTGCCCGACGATCTGGAAGGTCGGTTGCACCTGTTCGAGCCAGGCGGGGAGTCGCCAGAAGTTTTCCTCGTCTTCGTGCGCGGCCTCCACGCGCTTTTTTACTTCCGCTTCGAGCATTTCCTGAATGTCGTCGCGCAGGTCTTCTTTGCTGAAGATGCGGTCGCGCTGACTGTAAATTTGCGTGCGTTGCTTGTTGAGGACATCATCGTATTCGAGCAGGTGCTTGCGGACGTCGAAGTTGGCGCCCTCGACGCGGTGCTGTGACTGTTCGATGAGGTTGCTGACGAGTTTTACTTCGAGCGGGAAGGCGTCGTCCACTTTGAGTCGTTCCATCATGGCGCTTACCTGCTGGCCGCCCTGGATGCGCATGAGGTCATCTTCCATCGAAAGGTAGAAGCGCGAGGAACCTGGGTCGCCCTGGCGCGCGGAACGACCGCGCAACTGGTTGTCAATGCGGCGCGCTTCGTGGCGTTCGGTGGCGAGGACGGCAAGTCCGCCGAGGGCGCGCACGATCAGTTCCTGCTCGGTGTGTTTCCAGAACGCGGCGAGACTTTCAGAGGCTTTGAGTCCGAGGCCGAGATTGGTGTAGAAGATGTTGGAGAGTTGCGCCCAGTCGTCGCTACCCGTCTTTCCATATTTTTCCACGAGTGCGGCGCGGGCTTTGGCAAAATATTCGCGGCGGTTGCCGTCGGCATTGAAGTCCACATTTTCTTCGCGCAGTAAATGGGCGATGAGCGCTTCGAGCGCCTCGGGGTTCGACATGCCGTAGGGAGTCGCGACTCCCGCGCTGTGCAGAAAATCTTTTGTAAATGAAACGTCGGTTTCGTCAATCTCGCCGCCGAGTTTGATGTCCACGCCGCGGCCCGCCATGGATGTGGCGATGGTGACCGCGCCGAACGCGCCCGCGCCCGCGATGATCTGACTCTCCTCGGTATGCCTGCGCGCGTTCAGGACCTGGTGAGGGATGCCGCCTGCGAAGACATTCTTCAAGCGAGGGATGTCGCTCTCAAGCAGGGACAGGATTTCGAGCAGGCGCGGCATGTTCTCCGCGTCTTCGAGGTTGATGGTTGTCAGCCCGAGCGGTTTTGCAAATTGACGCAACGCGGACGGGTCCAGCTTTTCGAGGGGGACATTGAGCGGCTCCAGTTCGGGGACGCGTAGTCCATCTTCCTCGCGCTTGTTCTGTTCGAACCACAATTTGCGGATCAGCAAAACCTGCAACAAACGGCGCACGGGATCGGCGCGCAGACGCGAGGAGAGGAAGTCCGAACTTTCGACGGAGGTGGTGCCGATCAGCAGGGGACGCCCCATTACGTGGTGGCGGACAATTTCGGTCACGACCGCGCGTTGTTTGGCTTCGGCGGTGCGGAAGATGATGTCGGGGTAGTCTTTGCGGCGCCAGTAGAGGGGTTTGCGTTCTGACCCCTCTCCCGTCCCCCCAGTGGGGGGGGAGACTCTGCGGGTGAAGTAGGTGACGGGATAGCCTTCCTCATCCTTGTCTTTCACTTCCACCAGCGGGGAGTCGGGACGCGAGGCCTGGTATTCGAGGTTGGTGATGATGGGGGTGACTTCGAGTTTGTAGATCTTGTCAAATTCTTCCGCTTCGGTGAGTGCGGTGCCTGTCATGCCCGCCAGTTTTTCGTACATGCGGAAGTAGTTTTGCAATGTGATGGTAGCGTACGTCACACTCTCAGGCTCGATGCGGACGTTTTCTTTTGCTTCGACGGCCTGATGCAAGCCGTCGCTCCAGCGTCGTCCTGGCATCATGCGGCCAGTGTTCTCGTCCACGATGATGACTTTGCCGCCCTGCACGAGGTACTCGCGATTGCGGCGGAAGAGATGCTGGGCGCGCAGAGCCTGTTCGAGGTAGCCGAGGAGACGCGCCTGCTCGGGGGTCACATCCTCGGGTCGTTCGGGGTCCTGAAGCGGCTGTCCGAGGATCTGTTCCACGTGCGCGATGCCGACTTCCGTCAGGGAGATGGAGCGGTCTTTTTCGCTGACTTCGTAGTCCTCGGGTTTGAGCGCTTTCACCACCTGCGCCATCTTTGTGTACCATTCGAGATCGCCCGAGGCGGGGCCAGAGATGATGAGCGGCGTGCGCGCTTCGTCAATGAGCACGTTGTCCACTTCGTCTACGATGGCGTAGTGGTGGCCGCGTTGGACGCGGTCTTCGATGCGCATGGTCATGTTGTCGCGCAGGTAATCGAAGCCGAACTCGGAGTTAGTGCCGTAGGTGACGTCTGCCGCGTAGGCTTCGGCGCGGTCCACCATGCGGAGGTGGTGTTGGTCTTCGTGCGGGGATTCGCGCGTGGGGTCGTAGAGGAAAGCCTTCTTTCCATTTTCGGTGGCGGAGGCCATTTGCAGGATGCCCACCGAGAGGCCCAGGAAATGGTAGATCTGTCCCATCCAGCGCGCATCGCGGCGGGCGAGGTAATCGTTGACCGTGACGAGGTGGATTCCTTTTCTCGTCAGGGCGTTCAGGTAAATGGGAAGTGT